>CAZKBY010000010.1:0-24630 GCA_964550915.1 uncultured Eubacteriales bacterium | reverse complement strand
AAATATGAAAGTAGGGGGACCACAGCGCCCTCTTTCTGGATGGCCCAGACGAGCTCCTGCCCCTGCTTTTCAGTCCAACCTTCCCCGAGGCTCAGGCCTCCATCCAGGTTCAACTCATAGATTTTTCCGTTGAGGACGAGCACGGCTCTTTGGTCCGCCTCGAGTTCAAGAGTCAGAGCGTTGAGGATTCTCGCCGCTCCGAGCTCTGGGTGGAGGATGGTTCCGGCTGAGGCAAGGACTTTCTCCGGCTGGAGTGGCCGAAGCTCTCCGGCCTTTCGTTCCGCCCAGAATGCCGGCCAGATCAGGCGGGAGGGCACAAGCTTACCCCGCTCATCGCGGACATAGACCGGCTGCAGGACAGCCGGCAGGTCTGTTTGCCAGCGGGCGATGCCGTAGATGGCCAGCCGATTGGCCCGGGAAGTGCGGACGCGGGTGAGCTCTTTCTCCGGCCACGGCCCGGAATGGCAAACCGTGCAGGAGAGGCGTTTGAAATGGACGGCCGGGAAGCCCTTGTGTCGCGGAAAAGGAGCGGCGAGCCGGCCGGCCAGCTTTTTTTTGCCTCCAGCCGGGTCCCCGCCCAGATGGCAGCCGGAACAGGTGAAGTCATCCTCTTTGGGGAGCGGATTATCTTTCGCCTCGCCCTCATAACCCCTGATCATGGCATGACTGAGGTCATGACGGTGACAGCTCACGCAGGCGAGACCTGCTGCCGTGTGAACGTCGGGGTCGTATTCATATTTTTTCTGCCCGACCGGCGTCACCGAATGACAGGCTAAACAGCGCGAATCTGACGGCTTAAGAGTGATATCAACAAAGACTTGGTGTTTGCTGTCGAAAAGGGTGCGGTCGTAATGGACAAAAGGAGGGACAGCCCATTCGGTATCATCAGGGTTGGGACCGTCGATAATGTCCCAGGTCGGGCCGAGGCGCGAAGCCATCCCGCCGACCTCCCCCAGCCCGGCCGCTGCTGTGGCCGCCCAGCGGAAATTCTGGCGCAGGATCTGCTTGGCCCATTCGCTCTGGCTTTGTCTGCTTGATACGTTATGACATCCCAAGCAGTTGATTTCCACCCTGCCCGAGACATTCCAGCGCGAACCAGGGGTGACGTTGGCATCGTCTGGCTCGGCCAGGCCACCGCCGGCCAGGTGGCGGCCGAAAAGAAGCGTAAAGTCCCAGGCTGATAGTCCGACTTCTTCGGGCCGCCATGTGCCCGGCCATTCCTGGAGAGAGAGGGGGAGGAGGGTCCCTGTTTTCTCATCCACCCAGACCCAGGGCTCTCCTGGACGGCCTGATTTCTCCGGGCCGGGGACTCTGAAATGAAGACCTTGGCTGATAGCTCCATAGTCGTGGCAGGGGGCGCAGGTGAAACGAGAAGAGAAGGGGAGCGGGTGTGGTTCGGTGGGAACGATGAGCTGGTCAAACTCGTCCTTGAGCGGGATGAGATGAACCGGGGTCGTCCGGTTTCCATCCCAAGCCTGCTGCCTCTGTTCCTCAGCTGAAAGCACGGGGCTAACGGAAAAGACAAAACTTATTATAAATAGAGGAATTATAAATTCGATTAGTATTTTTATTGAAACCCAAAATTGTGCAGAGAAACTGCGCTTTAAACTGAAGTGCATCCTCTTCCTTAGAACTATCATGAAAGGCCTGCACTTGATGGGTGGCGCGGTTCGGGGGCCCCGGGGGTAAACCGCGACAGGACCCGTCGAGTGATTTTATCGGCAATTTCGGGCTTGGATGGCGATGTCATGCTTTGAACTGCTCGGGCCGGAACCGGATGAGATGGCGGGATTTGACGGCTTCATTGACTCGCAGGACCGCCACCGCGCTTTCATAAGCCAGCTCAGCCGGACAGGTCAGCGGAGCGCCGTGGCGGATGGCGTTAAAGAAATTTTCGAGATGGGGCTGGTGGGGAGGCTTGGCGAGCTCGACCGGCAGCGGCCAGCGGCCGGCCTCGGCCGTTATCCTGACGTCCAAAAAGATGTTGCGCGTGTCGACCTTCTGGATGGGCGGCTTTTCGGAAAGCAGCAGCCCTTCCTTGACCAGGGAATCCCATTCAGGAGCGTGGGCCTCGCGCATGGCCCAGTTGCCGCGCTCCGGAACCTCGGAGATGACAAGCGAACCGTTTTCGCCCATGAGAACCTCGTAGAAGCCGCCGTGTTTGGTCGTTGTCTGCACTTGATAGAGGGCTCGGACCGTTCCGTCCTTGGTCTCATATTCAAAAACGGCCATGACGTTGTCGAACCATTCGCGTCCCTTGTAGTAATCAACGCCGCCGCTGGCCACGACAGTCGAGGGATTTGTGCCAAAGGCCCAGGCAAAGAGGTCGATCTGGTGCGATCCCAAGTCGACGATCGGGCCGCCGCCGAATTTCTTGAACCATCGCCAGTTGCGGAACTCTAACATCGAGCTGTAGCCATACTTATTGAGAATGGCGGAGTCGATGGTGTATTTCTTTGGCCAGCCCAACATGTCGCTCTTGGCCCTGTTCCATTGGGCGTAAGCTGCGGTCAGCCGGCCGAGGAGTTGTCTCTCCCTGATAAGAAAATCAAAGGCATGGATATAGCGCGGGTTGCTCCGGCGCTGATGGCCGATCTGGAGGAGCTTCCCCGTGCGCCGGGCAGCCTGGACCATACTGCGAGCCTTGTCGAGCGAGTTAGACATCTCCTTTTCGCAGTACACATGAAGCCCTGCCTCCAAACAGGCAATGGCCTGTTCAGCGTGCATCCAGTCAGGGGTGGCCACGATGGCCGCGTCGAGGTCTTTCTCGCTTCCCAGAAGCTCCCGGTAGTCTTCATAAACCCTGGGCTGCAGGCCGTATTTGTTGAGATAGCCCTTGGCGTATTCACGGCTGTATTCCCAGATATCGCAGACGGCGGCAAAATGAAGACCGGGAATGCGAAGACAGGCCTCCATGAGAACACGACCCTGTTCGCCAGCTCCGATGAGGGCGAGACGGAGGTCGTCGGAGGGCCGGCGAGCGGCTCTTTGGCCGGTGTCAGGGGGGCTTTTCATTAGACTTCCCTTGGCCAGAGCCAGGCCCAGACTGGCCGAGGTCGTGGATTTCAGAAAGTCGCGCCGACTGAGGGTTGGCTTTTTTTTTGGCGGGATCATTTTGTCTTCATGTCGCGGTCGAAAGCGATGGCTGAGGGCGCGAAATCAATCGACCGCACAAAATCGTGAGCTTCCTTGGCGCCGTATTCTCGGTCCATGCCGTTGTCCTCCCATTCAACGGACAGAGGGCCGGTGTAATTGATGCTGTTGAGCTCTCGGATGATCTCCTCGAAATCAACGTCGCCGTGGCCGAGGGAACGGAAGTTCCAGCCTCGCCTTGAATCCCCAAAGGGAAGATGAGACCCCAGGATGCCCGCCTTCCCGTCAAGCGTGACGGCCACGTCTTTCATGTGGACATGGTAGATGCGGTCGGAGAACTCGCGAATGAAGAGATGGGGCTCTAAGCCCTGCCAAACGAGATGGCTGGGGTCAAAATTGAACCCGAGCGTCGGGCGGTAGTTGAACTTCTCAAGAAGCCGCTTGCCCGTATACAGATCGAAAGCGATTTCGGTCGGATGGACCTCCAGGGCAAACCGCACGCCGCAGCGGTCAAACTCATCGAAGATGGGAGTCCAGAGCTTGAGGATTTTTTCGAAACCTGCCTCGATCATTTCCTCGGTTGTCGGCGGGAAAGAATACCAGGCTTTCCAGATGGGCGAGCCCATGAATCCGTTGACGACAGAGCAGCCCATGGCTTTGGCTGCCCGGGCAGCGAGCGTCATTTCTTCAACGGCCCACCTGCGAATTCTTTCTGGTTTGCCCTTGAATTGGTCCGGGGCGAAAACGTTGAGGCGAGAGTCGGCGCTGTCGCCGACGCACTGGCCAGCCAGGTGGCTGCTGATAGCCCAGCAATTAAGGTTGTATTTCTTGAGAATCTGTTTTTTCTTCTGGACATAAGCCGGGCTTGTTGCAGCCTTGCGGACTTCCATATGATCTCCCCAGCAGGCGATTTCCAGGCCATCATAGCCCCAGCGGCTGGCCTTGCGGCAGATTTCTTCGAAGGGCAAATCGGCCCATTGTCCTGTGAATAAAGTTACCGGTCTTGGCATTTTCCCCTCCTTTAAAACTCAACCCACACAGCTCCTTTGCGGGAGCTTTCCACGCACTTCTCGATAAATTTTACTCCCCGCAGCCCCTCCTCGACGGATGGAAAATCGAAGTCGGCGCTCAAGACCGCTCCTCCCGAGAGCCGCTGGCTGAGGGCGTCAAGGTAGGCGCTGTAAATATTGGCAAAGGCCTCGAAATATCCCTCCGGATGCCCGGAGGGAACCCGGCTGTAAGCCTGAGCCTGGGGATACATTTTATCCCGGCCGCGTGAGATGACCTCGCTTGGCCGGTCGAGGTATGAAACCCGGCAGTAGTTCGGGTTTTCCTGGCACCACTCGAGCGAAGCCTTGGTCCCGTAAACGCGGATGCGCAACCCGTTGTCGTGGCCGATGGCGATCTGCGAGCTCCAGTACATGCCTTTAGCGCCGCTCTTGTAGTTGACCAGGATCGAAGCGTTGTCGTCGAGCCGGCGGCCCTCGACGAAAATATCAAGCCGGGCCAGCAGCGATTTTATTTCGAGCCCGGTCACGTAGGTAACCATGTTTTCGATGTGGCTGCCGATGTCGCCGACGCAGTTGGAGGCGCCCGAATATTTCGGATCGGTCCGCCAGGCCGCCTGCTTCTGACCGGTTTTTTCAAGCGGAGTGGCCAGCCATTCCTGGGGATACTCGGCGCTGACAAAGCGGATTTCTCCCAGGTCGCCGGTGCGGACCATCTGCCGCATGTGCTTGACGATCGGGTAGCCGGTGTAGGTGTAGGTTACGCCGAAGAGGATGCCCTTGTCTCTGGCCAGACGGACAAGCTCCTCGGCCTCCCGGCCGGTCGTTGTCAGGGGTTTGTCGCAGACGACGTGGATGCCGTTTTCGATGGCCAGACGGGCTATCGGATAGTGGGTATTATTGGGCGTGACGATGACGACGAAGTCAATCTTGTCCTTGCGCCGGCCTTCTGCTGCGAGCATTTCTTGGTAATTTTTATACAGGCGCGATTTATCCGCGATGCCCCAAGCCTCGCCCGTGGCAAGCGTGTTCTCAAAAGATTGAGAAAAACAGCCGGCGACGAGCTCCGCCTTGCCGTCCATGGCCACGGCTTTGCGGTGGACATCGCCGATGAAGGCGCCCTTTCCGCCGCCGATCATCCCGTAGGTGAGCTGGCTTGCTCTTTCTTTGGTTTTTTTCCCCTCGATCATCTCCAGACCTCCTTTCCGGGAGGCGCCATCAGACGCCAATTCCCCGGGTTGCTAATATGATAATGAAGTCGCCGGTTTTTTTCAAAAAAAGACATCATCTCCCTTTCTGTGATGACAGAGATCTGGAATAGAAATCTGTCACGGCTCCTCCCCGTCCGTCCTCGCCTCCGCTCCCGGAGGAAATCAAGATAAGATTGGCGAAGGTGCCGTGAGGCTCCGGGCGAGCGGGGATCCCCTCCGCTGTGCCAGCCCCGATGAACTTTGGCCCAAATCAAAGAAAAGGAGATGCTTCTTAAAGATAAGGAATTAGAGGCGCGGTGGGTAGCGGAGTTCCTGGAACGAAATTCTGAATTCGGTCCCCGCCTGGCGACTGAGCTCGATCGTGCCGTCGAGTTGGTAGGCCAAGAGCGTGACAATCTGCATGCCCAGAGACTTGGTCTTCTGGATATCCAGGTCTTCCGGAAGCCCGACTCCGTCATCTCGAACTGTCAGAAGGAGCTTCTGCTCATCCTGCCGTTTAAGGCCAAGGTGGATCTCGCCCCTTCGGCCTTCGGGGAAGGCGTGTTTGAGGGCGTTCGATATCAGTTCATTCATGATCAATCCGCAGGGGATGGCCGTGTTGATATCCAGGAGGATACCCTCGATATCCTGTTTCAGCTGGATGCGGCCGGGATCGACCTGGTAGGAGTGGAAAAGATAAACTGACAGGTTGCGGATGTACTCGGAGAAATCGATCCGGGAAAGGTCCCTGGACTGGTAGAGCTTTTCGTGGACAAGGGCCATGGAGCGAATGCGGTTTTGGCCTTCCCTGAGAATCTTCAAGAGTTGCGGGTCGGAGCTGTTGTAGGCCTGGAGGTTGAAAAGGCTGGAGATGACCTGGAGGTTGTTTTTGACCCGGTGGTGAATTTCCTTGAGGAGGACTTCTTTTTCCTGGAGGGAGGCCTTGATTTTTTCTTCATTCAGCTTGCGCTCTGTGACATCGCGGGCAATCCCTTCGACGGCGACCAAGCGTCCGGATTTATCGTGGATCAGGACATTGCGCTGCTCTGTCCAGATGATAGTCCCGTCCTTTCGTCGCCAGCGCAGGGTGAGGGGCTCTTCGGCTTTTGTCCGGCCTTCAAACACGGCTTGGAGGAGATGGCGGTCATCCGGATGGACGAGCGTGAAACCCAAGTTTGGGTCAGCATAATGCTCCTCTGGGGTGTAGCCGGTGATGACAGCAGCTGAAGGGCTGACATACGAGAAGCGCGGCTCGGGCATGAATTCGTAGCGGTAGATGATATCCTGGGCGTTCTGGGCAAGGAGGCGAAAACGCTCTTCACTGGCCTGGAGAGCCTGTTCCGCCTTCTTGCGCTCGGTGATGTCGCGGCTGACACCGACCAGTCCGATTGTTTTTCCGTTCTGGCCGAAGATGGGAGCCTTGATGGTCTCAAAGTAAGTTTTTTGGCCGTTCCGGCCCGAGCTTTCTTCCTCGAGGCGAAGTGGCCGGCCCTGTCTCATCACTTTATTGTCGCTTTTCCGGCAATACTCGGCCAGGTCGGCGGGGAGGAGTTCACTGTCTTTTTTGCCGACGACGTCTTCCCTTTTGAGGCTGGTCAGTTTTTCAAAAGCGCTGTTGACGATGAGGTTGCGGCCTTCCGCATCCTTGAAGTAAACAACATCAGGAATGGCCTGGAGAAGCGTGTTCAGCCGGACGTTTGCTTCGAGGAGGGCTTGTTCGGATTTCTTACGTTCGGTGATGTCGCGGACGATGCCCCGGAAGCCGACTGGCTGGTTCTTGGGATCTCTCATCAGCGAGACGGAGAACTCAGCGTGATGCTTCAACCCGTCTCCCGTAATGACCTCGAGTTCGACGCATTTGACAGGATCGCCCGTCCTGAAGACTTGGTTAAACACAGAATAGATTCGCCGGGCGCTATCCTCCTCCATATACTGGCGGTTATTTAACCCTAAAACTTTTTCCCGTGGATAGCCCAGCATCCGGCAGAGAGAGTCGTTGCAGAAGGTGAAGTTTCCGGCCAGGTCAACTTCGTAATAACCTTCCTGGATGTTCTCGATGATCGTCCGGTACTTTTCCAGACTCTCTTGAAGAGCCTCTTCTTTCTGCCGGCTCTCGATGACATAAGCAATGTAGCGGGAAAGGGATTGAAGGACGGCAACAACGTCTTCGGAAAAAACGTCCGTTTTGATGTCCTGCAGGTCGAGCACGCCGACCAGCCGGTCATGAATAATTAGAGGAATGACAAGTTCTGCCTTCGTCTGGGTGAGATGAAAGGAAAGGTAGTCGGGCTCCTTGGACACATCGTTGGCCACGATCGTCTGTCTCAGAAGGGCGGACTTGCCGATAAGTCCTTCGCCGAGCTTTTGCCTGTGGCCCCTGGGAATATCAAGGCCGGTTTTATTCCAGCCTATAAGATAGACAATTTCGCCGGTGTTCTTGTCATAGAGGTTAACGGATATTTTATAGAACCCGAACGCTTGGCCGATGCTTTCCGCTGCCGCTGTCAGGAGAGATTCGACATCCGCACTTACCTGAATTTCACCCTGAATGCGGTGAATCAATTCGATCTGGGCGTTCCTCTTCTGGATGATATCCTCTTCCCGTTTGTGCACTAAAGCATTGAGGAAAATCTCTCCGGCCAGCTTGAGGAGGTAGGGGAGAGAAGACGGCCACGTTTTTTCCTCCAGGACACTGTCTAATCCGAGAAATCCGGTGACAGCCCCGGCCTTTTCAACAGGGACAGCCAGGAAAGACTTGATGTTGTGAGACCTGACGAATTCCCTCTTAACCCGCGCTCTGGCCGGGAGATCGGCGATGCGAGAGATGGCCACAACTTCGAAACGGCTGAGTTTGTCCGCCCACCAGGGGAAAGATTCCACCGGCAACGTTCGCCAGTTGTGAATCCAGGGCGGGACTCCTTTTCTGCACCATGTGTAAGTCGCGGCCTGGCCGTTGTCCTTGCTTCTCAGGTAAATGTAACACCTGTCGGCGCCCGCGAATTTTCCTATTTCCGAGAGGCCCAGGGTGATTCCGGCGTCGATCTGCTTCGTGGGAAGGTTAATGAACCTGGTTGAAATCCCGGCGATCAGGGCCAGCCTTAAGGTTTCGTCGCTTTGCAGCGAGCGTTGCAGGCTCGGGCTTGGCTTTAAAATATCACGCCTCACTGCCAATCCGAGGTCCTCCCTCATCCTTGATTTTTCCATTTTTATATATATAGGGAAGCCGCAGGATTCAATCACCGTTGGGGATGATTTGGAGGGGGATTTTTTCGCTTGCCATCTCCTCCCCCGCGGCGAGGGAGGGCTTTGGATCAAGTCAGAGATTCGATTTCCTTGAGTTTAATAGTCAACCGTTTTGGGGAGATAGGGACCGAGGTTTTAAGCTCCGGCGCGAAAAGAGAGACCTTGAATTCCTCGACCAGCCAGCCGAACTCCTCGATGGCTGCTTTCTTTTCAGGTGAGGCCCCTTCCGACGTTTTCTTTTTCAAACGCTCGAAGGCCTTAATGTACGGTCTAACCTGCTCAGCCTTACGACGATCCTTTTCCAGGTCGATCCTGGCGCGCTCGGCCCGGATCTCGAGAGCCTTGAGGAAACGCGGAACATGGATGAGGCGGCCGAGGCTGCAAACGGCCAGAAAATTTTTGGGAGCAAGGATGTCGAGACTTTTTCTCATCTCTTCGGCCAGAGCAGACAAAGCAGGGCCGGAGCGTTGGCCCGCCTCGATCGCTCGAATGGCCTCTCGGGTTCGCCGGACCTGCGTTAGGATAGCGAAAGTCGCTTCGCGCAGACGGTGACTCTTCTCGAAGAGGCCGCACAGCACCGTCTCGGCATAGGCTTCGAGCTCCTCCCGGCTGCGGAGGTTTTTCTCGAAAATTTCTTTCCTGATATTTTCCAGCATTCCCTTTTCTACTGCCTCTTTGCCGCCCAAAAACAGGGCTTCTTTCTCGTATTCCTCAAAAACGTTAAGATACCGGCGCAGGAATTCGATATCCTTGGCAAACGTCGCTTCTAAGAGCGCGGCCACTCCCCTGACATGAGAGGCCAACGCTTCTTCTTTTGTCCTGAAAAGCCTGATGCAGACGCTTCTTTCAGTCGCTTTGAGAGCCGGATAGGCAACAAGGAATGGCCCGATCGGGATAGTCTCCGGCAGTGGCTGGAAATTTTCGAGAGTCAGGTCATCTTTTTCCCAGGTTAGACACGCTTTCTTCCATTCGGGAGAGTCTTCTGGCACAAAAGAGGTTGAACTTTCTCGGCGCAGCCAATCCAGGCTCCGGCTGGCGGCGACTTCCCGGCCTCGCTCATCTATGACCGCCAGTCGAATCTTCAAATGGGGAGGAACCTCGGCCTTGGCCCATTCGGCTGTTGGAATATCCACCTGGAATCTTTTTCTGACAAACTTGGCCAGGGTTTCAAAAAGAGAAGATTCCGTTCTTTTCATCTCCCGGACAATGATGTCGACTGTCTCGGAGACGGGCATAAGCTGCTTTCGGCAATTCTTGGGCAGTCCTCTAACTAAGGCGGCAATTTTTTCCCGGAAATAGCCGGGCAGGGCCCAATCTAAATCATCAGGGGAGATGCCGGCGATATCGGAATAGGGAATGCGGAGTGTCGCGCCGTCGTCGGCGTCTCCCGGCGCGAACCTGTAAGATATCGGGAAACTGCGCTCTCCGAAGGCCAGGTAATCCGGGAAACCGGCAAGCTCCTCCTCGTTGGGCAAGGCAAGAAGAAGGTCCTTTTCGTCGAGCCTCAGGAATTCGTCGGTTTTGGCCTGTTTGAGCCGTTTTTCCAGGCCGCGGATGTCGAATATCCCGGATAAGCGCTGGGAGTAAAAGTCAGCGATGGCCTGCTCGTCCACCATGATATCCCGGCGCCTGAGCTTATCTTCCATCTTGAGAATCTTTTCCTGTAAACTGAGGTTGTGCTGGAGGAAGGAGGGCGGATCTTTGACCTGGCCTTTGACCAAAGCGTCATGGGTGAAAATTCTGTGGGCTTCCTCGGGTTTTTTAGGGCCGTATGACACGTCGCGGCCGGTGACGATTTCGAGACCGAAAAGCGTCACCCGTTCTTTAGCTCTGACCTCGCCGCGGTCTTTATCCCAGCGAGGCTCGGAATAGAAATAGCGGCACTGGTCGCCGCCCAGTTCTTCCAGCCAGCCGGGGTCGATTTTTGCCGCTGTGCGGGCATACAACCTTGATGTCCGAACCATCTCCGCCGCCACGATCCAGGGACGGGTTTTATTAAACAGAGTTGAACCCGGGAAGATCATGACCTCGCGGCCTTTGGCGGCCTGGTAGATGTTTTTCTCCTTGTGGACAGCGATGTTGGAGAGAAAGCCACTCAGGATGGCCCGGTGGATGCCCGCATAAAGCGGCGGAGACATCTCGGTCTTCAGGGTGCGGCCAAGAGGGATCTTTTGATCCTTTAGGATGGAAATGATCTGATCGTGGACAAAGGCCCACTCCCGCATCCGGGCGAAAGACAAGAAATGGTCGCGGCAGAATTTCTTCCGCTGGCTCTGAGATAAGAAGCTCCCCCCAGTGCCCTGGTAGCTGTCCCAGATGTTAAGGAAGACAAGGAAGTCGGAATCAGGCTGAGAGAAGATAGCCCTGGCCTGGTCGGCCAGCCCGGCTTTTTCCGGCGGCCTTTCCCGGGGGTCGCGGATGCTCAGGGCGGAGGCGATAATGGCAACTTCCCGAAGGCAGCCCTCTTCCGCCGCCTGGAGGAGCATCCGGGAGATTCGCGGGTCAAGAGGCATCGAGGCCATCCGGCAGCCGAGGTCAGTCAGCCTGCAATCTCGGGCTTGGCCAGTTATAGCTCCAAGCTCAAGGAGCGTTTCGTAGCCGTCTTTGATCGCTCGGGGTAGGGGCTTATCGACGAAAGGAAAGTCCAGGGGATAACCGAGGTCAAGATGGATCATCCTCAGGATGACCTCGGCCAGGTTGGACCGGAGAATCTCGGGCGGGGTAAAGTCTGGCCTGGCTTCATAATCCTTCTCCGAGTAAAGCCGGACACAGAGCCCCTCCTGGACGCGACCGCAGCGGCCTTTGCGCTGGTCGGCGCTGGCTTTCGAAATCAGGCTGACGGGCAGGCTGTTGATGCGGCTCCCTGGCTGATACTGTGAGATGCGGGCCAGGCCCGTGTCGACAACGTACTTGATTCCTGGGATGGTGAGCGAGGTTTCGGCGACGTTGGTGGCCACGACGATTTTCGGCCCGCTCACGGAATAGACCCGGCCCTGCTGGGATGCCGGGAGCCGGGCGTAGAGGGGGAGGATGGTCGCGGCGTATTTTTTTCCTTCGAGCCGTTCGCATGTCTCCAGAATGTCCTGCTCAGTCGGCATGAAGATAAGGATATCGCCGGCTGGATGGCCGGATTTGAGACGGTCGACGGCCTGGACAGTCAGGTCGATATAATCCGATTCGTCAGCGTTCTTCGAGAGAGACTCGGCAGGCATATACTCGACATCGACCGGATACAGGCGGCCGCCAACCCGGATGACCGGAGCATCCCTGAAGGCTCGGGAGAACTTTTCTGTATCCAGCGTTGCTGAGGTTATAACGACCCTGAGCTCCGGTCTTGTGGCGAGGAGGGTCCTGACGATGCCCAAAAGGAAATCGATGTTGAGGCTCCGCTCGTGGGCCTCATCAATGATGAGCGTGTCATATTCGTAAAGGAAGCGGTCGGATTGGGTCTCGGCCAAGAGCATACCGTCGGTCATGATCTTGATATAGGCCTGGCGAGGAGTCTTGTCGTTAAACCTGATTTTATAGCCGACTGAGTGGCTGAGCGTTTCGCCTAACTCTTCAGCGATGCGATGGGCGATGGTGATAGCGGCAATCCGGCGCGGCTGGGTGCAGCCGATTCTGCCGGCGATGCCGCGGCCCGCCTCAAGGCACATCTTGGGAAGCTGGGTGCTCTTGCCGCAACCGGTCTCACCGGAGACGATAACGACCGGGTTGCCCTTGATGGCGCGGACGATCTCCCGGGCCTTTGCCGTTATGGGAAGAGCCGGCGGATAATGGACGGCAGGTCTTTGCCGGAGGCGCTCCTCTTTCTCCCTGACGGAATTCTCAACTCTTTTCTCGAGCGCCCTGAGCTCATCTAACAACCACTTTGACTGTCGTTCCCCGCTCTGACGGACCTCACTCCGGCCTCTCGAAAAAATACGGTTAAGCCTTTGAGCCGCTGCTTTCCGATCCCTGAGCATGGCTCGCGGCATCAGGCCCCGGATTCTGGCCAAAAGCGCGGCGGCCTCATTTTCTAGCTGGGTGGCTTTGCTCATGACCTTCGTCCCGCTATTATACCACCTCCGTTCAAATTGACACCCGAGGCGACAGGAAGATATAATTCTGAACCGCGAGCTCAAATCCCTAAATGATAACGATTTCAAGGAAGAAAGCCTGGGCCTTTGGCCTTCTGCTTCTTGTTGTCTTCCTTATTGCCGGAACATATTTAGTCAGGAAGGAAGCCTACCAGCTCAACAAGAATGTCCGCTTGGTCTGGACGCGCATCCTCACCTACCGGGAGCTTTCCCTTCATCGAGGCTGCGCCTACCGGATCCAGTTCAATAGACGATTCTACCAGGTGTCTGTCCTCCAGCACGGCCCGGAGGAAACGTGGCAGGATTACCTGACTTTCCGTTATGTCGATGATATCGAGGTGGAGACACCGGGGTTTACCGTCGTCTTCGACTCTGGCAACCTTGTTTCCTATTATATCGGGGAAGAAACCGAGAAGCTCAGGGCTTCCCTGATCGTGTATTTTTTTCACGAGAAAAATCCCGGCCGCCGCCGGGGCATTCAGTTTATGCAGACCGGAGGATGGAGAGCGCTGTAGGGAAGCGGAGAGAGATGGGCAAAAGGCGCGGCCCTGGATTTCTTAAAGACAAGCTCTTGATCTTCATCCGCCGCCGCTGGGCTCTCCTCTTTCTTCTGGCGGCCTCCCTTGTTCTGAGGATTTTTCTTTTTCCTGATGTCGTTGCCCGGGCTCACATCGATTCCATCACCTATCTCGTTTTTTCTGACCTGAATCCGGCCCGGACACCGGGCTATCCTGTTTTTATTGAAATGGCGCAGTTTTTCAATGATCTATTTTCGATCACGCCGGACTTTCTTCGTCCCATTGTTTTTTTCCAGATGTTTCTCTTAGGGATGATCAACTCTTATTTGATTTATGCCTTTTCGAAGATGCTCACCCGGAGCGAAGCATTCGCCGTGTGCATGGGGTTGATCTATAACCTTGATTACTTCATCATCGGGTTCGAGTTTCTCATCCTGACCGAAACGCTCAGCTTGACCCTTTTAGGATTGACGCTTCTTTTTTACCAGAAGATTCTGGCCGGGAAAAAATTGGCGTCCTATCAGGCCGGCCTTTTTTCTGTCTGCTTGGTGCTGACGCGGCCGAGCTTTGCCGCCCTATTCGTCTGTCTTGCGGGAATAACCGTACTCGTTCACCTCGGCCAAAAAGTAAACAGGAGCGGGCTTAAGAAATTAGCCGTTCCTCTCACGATTTTTTTTCTCATTAACATGGCAGGCATCTTTTCTTGGTCCTGGCGGAATAAAGTCAGGCATGACTATTTCGGCATTTCCACGCTTATGCCATTCCAACTGGGATATTTTACCCAGCATTTTTACTGGAAGTACAAGATGGGGAGCGACGCCGGCCTGGACAGATACGCGGACATCCTCATTCAAGAAAGGGGCCAGCCATTTCGGACGGCCTGGCGGATGATCGAAGACTTGAAAATGTCGGATGCCGAGATCGCCCGGGTACTCTTCCGCCTCAACCTCAAGCTGATCAAGGAAAACCCGGGAGATTATCTGCGGTTATTGCCCAGGGCAGCTTCCGATTATTACGATTTTTCTTGGTACTGGACCGAGCTTCACAGCGGAAAGGTTTTCGAGCGCAACAAATTCCTGCTCACCCCGATGCTCATCTTTTATCACCTCTACAAATGGACTTATCAACATCTTTTGGCCGTCCTCATGTTCATCTTGATCATCCCCGCCGTCTTCGTCTTGGCCAGCCGGAAAAAGGGGGATATTTTTCATTTTGTTTGTCTCCTCGAAGGAGCGATTCATTACAATTTTCTCATTTCGATCTTTTTTACTCCCGGCGGGATAAACAACCTGAGGTACCGGCTTCCGGTCGAGCCTCTTATCCTGATCGTTTTCTACGGCGGCCTTTTCTTCTTCGGCCGGACCCTGTGGCAACTCATTCGCAAGCCATCGGCCGGCCCTGAATGAAACCGCTCTATTGACCTCCAAGACGAAATGCTAACCTCAAGCAAAGCTCGCTTCTTTATTTCCCTGATCATTACGGGCTAATAGCTTGGGGCTGGGCTCGGGATCATTCCGGGGAAAAGGGGAGGGCTGGAATTTTCCTTCTTTTCAGAATATCATAGGTAACCTTTATGACAAAACCTGCCTATCGCTTCTTGATCGTCGGAGCCGGCGTTAGCGGCCTGACGACCGCCTACGCGCTCAGCCGGGAATTTCCGGGAGAGGTTCTGGCCCTGGAAAAAGAGAGAGAAGTCGGCGGTCTCCTGAGGACGATCAAGAAAGACGGCGCCCGCTACGACCTTGGCTCCCACCGGGTTCATAAAGCTCCTTCCGAGCCCGCTTTCCGGCTGATCCGTGAGATCTGCCGGGATAAACTCGTTAAAAATAAGCGCGCGGGCAAGCTCCGGCTCAGAAACTCCTATATCGACTACCCTATCACTTCATTCCAGATGTTCAGGGGATTGGGGCTTTTCGAATCAGGGCTCTGCGCCGTATCTCTTCTCCGACATCGCCTGGTTGCCCGCCTGAAAGACAAGTCCACCATCAGCGAAAACGATAATTATGAGAGTTACCTTATGCGCCGGGCCGGGCAGAGGGCCTACCGGCTCTTTTACGAGCCATACGCCAGAAAGGTCTGGGGAGGCGAGCCGTCGCAGATTTCGACGACAGCGGTGAAAAAGCGGATCTCCATGCTCAGCCCGACCCTCTTTCTTAAGGATATGGTCAGCCATTATACCGGCCGGTCAAAAGATAATTTTTACTATTACCTCAAAGGCGGTATCAGCGTGTTGGTGGAGTCGCTGGCCCAAAAAGTAAGGGAAAGCGGCGGTGAAATCGTGACGGGGGTGACGGATTTTTCTCTCAGCCTTCAGCCCGGGGAAAAGACCTGCCGGTTCAGGACGGATCATCCGCAGAAAGTGAAGTTCGACACCTTGATCTCGACGATTCCTCTCGATGAGTTGTTTATGAAGCTCGGTCTTCCTGAGCCTGTTCTTCAGCAGATCAAGGAGATTAAATGGCGGGGGTTGAGGCTTGTCTTTCTCCATATCCGGGGTGAGCCCTTACTCGAGGGCGAGTCCTTCTATTTCCCGGAGCTGAAGTACGTCTTCGGCCGCGTTTCTGTTCCCAAGAGGTTTGACCCGGCCATGCAGCCAGCGGCGGACGAGACAGCCATCACCTGCGAAGTCCCTTGCTCTGAGGACGACGATCTCTGGACGGCTTCAGACACAGAAATGTTTGACCTTTGCCTGGCGAGCCTCCGCCGCGCAGGTCTCGTCACAGGCCGGCAAAAGGCTCTGACGGAAAAGAGCTTCATCATCAACCTTCCCAAAGTCTACCCTGTTTACCGGGTCGGCTGGGAAGGACTTGTCAAGGGGTTTCTCCTGTATTCAGCCCGCTATTTCCCCTTCGTCTATTTCAGCGGGAAACCGGGTTTATTTCTCCATAACAATATCGATCAGAGCATGGAGATCGGGCTCACTCTCGCCGAGGACATCCTTCAAGGAAAGACTCCAGAGGAATGGCTGGCTAGGCTCGATGCTTTCCATAACATGAAGCTGCGGGACTAACATGTGCGGTTTTGTCGGGGTGTTGAACGGCGACCGGCAAAAACTGGCGGATGTCCGCGTCACAGAAAGACTCTCCGAATGCCTCAGACACCGCGGTCCTGATGACGCAGGCTCCTACGCTGACGGGCCTTACGCCGTCAGCCACCGGAGGCTTAAAATCATCGACCTCACAATCAAGGGCCGCCAGCCCATGCAGAACGCAGCGGGCACGATTTCGATCGCCTACAACGGCGAAGTCTATAATTTTCTCGAATTAAAAGAAAAGTATGCTCTGGCGAAAAGGTTTTTTTTCCGGTCGCGGACCGATACCGAGGTGCTCCTTTATATGTATGAACTCCTGGGCATCGACTTTGTCGATGAGCTGAACGGCATGTTTGCCCTGGCCGTCTGGGACAGCCGGCAGAAGAGCCTTTATCTCATCCGCGACCGGTTCGGTATCAAACCGCTTTTCTACACCGTCATTGACGATTCCGTCTGGTTTGCCTCGGAGATAAAAGCGCTTCTTTCTGTCCCCGAGTTCGACAAAAAGCCCTGCTTGGAGGCGCTTCATCACTATTTCAGTTTTGATTATGTTCCTGGGGAGATAACGGCTTTCGAAGGGATCAAAGAAGTCCGGCCCGGATCCTGGCTGGAATACCGTTGCGGAGACGGGCTTTCGAGGACAGATCGGCAGTACTGGAAGCCAAGATATGGGTCTGAAGTCCCTAAAAACACAGCAAAAGCAGTCGGGGACATTCGCGGGTTGTTAGAATCTTCGGTTAGATCCCAGCTTATTTCCGATGTGCCTATAGGCGTGATGCTTTCGGGAGGCCTTGATTCAAGCACGCTCGCAGCCCTGATGTCCAGGATCAGAGGGGATTCTCAATTTCATACGTTTTCTATCGGTTTCGTAGAGAAATCGTTCGATGAGTCTTCGTCGGCGCGGGTTGTCGCCGACAAAATCGGCACGATCCATCATCACGTCGCCGTCACGCCGAGGCTCGTTGCCGATAACCTGGAGAAACAATCCTGCTTCATCGATGAACCGTACGCTGATGGATCAGCCATCCCGACTTACTTGCTCTCCCAGGAGGCTAAAAACTACGTGACAGTTTTACTGTCGGGAGAGGGCGGCGATGAGGTCTTTGCCGGCTACGAAACGTATCTTGCTTATAAAATCAGAAAAATCTACAGGCGGGCTCCCGTTTTCACAAGAAAGCTGCTCCGACAGCTTTCTGGCCGGCTGCCCGTCTCCCATGAAAAGCTCAGTCTCGATTTCAAGGTCAAGCGGTTCGTCCAGGGAGCAGAGCACGACGTGGCTGCAAGCCACTTCAAATGGCGGGAAGTCTTTTCCCCGGAGGATAAAGAGCAGCTCTTTGAGAATGGACTCGAGCTCAGAGAGCGCTTCGGCGACTCGGACCGCTTCTTCACCCAGCATTATGCACAAAACTTTACCGGCGATGAGCTGAATGCGCTCCTCAACATCGATTGCTTCTATCATCTTCCCGACGACCTGATGATCAAGAACGATCGCATGACCATGGCCCATTCCCTGGAGGCACGCGTCCCCTTTACAGACCTTCACCTGTTCGAATACCTGGCCGGTCTTCGGGGAAGCGCGAAAGTTCATCGATTGACTTTAAAGTACCTTTTGAAAAAGGCGATGAAACCGTATCTGCCGGAAGAAATTCTTCACAAGAAAAAGATCGGGCTTGAGCTTCCTTACTCAGAATGGTTCTGCCATGAACTTAGGGAGTTGCTGTTGGATTATCTTTCTCCGTCCACTCTCCGCGTCATCCCATTTCTCCAACCTCAATTTGTCCAGGAAGTCATTACCGAGCACCTGAAGAAGAGACTGGACCGGGGGAGGGAGCTGTGGGGACTGTTGAATTTTGTCGTCTGGTACCGTCAGCACTGGCCCCGTTGAGCCTGCCTGTGGCTCTTTTAGCCTTGCTTTCCCTTGGAGGGGTTCTCGAGTTGCTGCTTGATCGCCTTGGCGGCGGCCTTGGCTTCCTCCTTGACTTCCTCAACGTCAAGAAATGATTCGGCCAGCCTAAGGGCTTCGGGACAGGCAAAATCAGGCAGAGCGCCCAGGACGAGTTTGATTTCGTCTGGCCTCTTCGCCACCTCAAGAGCCGATTGGAGAGCACTAACGGCGCCCTGAGGCGACTGGTATTTTTCCAGGCCGATCATCCTCACGTAGCCCCTCACAGTTAGGACTTGGTGCGCAGGACTGGATGAATGACGGGCGATTAACAAGAGATCGTGGCGCGGCGTCGGCGTCGGCCAGTCGGCCAGGATCCTCACGGCTGCGTCCCGGATTTCGGCGTTTTCATCAGCAAGGGCGGCGCGAAGGAGGGGGAGGGAACTGTCAGAGCCGATCCGACCGAGGAGCCGGTAGAGAAGACAACGCTTCACAGGATCTTTGACTCTCTCCCGTGTTGATTTTGGGCCCGGCTCGAGAAGCTGCTCAACAAACTGCGCTCTTTCTGGCTGATCCTGGATTTTCCGGCAGGTCATGACGACAGTTGACAGCATCTCTTCGGCTAGGCTTTCGTCATCCACTTGAAGGAGAAGATTGAGAAGAGAAGGAAGGTCTTGTCGGGTGACAACTTGGCGCAGGGCCCGGGCTGCCTCCCGCCTGCTTTTGGGGGAGGCCGAACGAACCTGCTCAAAGAGCAAGGCCTTCCCTGAATGAATATGCCTTTCTCCTATCGCCCGGATGAGCTCATTCTTGACCGCGTCGCCGGAAGCAACGAGCAGGCGCAGAAGGATCGCCGCGTCCACGTTTTTTCCCGAGAGAGACCAGAGGCCGGCGCGGGCCGTTTCTTGCTCCCGGCCTCGAGTTGAGGCTGCTCTCTCAACCAGAAAAGAGACGATCGACGCATCCCCTTTTTTGGCCAGAGTTTTGAGCGCGGCTGTCCGGACCGAGGAAGAGTTTGATTTGGCGGCCTCGAGGATAGCGTTGAGCACGGCCGGGCTCGGGTAGTCTTCGAGAACCGGGAGAAGCTGGACCTGGCTGGGTTCGGGAAGGTTGGCCAAGAGGCTGGCAATTTCTCTGATAGCGGAGGCATCGAAGAAGTCCCGGATGAGGCTAATCGCCGGCTCATGCATGTCCGCTGAATCAGAAGCGAGCGCACCGAGAATCAACCGGCGAGCTTCCTCCTTTCCGGAGGCACAGATTTTCCCTTTTAATCCTCCTTGACGAAAGACAGGCGGCAGGTCAGAGTTGATTATTGTTTCGTAAAGAACTGAGGCTCGCGCGAGGTCGTTCAGACCCGCGGCTTGCTCGGCGCACCTGAGAAGCGACGAGGCCAACACCTCACGTAAATCACCGCTGCTTTGATCGAAAGCTTCAAGGAGAAGCCCCGTCGCCTCCTGCCCGCCGATTTCTGCCAGGGCTGCAGCGGCCGCGGCCGCAACGATGTTATCCGGCCCGTTGAGAAAGCGGCCGAGTTCGCCAACCGCAGAAACGCACTTGCGCTGCCCGAGAGAGGAAATGACGCCGATTCTGGCCTGACCGTGAGTTTGAGTTAATGCCCTCAGGAGAGCTTCATCTGCCGCCTGGCCAGGGATTTTTTCCAGGGCATAACGCGCCATGTCCGTTGTCAGATCATCAAGGAGCATTTTTCCCAGCACCGGTGTGGATTTCTCGCTGCCGATGAGCCGCAGATGCCGGCAGATTTCCATCTTGGCCGCGGCGGTGGCGGCCGATTCCAGGAAATGGAGAAGTTTTTCTTCACACTCCAGTCTTGATTCTGGCGAATGCCGATGAACCCGGATGTAGTCTCTGAGCCGGTAGACCTTGTCCTCGTCTCTGCTGGGCTCAAAAGCGGCCATATTGTCGAGGATCGAATCGAGTGAAGGCGGCCTGTATCCGGGCCAGCGCCGGACATCTGCCGACGTTGAGACGGCGCGATCAGTGGCCGGGAAATCGCCCGGGATTTTCTGGGTCACCCGGCCGGTGGCCGCCCATTCAGCTCCGCGTTGAAATGTGGTGATGAACCCGACACACTCAAGCGCTGGATAGGGCGCCTCGCCGGCGGCATGGCCGAGCACGGTGTGGAAAACACGTCCGGAGCCATAACTGAGCGTGAAAAGCACGGGCTCTTCCCGGCCAGTTCCTGCTTTCTCGGGATCGCTGTGAGCTGTGGCGAGAACGGTCAGGTTCCTGGCCGGGCCACGCAGTAGTCCGTAAAGCTCATCTTCAGCGTGCATCCACTTTTCGGGAAGCCCAGCCGTTATGGGATGTGTCCTGTCCCGCGTGATGATAAGGAAAGAATGCGGGTCGGTGTGGGTGCCGGCGATTCCGGGCTGTGTGTCCCTGACAACCCGGCCATCCTCCCAGAATACATAGGGGCCAGCTTTCTCGTTGCGTTTTCCCCAGCCGGCAAGTCCGATAATCTCGTTGTACTCCGGCCAGTCGGGAAAGGCGTTGTTGGCCGAGTGGTAGACAACAACGCCGCCGCCTTTCTTTACGAAATCGGCGAAGGCCTTTTGGGTCTGGCGCGGCCAGGGATCACCGCTGTAGTCGAGGACAACAAGTCTGGCGACGGAAAAATCAGGACGGAAGTTCTTCATCGGGGCGCCAGCTGGGGGGCTGACCGCAATCTCAACGTCAAAAAGTCCGGTGTTCTCGAGCATCTGCTCGAGAGCCGCGCTTGTCTTCTGCCAGTGATGATGATTCTGGCCGGTGACAATCAATGTTTTTATCTGTTGGGATACGTCTTGAGCCGGAAGGGAGGGGGAGGAGAATCCAGCGACAAGACAGAGCACCATTGCTGTGGTTAGGCATCGGCCGTACGATTGTGTTATCATTCTCATCTTGATTTGCGTCGAAGCGTGTTTGTTCATCTCGACATCTCCTCCGTCATTTTACGCCGGAAGCTGCCAGGGCTTTCGGTAGGAGCGGCTGAGCAGGCGCTCCGCCTCCGGGTCGTCGATGATTGTCTCGGTCGCCGGGTCCCAGCGGATTTTGCGGCCTAACTCAATTGATATAGCGGCCAGGTGGCCGACACTGGCTGACCGGTGCGCGACTTCGCACGGAGCGATAGTCAGGCGGCGGCTTTTGACGCAATGGAGGAAATTCTGGTAATGGTCACGGCTTTTGTAAAGATGGATTTCATCCGGCCCGATTGCCTCGTCCACAAGGTGGGCGGGGTGCGTCTCGAACCGGCCGCGGTCGACCCAGACCCAGCCGCGCTCGCCAATCCAGCGCGTGCCGCTTCTGACTTCAGGGTAGCCGCTGGCGATGTCCATGGCCGTGCCGTCAGCGTACTTGGCTGTCACATAATACCGGGTGGGGCTGTTGTAGATGCCGCGTTCCGGAAATTCGCCCCGGCCGTCGACCTCGACCGGCCCGGTGAGATCCCAGCCCATGGCCCAGTGGGCGATGTCTACATGATGGCCGACCCAATCCATGAGCTGCCCGCCGCCGAAATCCATGTTCCAGCGCCAGTTCATATGAACGCGCGCCTTGCAGTAGGGCCAGTAAGGCGCCGGACCGAGCCACATATCATAATCGAGCTCGGCCGGCGGCGGCGTGATGGTCTCCTGGCCGAAGGTCTTGGCAAAATCGTAATGGCCGTAGGGGAGGCCGACTTCAATCTTGAGGACTCTGCCGATGCGGCCGTTCCAGACGAGCTCCGCCGCCCGGTGGAAATTCTCGACCGAACGCTGCCAGGAGCCGGTTTGCCAGACGCGGCCATAGCGCTTGATGGCTTCGCAGATGGCCCGGCCTTCCCGGAGGCTGTGGCTGAGCGGCTTCTCGCCGTAGATATCGAACCCAGCCCGGGCGCAGGCGATGGATATGATGGCGTGCCAATGGTCCGGAACGGCGATGGAGACGGCGTCGATGTCCCGGCGGAGGCTGAGCTCCCTGAAGTCGGTGTAGACGGCACAATCGCCGTGGCCGTATTTCAGGTCGACCATATCTTTAGCCTCAGCCAGATGATTCCGGTCAACGTCGCAGACAGCCACCCATTGGACCTCATCCTTGCCCAGGAAGGCCTCCATGTTGGGAAAGCCCATCATGCCGAACCCGATTCCGGCCATGACGATGCGGTTGGAGGGTGCTGGGCGATTCGTTTTTCCCAGGGCCGAGGCCGGGACGATCGTCGGAAACCCCGCCGCCCCGGCCGCGGCAAGGGGCAATGTCTTTAGAAAATCACGCCTTTTCATCCTCTTACCTCCCTCTTGGGGAAAATAACGCGGGGGACATCATGCGCCATTCATTATATTCTTTAAACGAGGTATTTTTCTATTCTCTTCACTTTTCTTTTTTTATGTCTTTTATGGCCAGGATGTTAAGCCCAGCCTTATATGGCTTGCCCAGTCAAATTGCCAGGAAATCAGGAACCAGACGCAAAAACAGGTTTGCCTCCCGAGGATTTTTGCAACCCTTTTAGCAGATTATACGTATTTTCATTTTTAGATAGGGTATAATTGGGATTGCCGATAGTCACGGTTTTTTAAATGATTTATCAGGCCAAGTTTTCCTTGGGAGGTTTTTATGAAACACATCACCAGGCGTTCTTTTCTTAAAACCGGCGCAGCCGCAGCCGCAGCGGCGATCGCCGCGCCTGCGACCTTGCCCAGAGGATGGTACGCCTTTGCTCAGGCCGAAGCCGCCGGCTATTTTGAGCGGGAGTTCGGCATCACCGAAGCCATCTGCCGCAAGGTCCTGGCCAGAGCCCTGGCCAAAGGAGGCGATTTCGCTGACCTTTACTTCGAGCACACGATCAGCAATTTCCTCATTCTTGAGGACGGGAAAGTCAACCGGGCGGCGTGCGACGTGGCTCTGGGCGTGGGCATCCGGACAGTCAAAGGTGACCAGGTCGGCTACGGGTTCACCCAGGAGCTCGGCGAAAAGTCCATGCTGGCCGCCGCTTCGACAGCGGCCACGATCGCCGACGCCGCGGGAAAAAATCCGGCCGGAGAGTTCGTTTCACTAAAAACGGCAAACTACTATCCCGTAAAAACTCTGTTTTCTTCCGTGCCGCTTGATGCCAAACTTCCGCTGGTCCAGTCTGTCAACGACAAATGCTTCGCGCTGTCCCCCTTGGTGTTAAAGGTCAATGTTGTCTTCCATGACCAGCAGAAGCGCATTCTCGTGGTCACGAGCGACGGAATCAAGGCTGAAGACCTTCAGCCGCGGAGCTATTTGGTTTCGACCGTTGTCGCCGAGAAAAACGGCCGGCGGGAACGATCCGGCTGGAACTTCGGCGGACGGAGGGAGTTCTCCTACTACACCGCAGCGCTCGTTGAAAAACTGGCCCAGACGTCTGTTGACCGCACGCTCGTCCTCTTCGATGCCATCCAACCTCCGGCGGGCGAGATGCCCGTCGTCCTCGGTCCAGGCGTCACCGGCGTCCTGCTCCACGAAGCCGTCGGCCACGGCATGGAAGCGGACTTCAACCGGAAGAAGATTTCGACCTACTGCACGATGATCGGAAAGAAAGTCGCCGAGCCGTTCGTGAACATCATTGACGACGGCACGGTTCCCAGCTTGACCGGGTCCATCAATTTTGATGACGAAGGGACGCCGGGCCAGAAGACCGTCCTGGTGGATAAGGGCATCCTGACGGGCTACCTGCACGACAAGATCTCGGCCAGGTTTTACGGCGTCAAACCGACCGGCAACGGCCGCCGGGAAAGCTACCAGCACTACGTCATTCCGCGCATGCGCAACACCTACATGCTCGCTGGCGAGGCCAGGCCGGAAGATGTCATCAAAGCAGCGGGCAAGGGGATCTACGTCCAGGATGTGGCCAATGGTCAAGTGAAGATTGGAGAGGGAGACTTCGCTTTCTATGTTTCACAGGGGCGGCTGATCGAAAACGGGAACTTGGGCGCTCCCATCAAGGACGTCAACATCATGGGGAACGGTCCCAAGATGCTCTCCAACATCGTCATGCTGGCCAATGACTTCGAGTTCCACGAGGGCGGAGCTGGAGCCTGTGGCAAAGACGGACAGGCGGCTCCCGTCGGGTTCGGCCAGCCGAGCTGTCTGGTTAAATCGCTGACCGTCGGCGGAGTCAAGGGCTGAGGAAGAGGGAGGAAGACAATGAAGCAAGAACTGTATGACCTCGCTGAGAGAGCAATCAAGATCGCCAAGTCCGCTGGAGCTGACGACTGCCGTGTTGCGATCGGCGGAGAGCGTTTCGTCGAGATCAGCTACCGGGACCGGAAGCCAGAGAACATCAAAGAAGCTTCGACAAAAGGATTGCGGGTTGAAATCTTCGTTAACAAGAGGTACTCCAGCCAGACGACTTCGGATCTGAGGCCTGAATCCTTGGAGACTTTCATCGGAAACGCCGTCACCTCCACCAGGCTGCTGGCCGAAGACCCGTTCCGGACACTTCCCGATCCGAAATACTATCAGGGCCGGGCGACGGTCGACCTCAGGCAATACGACCCCGATTATGAAAAGGTGACTCCTGAGAGCAGGCACAGCTTTGTCAAGGCGATCGAGGAGAGCTGTTTGACCGGGGGCGGAGACAAGGTCATCTC
>CAZKBY010000009.1:0-24800 GCA_964550915.1 uncultured Eubacteriales bacterium | reverse complement strand
TCCTTGAGCTCGAAGGAGAGATCGGTCTCCTTGGCGCCGTGGAGGCGCGAAAAATCGGGGAATTTGGCAAAAATCCAGCCGGAGAAGACTCTCTCTTCCCCTTCCCACCCCTCGATGAACGTAGCGGGGTTGTTGGGTTCGAGCGAGCGAGTCGCCGGTTCTCTATTTTCGTCAAGGACAAAATCTGGGAGAAAGCGCACAGCGGATACACGGAGACCTTCTTCTCTAAGAGCAAATTTTTCTCCGACCTTCAAAGACAACTTCCTGAGATAGGCAGGGTCACTGCTTTTTTTTGCCCAGATCTCGAGCGTCGGGTTCTTCCAGTCCCAGCCGTAACCGCTCTGGTAAAAAACATATCCCTGGTACGTCAACGGATGGTTGACCTCGACGGTCTTTTGCCGGACAGGCCGGCCGGTCTCGATGATGGTCAGCTCACTTTTCCAGTCCCTGACGCTCCCGTTGGGGTAGAATTCGGTAGTGAATTTATCCAGACGGATTAAAAAATCAGCCCCGGGGACGGGCAAGGTCTGGCTTTCGAAAAAAGAAAGGCTTTGCTTAAAACCGGTGAGGCCGCTCGTGATCCCCCCGGCCAGAATAATCAACAGACCCAGGTGGACGAGGTCCGACCCGAACCAGCCCAGGACTCGCTTGCGGGCGAGGAAAGAAAACCTGCCTTTTCCTTCGCTTTCACTCACCCGGTAGCCCCGTTGCGCCAGTTCTTTTCTAACCGCCTCTTTAGCCGCACCAGGATTAAGCGCCAGCCTGAACTTCTCTTTGATCTTCAGGGCCTGGATGTTTTTTGGATCGAACTCAACCATGGGCCGGAAGGCTCTTTTTATTTTTGGCGAGAGCCGCGTCAACGTGCAGATAGTGAGGTTGAGGCCAAAAAGCGCCAGCAGGCCGATGTACCAGAAAGACTGGTAAAGCCGGGTGAAATCGAGCCTCTGGAGAAGCCGGCTGAGCTGGCCATACCGGACGATGTATTCCTCAGCGCTCCTTCCCTGAGGGATGAGAGTCCCGAGAACGGAAGCGATGATGATGATGATCAAGAGGACGATGGCCAGCCTGACCGAAGTAAAAAAATGGAGCAACGCCTTCATCGTCCGTCCGCGACTCTTACGTTAAAGTCTATTTATAATATAGGAATACTAAAATATTTTCAACATCTGGTGATTCTTCGAAAGCATCTGAATATGCGATCTTTATTTTGGGTGCAGGAGGCTGCCCTGAAGCCCCCATTGCGGAGGGGGGACCCGAGGTCTTGGAGGGGACTATGAGTCCCCTTCCAACGGTCGCTGCGCTCCTTGCCTCCCCTTTTCGGCCTTCGGCCTGCGACCAGGAGGAAACATCCCCCCGGACCCCCTGCCAAATGTCGGGTTCTCCGACGGGGGACCGACGGGACTGGTCCCCTCGGGCGCGGGGGTCAACGGGTAGCTTCCTGCACCCAATTGAATCACATAAAAAGAGACGCTTCCAAATTATTCGGGCTGCCGGCGCATTTCGGCGGCCATCGTCTCGATCTTCTTGAGTGTCCTTCTCATCTCGCTCCAGCCATACCAGAGGGCGTAATCGGGGTTGGCGTGGAAGGTCCCCTGGAAGGACCGCATCCGATGCTCCAAGTACATGACGAAAAGTTCCTGTTCGATTTCGGTGGGCGCATCATGGAAGGTCAGCAGGTCAGGAAACGGATGAGCATAGTTGGCCGGCCTTTTCAGGATGACATCCTTATAAAGTCCGGCCACGAGGCGGATAGCTTCGGCCATCAGATGATCGGCTTCCCTGATCATCTGGTCGCCTTTTTCGAGCTCGGCCTTGGCGAAATTGACGCTGTGACAGCGGTTGCAAACGCCGATCATTTTCTCCCGCTCTTTTTGCCAGGCTTCCTGGGTCAGGCGGGCGACGTCGGCCGCCTTGACAACTTCGAGCCTTGCCGTCGGGTTTCCGGCCGGGTCGAGAACGCCGAGTGCCTGGAGAATCGTCGCCCTGTCTGCCGCCCATTGCTTGTCCTGGGGCATCGGCAGGCGCACGGCCAGAAAGCCCCAGCCGGTCCTGACTTCATGATTTCCTTCCTCCATATGACAGGTCTGGCAGGTGGGAGCGGCGACAGAATCGGGGAGAGTCTTGTTTTGCTTCAAGAGGAAGCGGACGCCGTGCTTGGAACCTGAATACATCTCCCATTGAGGGTGGTCAAACCCCATGTGACAGGTCTGACAGGCCTGCGGCTGACTGGCTTCGGTCACGGAAAAAATATGACGCGTATGGCAGGCGTCGCAGGAGGCACGGCCGAACCCGGAGCCGGCTTTCTGAAGGTCCTGGATATCGGCTTCGGATTTGAGGCCGATCTTGTGACAGCCCCCGCAGCCTTTCATCCCTTCCATCAGAGCCACAGGCTGGGCGTGGGCGGTTGGCATGGCTTTCATGGCCGCCCAGGCGAAAGCGTGCTTTCCTTTCTTGAATTGAGCAACCTGAGTCTCATGACAGACGGCGCACGTCTCGGGCGTCGGGATCTTGGCCTTGGCAAAGTCAGTAGCTGAGCGGTGTTCTTCGCCATGGCAGACCGAGCAATCGACGTTGTTCAGGCTGTGCTTGCTCGCCTGCCAGTCGCTGACAATGCTCGGACTTGCCTTTTTATGGCAGTCGAGACATTCTTGGCCGATCAAGCCTGAAGCCAGGCTTAAGCTTAAAAGAAGAGCAATCAAAAGTCTGCACTTCACGCTCCACCTCCACCCGTTTTCATTTTTTTCCCTCTTTCGGATGGACGACCTATCCTATAACATCACCTCAAGAAAAAGTCAAAAAACGGGGATAGTCCTGTTTATCGCCACGCATATGCCGCGACGTTGCCGCCAAGATGTTCGATCGAATCAACGAGGAGCTGGGCGATGTACAGGGCGTTATGGATATAGCCGCAAGGTTCCTTTTTGCTGAAATGAAAATTGTAAGATGCGCGTAACATCGGAGCCGTGAACCTGTAGCGGTTAGCAGATGTCAACTCCTCGGGATCAGCGATTCCGTTTCTGTTGGTGTCCTTGAAGAAATAGGGATAAGCTTGTTCATCGTAGACGACGGGGGAGCCGATGTTATTGCTATATCCCTGAAGTTGGGCATAGAGAGTATCTTCCAATCCCCTGATTTCATCCTGAAGGGATTCACGGGTGTTCCCGTCGGCGTCGTAATCCGGCGTCTGGGCCGGCCTTATGCCATTAAATTCGAACCTGTCCGGGTCATTTCCGGGATGGGGCTGGGCGATATCCGCGCCGTGGCAGAGGACACAGTCGGCCTTGGTCGGCTCGATGTGGTGGAAGAGGTCATCGCTTTTGTCCCGCTTGCGGTTGAAACTCTTGGTGCCGAAGTGACACTCGACGCAGTCCGTAAAGATCCCGTTGTGATTCGCGTAGATCGTACGGCCGTTATACGTCTTGCCAGTGAACTCATACCCAGCCTGGACTTCGGAGCCAAAATAGGAGGCTGCAGCCGGGTAGTAATGGATATTTGTAAACGAATAGGGGCCGGAGCCGCCGGCAATGGCCGCGTCCACTGATTTCTTGGAGGCTCGGCCCTGATGGCAATTCAGGCAGAGGTTGGACGCACCGCCCAGGTCTTTTATCGACCCGGAGGGGAATTGGACGGGTCCGGCTGGCCTGAGAAGCGGCGGCGACGTGTGACAGGTCACGCAAAGAAGGCCATTGGCCGCCGGCAGGCTCGTGTCGTTCTTGCCGTTTTCGAGAAAATAGGGAAGCCCCTCAGCGCTGTGGCACTTGGCGCAGGTTGCTGGCACGGCACCCTCAGCGTCCCAGTGCCTCCAGGCTTCCGAAGACCCGTCGAAGTGCCCTTCGTCGGTCCTGGTGAGTTTTCTTTCGCCGCCTGAGTTGATTAGGCCAATGTCTCTCTCGTCGATGACATCAGAGGGATTGGCTGCCAGAAACGGGCTGCCCTTTTGAGGTGAATCTGTCTTCCTTCCCTCAGGCCTGAACTTGCCTTGGGGCCGGCGAAGCCGTTCAGCCTCAGGCCTCGACAGGAAATAAGATAGCCCATCTCCCGAGACTTTGCTGTTAAGGTCCTCAATGGAGTCAAAAAGAAGTTCGATGACGTATTTTCCGCCGTGGGCAAAGGAATTCGGGTCTTTGACAGCCACCTGGAAATTGTAGGCGGCCCGGAGAAGCCGGGGGGTGAAGCTCTTGTAGCCGTTGGCCGAGGTGGCTTCATCCGAATCGACGACGCCGTTGTTGTTCGAATCAATAAAAAAGTAGGGATAGGCGTGTTCGTCATAGGCGAGGGGACTTCCGGCGATTTGCTCGGCATAAGCTTGCATCGTTCCATAAAGATATGTTTTTAACGTTTCGATCTCGTAATAAACGCCCTCGGTGATGTTGCCGTCTCCGTCATAATCAACAAGCGAACCATAAAAGCGGATATTCTTCGGGTCTTTGACTCCCGGGTGGCAGGTCTGGCAGGCCTCGAGCTCAACTTCGAGGGAATGAGGGTCGTGGCAGGTGGAGCAGGCGTTATAGCCCGGAATATGAGCGAACCGGCCATCGTAGCTCTTCCCGGCATACTGGTAGCCTCCTTTGGCCACAGTTCCGAACTGGGTGGCCGCAGAAGCGTAGTAATGGATGTTGATGAACCTCAGTTTTGAGGTCGCCGTGTCGTCTGAGGACACTCCCGCCGCCCCGATGGCCTCATCGACTGTCGCCGTTGAAGCTCTGCCCTGGTGGCATTCCATGCACATGGCTTCGGGGCCGAGACCGCTCACTTCCGTGCCGGATGGGAAGATGACCGCTGTCCGGCCGTGGGTTATCCCTTTTTCCGGGTCGGCATGGCAGGCTGCGCACTCCACTGTTGTTCCAAGAGAAGCCGTTTTGTCGACGATGTTCACCGCAGACCCGTCAGCGCCGAGATAGTCGCGGAAGCCTGGCGTGCTATGGCACTTGGCGCAGGTTGTCGGGACGCTTTCCTCAGCGTCCCAGTGAACGAATGCTTCAGCTTCTTTATCGGCGTGGGCCGATGTCTCCCAGAGTCTCTGGGCTCTGGAGGCTTTGGACTGGACTTTGAGCTGGCCGTCGGGATTCGTCCTGGCCAGGCCAATCAAGGAAACAAAGGCCGCAGCCAGAATGGCCGTAAGGTAAGGTCTTTTTCTCATCCCGTCCTCCTCAATTATTGCTTCCAGCTGTAACCGAAGGAGAGTTCGAGAATGCCTGCCTTATAGTCGTTAAACCCGGAGCCTTTCTCCTTAAAATTGATGTGGCGGTATCCTAGCTCTGCGGTATATCCGCCCGGAATAGCAACCTCCAGGCTGGCTTTAAAGGTCATCCGTTCGATTTCCCAGGTGCCTTTGTTTGCATAATAATGAGCAAAGCCTCCGAGCTTTACTCGGTCATTCAGGCCAAGGGAAAAAGAGGCATCTACAAGGCTGGATTTGCCTTCGTAAAAAACCTCCCACAGGAAAGTCCCGCCCGGGCCCGTCCAGTAGGGAGGAAAGGTTACGACACGGTCAGCTTTGTGTTCGACGGCAATGGAGGAATAGCCTAAGGAGGCCTGGATGCTTCGAGTCGAGTAACCCAGGCGCAGGCCGGCCTGAGTTCTGGAGGAGTCCCAGGCTTGCTCGAAGACCTCGCCGTGCGTCTCGTTCAGGAGATAGGTTCCGGTCAGGTTGAAATTTCCGGCCCGGTACCTAGCGGTCACTCGCAGCCGGTCGAAGTCTGTCGGCGACATAAGCGTCACCGGCTCCGTAGAGTCGCCATGTTCGTAGTCGAAAGTCAGCTTGAGCGTTCGCCAATCCCATCTGAGGTTGCCGAAAAGCCCTTGCCGCCCGGTTTTAACCTCATAGGTGGCTGTCTCAAGCCCCTCGAGATCGCGGTTTTCGTTTCTGCAGCCGAGCGTCAGGGATAACTTTGGAGTAAAGAGATACTGCAGACCGGCATCAAACCCGAGCGTAGCGAAGCCGATGTCAGCCGAGTCGAGCTCGCCGTTAGCCTCGAGAAAACCAGATTGGTCGAATCTGTGGTAGCGGATGGCCCCGATAATGGAGAGTCTCCTCATCAAGACCCAGGTGGCGTCGAATTCGTAACGCTGAACATCGCGGTCGAAAGAGCTGGTTCCGAATGATGCCAGGGCAAAGGTCCGGCCCAGGTAGTCCAGCCCTTTTCCGCTTTCCCTGTAGGCAAAGTCCACGTTTTCCTGGATGAGGAGGGCCGATCCGGCCAGGAAAAGGTTGTCCAAAGGCCGGACGCTGAACCTGGCGATGTGGGTGTTGGACTTGAGATTGTAGGGCTGATCAAGGGAGTATAAATCAAGCGATGTCGGAAAGTCAGCCTCCGGCCCGCCGTCAGCATACCCCGGCAGGAAGAGGCTGTTGGCGTTTTTGGCTGTGCGGATTCTCTCCTCTAAGACGAAAGAGGCGCGGACGAAATGAACACTGAGCCTGGCAGAGATTTCTTTGGATTCTTCCTCAACGGGCTTTTCGAGTTCGAATTCAATTCGGTTGATGTCCTGAGTGGTGACGCTCGTCCCGTTCTTGGTGAAGCGGTCAAAATTGAACGTCAAGTCAACGTTCTTATCGAGGGAAATTTTAGCCGAACCGCTGTCCATGACCCTGTCGAACCCGAAGGAGTGCCGGTCATAGACTTCTCCGCCGCCAACCTCGTGGAGGTCACGGTAAAAATAGACGGCCTTTTTCCGCTCGTAGGCCATCGAGAATCGGCCGGATTTCTCGAGGCTCAGCTTGAAGGATTCAAAGGGATCCCCGCCGAAATTGGACATCCGGATCTGGAGGCGGTCGAAAAGATTTCGGAGCCCGCCGTCTGGAGTGTAGACGAAGCTGAAACTGTGAAGCCGGGGTCCGCCCCGGAGGTTGACGTCTTCTCTGTACTTATCGTCTCTTCCCGGCCCGCTCGTATCAACAAAGCGGAACCCCAAAAGGAGGTGACCGTCTAACCTGGAGGGGGCAGCAAACGAGGCTCGGGTCGAGAGAATGAGAAGGACGCCCAGCAGGAGGAGGGAGAGCGGTTTCTTGATCATCAGTCGTCTCCTATTTCAAGAAGAGGCGGCTCAGGTTTGAGCCGTGGATGGCCGTATGGCAGGTCAGGCAGTTCGTTTTTTCGGCTGTGAACCCGCCATGCCAGGCCGGAGCCGCCGCATGACAGCTAAAGCAGAGGTCAGCGCTGTTCTGGAATTTCAGCATGTGCCTGTTGGGCGAGCCGTGGACTTCATGGCAGATGGCGCAGCCCTCGACCCGAGAGGCTTCGTGTTCGTAGACAAACGGTCCGCCTTTGTCGGCATGACAATTGAGGCATTGGTCTTGGCCAAAGCCCCCCAGTCTTCCCCGTGCCGCGGGTTCATGGGGATTATGGCAGGTTGCGCAGGAGAGGATGCCCTCCTCGAGGCGGTGACGCTCATTGAGCCGGAATTCGGCGAAAATATCCTCGTGACAGGTGGAACAATTCTTGTCAGGGTTTCTGGAATCGAGGGTGGAGGGGATCTCTTCGGCGTGGATGGAGTGGCAGGTCGTGCAGTCGAGCGATGCCTTGTGGTGAGGCCCGGCAAAATAACGTGGGGCGTCCTTGGCATGACAGGCTAGACAGCGCCTCGCTTTGTCCGCCGGCAGGTCGGCGGCCCGAAAAGCGAAGATATTTTCTTTTCCGCCTTCCTCAGCGTGCTGGGGAGCCTGTCCGTGGCAGGCCGCGCAGCCGGCTTCGGCTTGGGAGTGAGGGGTCATGGCAAAAGCGCTGACCAGGTCCTCATGGCAGACGCCGCAGGTTTCGCTGTCTTTGACCTGAGGAGCCGGCCTGGCGGCGACCAAAACGACAAGCGCCAGGGCGACTAAGGCACCGGCTCCGAGCGTCCCGAAGGAGAGCCAAGACTGCTGTTTCCGTTCTCGTGCGGGCAACTCACACTTCCTCAAGGCAGCTTGCTGACTTTTCATTAATTATTCCTATAGAAACTATCATTTTTATAAATTAAGTAATCTTTATATAAAAGACAAAGACTGTTGTCAAGGGGAAAGGGCAATTTTTTTGCCCGAAGAGAGACGGCCTGAATGGCCAGGCTCAAAGGAGCGTGGGAAGAGCCAGGGACTCGGAAAAAGACTCTTTTCCGTGCGCAAAAGTCCCTTTTCTCAGACGGTGCTGCCTCTTGTCGAGGCGGTGGAGAGAGAATTGTCAGCGCTTGGTTTTAGACTTTTCCTTGGATTTCTGGAGCTTTTTCTCTCCCAGGTCGAGGATATGCTGGAGATTGACTTTCCTAAAGAAATTTTGAAGCAACTGGCTGGCTTCCCTCCAGACCTCATAGGCCGCGCAGCCGGGGATGCGGTCGCAATAGTCCGAGTCCTCGATGCAGTCAACGAGGGCGCAGGTCCCTTCGAGCGCCTCCAGGATCTCGCAGAGGTTGATTTCAGCCGGCTTGCGAGCCAGGGAATACCCCCCGCCGGCGCCGCGGATGCTTTTCACCAGCTTCTTGATTTTCAGCGGGATGATGATCTGTTCAAGATAGCGGATGGAAATATCCTCTTCCTGGGCAACGTTCTTAAGAATGACGGCTTTGTTCCCGCTGTTATAATGGCTGGCCAGGTTGAGCATAAGGCGAAGCCCGTACCGACCCTTGGTGGAAACTTTGATCACACAGTCCTCCTTCACCGAAAATGTCAATGAGCCGCTTCTATCGTATCTCAATATTTTTCGCATTTCAACATAAATTTATAGGAATAATCGGAATAATATCCTTTGCGGCCGGTCTTTCGCCGGGCCCCCCTCGCCAGCTCTTCATATCATGCAGACGGAGCCGCAAACACTGCCCTGAAAAGAGTACCGTTTGGCCGGGGTTTTGGATATGATATTAGGGAATGTTATAGTGTCCCTGGCTCGATGACCAAAGAAAGGGCCCCGACAGGAGAAAATTCCGGTTTCAGGAGATGCCCGACGGAGGAGATGATGCGCAATGGTAAGAGGTATGTTTTCCTTTTTTCCTTGTTCGCAGGGTTTTTTCCCGCTCTTTCAGCCGCCGCTCAGGAAGAGGCGGTCAATATCGAGACCCTTAAGAAGGCCGCGCCAAAGGTGTTTCTCGACTGCCGCCAGTGCGACCTTGATTATATCCGGACGGAGATCGCCTTTGTGAATTATGTTCGCGACCGGAAAGAAGCCCAGGTTCACATCCTCATCACGACGCTGAGGACGGGCAGCGGCGGCCGGGAATACACGATCTCGTTAATCGGGCAGCAGGAATTTCGGGGAGTTGATGACACTCAGAAGTATTTTTCCGACCAGACGGACACCGAGGATGAGATCAGACAGGGGCTGGTTAAGGCCCTGAAAATTGGCCTGATGAGCTACATGGCCAGGACCCCTCTTGCCTCCCGGATCGTCATCTCTTACGCCGGGACAAAAAAGCCGGAGGTCGCTCCAGATAGATGGAATTCCTGGGTTTTCAGCCTCAGCACGGGCGGTTTTTTCAGGGGTGAGGAATCCTTCAAATCCTATTCCTGGAGCGCCAATTTTTCGGCTAACCGGGTGACGCCCCAACTGAAAATCCGATTGTCGGTTGCCGGCTCCACTTATTTCAACCGGTTTGAATACGACACCGAGACGATCGAGAGCACCAGGGAGAGCTATAACCTCAACGGCCTGGTCGTGGCCAGCCTCGGCAAACACTGGTCAGTCGGCGGTTTTCTCAAGGCCTCTTCCTCGACTTATCAGAACATTCGCTTTTCATTCAGCCCCTCGCCGGCTGTCGAGTTCAATTTTTTCCCTTATTCTCAGTCGACGCGGAGACAGTTGCGCTGCCTTTATGCACTTCAGTTTGCCACCATCAAATACCGGGAAGAAACGATCTACGACAAGATGTCCGAAAACCTGTGGGGCCAATCCCTAGCCATCTCTCTCGACCTCAAAGAAAAATGGGGGAGCGTCAGCACGACGCTGGCTGGTTCGCACTACTTCCACGATCTCTCCAAATCTAACCTGTCGCTGTTTACAGCCGTCAACCTTCAGCTCGTCAAAGGCTTGAGCGTCTTCGTTTTCGGCGGCGGCTCTAGGATCCATGACCAGCTTTACCTGGCCAAAGAAGGAGCAACGGTGGAAGAGGTCCTGCTTCGGCGCAAACAACTGGCCACAAACTACAGTTATTTTCTTTCTTTCGGGCTCAGCTATGCGTTTGGGTCTATCTTCACGAACGTCGTCAACCCGCGCTTCGGCGACAGCGGACAAGGCGGAATTTCCATCACTATTGACTGAAAGTCGTCAGAGGAGATGACGGCATAAGGGAAGAGAAAGAATGCGAAAATGGCGATGACACAAAGGCTGGAACGGGATTGGGCGGGTGGCTGGAAGGCACTCGGAATCCAGGCTCGAGCCAGCTCCCTTATCCTCATCGTCCTCCGCCTCGGCTTTGTTTCCACCTGCTTGTTTTTCCTGACCTCGTCTGCGGTTGCCGGAGCCGAGGAAGAAAAAGCGCCGCTTGTTTTTCTTGAGTGCGAAGCCGGAGTGGCTTCCTTTCTCCAGGCTGAGATTCCTTTTGTCCTGTTTGTTCAGGATCGCGCCGAGGCCCAGGTCCACGTCTTAATAACCCTTGAGAAAAAAGAAGGCGCGGATGTCTATGTCCTCCTTTTCCGTGGTCAGAAAGAATTCGAGGGGGATAACGACCGGCTAAGCTTCGAGGTGAGAAAAAGCGCGCCGGCCGAGGAAATCAAAAAAGGCTTGCTCCAGTCCCTGAAGATGGGGCTGATGCGCTATGCGGGGAAGATGCCAGTGGCCCAGCGACTGTCCGTCGATTTTCTTGACAAGCTGAAGCCGACAGCAGTCCACGACCCGTGGAATTTCTGGGTTTTCAGCCTCAGCGCCAACTGTTTTCTCAACGGCGAGAAGACCTACAAGAGCGGGATGTACTACGGCTCTTTTTCGGCCAACCGGGTTACGCCGGAGTGGAAGGTGCGGCTGTCGGTGAGCGCAAGCTTGGAGAGGGACCGGTTTAGCTACGAGGACATGGTTTACAAGAGCTCTTCCGAGAGCCAGAGCTTGCGCGGCCTGGTCGTCAAAAGCCTCAATGACCACTGGTCGCTGGGAGCCTATCTGTCCGTCAATTCCTCCTCTTATAATAATATCAAGCTCAGCCTGAGCCCTGCGCCCGCCGTCGAATTTGACCTCTTTCCTTATTCTCAATCGACCAGGAAGCAACTTCGCTTTCTCTACCGGCTGAATTTCAAGGCCGTCCGCTACCGGGAAGAGACGATCTTTCTGAAGACGCGCGAAAACCTGTGGCAGCAGACCCTTTCCGCAACCTTGGAGCTGGTCCGGCCGTGGGGGACTGTCAGCACCTCGTTTGAGATGGCTCATTACCTTCACGATTTCGCCAAGAACCATGTTGAGCTCTGGGGAGACATTTCGTTGGGCATCCTTAAAGGGCTGAACCTTAACCTTCGCGGCAGTTACTCCCGGATTCACGATCAGCTTTCCCTTCCCCGGCTGGGAGCCTCCCTGGAAGACGTCCTTCTCCAGCTCAGGCAGCTCGCCACGACCTATGACTATTTTTTTTCCGTGGGTCTAAGCTATAGCTTTGGCTCTGTCCGGAGCACGGTCGTCAACCCTCGCTTTGGCGACGGAGGAGGCGGTGTCTCAATGCGCATTTCCATGTAACTTGGTCAGTTTTCGTTCGCTTGACACCCCTGGAACAGGGTTGTATCCTTTGCTTTCCGAAAGGCAGTCGACTGATGTTCCAGGCGTCGGCGTGTTTTATTATGTAGAGGAACTCAATCGATGAGAGCGGCCACTCCCTGATCAAAGACAAGCCATGAAAACAGAAATATTGCTTGGCGACGAAGCCGTGGCCTTGGCGGCCTTCCATGCCGGCCTGACAGCAGCCTATTCCTATCCCGGCACGCCGGCCTCAGAGATTCTGGAATACTTGATCAAGCTGGCGGAAGAGAACAGGCATCTCAAAGCATCCTGGTCGGTGAACGAGAAAGTCGCCTACGAAGAAGCCCTGGGCGTTTCTTTCGCCGGCAAGCGATCGCTTGTTTCGATGAAGCATGTCGGGCTGAACGTCGCGGCTGACCCGTTCATGAACTCGGCCATCACCGGGGTCAATGGCGGGCTGGTCCTGGCCGTGGCCGACGATCCGAGCATGCACAGCTCCCAGAACGAACAGGACAGCCGCTATTACGCCCAATTTGCTCAGATCTTCTGTTATGAGCCCTCGAGTCATCAGGAAGCCTACGATATGACCCGTCAGGCCTTCGACCTGTCCGAGGAGATAGGTCTTCCGGTGATGCTCCGTCTTGTCACCCGGCTTTCTCACAGCCGGTCGACTGTTCAGCCCTGCGAACCGAGGGGAGAAAACAAGCTCACCTACGGAGCGAGCTCGGACTGGACGCTCCTGCCGGTCAATGCCCGCCGCCGGTTCAAAATTCTGTTAGATAAACAGCCCGGCCTTATCAGGCTGGCCGAAAAATCGGAATTCAACCGCCTTGAACTCAACGGCAGGGACCGCTCGCTCGGGATCATCGCCTCGGGAATTGCCTACAACTATGTGATGGAGAATCTGGCTTCAAATAGCGAGGTGCCCTCGATCCTTAAAATTGGCACATACCCCATCCCGGAGGCGCTCTGCCGCCAGCTCGTCAACCATGTGGGCACCGTGCTCATTGTCGAGGAAGGATATCCTTTTATCGAGAAAAGGCTGCAGGGCCTTTTCGGCATCCCCGGAAAAGCGCTCAAGGGCAAGCTGACCGGCGACCTGCCGCTTTCGGGTGAGCTTTCGCCTGAGGTCGTGCGGCCGGCTTTGGGTCTCCCCGCTCTTCCACGGCGAGAGCTCAGCGGGTTCAAACTCGCCGCCCGGCCGCCCCAGCTCTGTCAGGGCTGCCCCCATGCCGATACGCTGATTGCCTTGAACAAAGCCCTCGAGGGTTCAGCCGGGGCTAACGTCTTTAGCGATATCGGCTGCTACACCTTGGGAGCCTATCCTCCTTACGAGGCCGTCCAGACATGCGTCTGCATGGGTGCCTCGGTCAGCATGGCCAAGGGGGGCGCCGAAGCCGGCGTTTCTCCCTCAGTGGCCGTGATCGGCGATTCGACGTTCGGCCACTCCGGGCTAACCCCACTTCTCGATGCGGCAGCCGCCAACGCGAACATGACCGTCATCATCCTGGATAACGCGACCGTGGCCATGACAGGCGGCCAGCCCAGCTATGCCTCCGGCGAGAGGCTGGTGCGTTTGATCGAGGGAGTGGGAGTTCCCAAGGAGCACATCCGGGTCATCGAGCCGCTGCCCAAGAATATGGAGAAAAATGTCAAGATCATCAAGGAAGAGCTGGCCCACGAGGGACTCTCGGTCATCGTGGCCGTGCGCGAATGCGTCGTAGAAGCCAGGAAAAAAAGGAGGAAAGGCTGAATGAAACAGGACATCCTCCTGGCCGGGGTCGGCGGCCAGGGGATTCTATCGATCGCCTTTGTCATCGACAGCGCCGCTCTCAAGGCCGGTTTTCAGGTCAAGCAGGCGGAGGTCCACGGCATGTCGCAGCGGGGAGGAGCAGTTCAGTCGCATCTTCGCCTTTCTGACGAGCGGATCTTTAGCGATCTCATTCCCAAGGGGGAAGCTGACCTGATTTTGAGCGTGGAGCCACTCGAAACCCTTCGTTATCTGGACTACCTCAAGCCCGAAGGGATTGTTGTCTCGAGCCGCACGCCGTTTATCAACATTCCAGATTATCCTGACCTCGAGACTGTTCTCAGCAAAATCAAAGATGTTCCGCGCCAAGTGATCGTCGATTCTGAGAAGCTCGCTCGAGAAACGGGCTCGGCCCGCACCCAGAACATGGTCGTGTTAGGCGCGGCTTCTCATTTCTTGATGGTAAAAAAAGATGACCTCCTCGAGTTCATCAAAGTCCTTTTCAAAACAAAAGGCTCAAGCATAGTCGCCGCCAACCTCAAGGCTTTTGAACTCGGTCGTGCCGCTGCCGAGTCTCACGCTTAGACGTGAGGCTGGCCGTCACGGCTTCCATCGTGATCAAGAACAAATTGCCAGAGAGGGAAGCATGAAAAAGAGGCCGGGAATGAACCTGAGCAAGATCAATTCCATTTTTAGAACGGCAGAACAAGACAACCGACAGTTTCTCCTTGAGCCCGAAGTCTACGCGCTTCTCCGGGCTTGCGGGATCGCCGCGCCTCGGTTTCTTTTCTTAGAAAAAGGACAGAAGGTCGGCCGCCAGGATCTTTCTGCCCTCGAAACTCCCGAGGTAGTCGTCAAGGTCGTCTCACATCTCATCGTCCACAAGAGCGATGTTGGCGGCGTCGCTTTTGTCCCCAGCCAGCCGGCCAAAGTCAACAGAGTGATTCGCTCGATGCTGGAAGAGGTGCCGGCGAGGTTTGCAGACTGGCAGAAGAAAACAGGCTCCAGAGAAATTTTTTCCGTAGAAGACGTCCGGAACCAGATCACCGGATTCTTGATCCTGGAAAAAGTCGCTTACAAAGACCTGGGCTTCGGGTCAGAACTTCTCCTCGGCCTCCGTCATTCAAGAGAGTTCGGTCCGATCGTGACCATGGGATTGGGCGGGCTGGATGTTGAGTATCTGAGCGAGAGGTTGAAGGAGGGACAGGCGCTGGCCATCGGATCGGCCCACCTCTTGCGGCCGGAGGAAATTGGACCTCTTCTCCGGTCTCTGGCCTTCTATGATAAACTCACCACAGAGCACAGGGGAAGAAAACCGGTCCTAACAGAAGATGAACTTGTCAGAGCCTTTCGCTGCTTTCTCAGTCTGGGAGCGAACTTTTCTCCACATGCCAGAAAGTCTCCTTATGTCATCGAAGAAGCTGAAGTCAACCCATTTGTCGTCGTCGGAGGAAGGCTTGTCCCCCTGGACGGGATGTGCCGTTTTTCCCGGACTCATGTCCAGGTCAAGCCCCGACTTTCAGCATCGCTCGATTTTCTTTTGCATCCCTGCTCTATCGGGATTATCGGTGTCTCAGAAAGGATTAACCTTGGCCGGATCATCCTGAAAAACATCCTGAGGGAAGGTTTCCCAAGGGAGAGAGTCTATGTCGTCAAGCCAGGGATTCGAGAAGTTGACGGATGCCGTTGCGTGCCGAGTGCCTCAGCCCTTCCGGAGACAGTTGACCTTTTTGTCCTCACTTTAGCTGCCGAGCAGAGCATTGGCGTGATGAAAGAACTCGTTGACACTCAAAAGGCCAGGTCCGTTATCATCATCGCCGGAGGCCTGGGAGAAAAAAAGGGGACCGAAGCCCTCGAGGCCAGGATAAAGGAAATCATCCGCCAAAGCCGGAAAAAGGGAAAGTGCGTCCCTGTCGTCAACGGCGGAAACTGCATGGGGATTTACTCGGCGCCGGGAAAGTATGACACGACGTTTATCCCCGAGTATAAACTGGCCAGCCCGGGGAAAGAAAATCCGCGCCTTGTTTATATCAGCCAGAGCGGCGCCTTCATGGCCTCCCGGATGAGCAAACTGCCGTTGGCGGAGCCAAGGTATGCGATCTCTCTGGGCAATCAGATCGACCTTGCCGCGTCCGATTATCTAGATTATTTTAAAGACAAAAGAGAAACTCCTCTCTTAGCTCTCTACCTCGAAGGTTTTCAGCCCGGCGACGGCCTGGCCCTGGCCAGAGCAGCAAGAGAAGCGGTTAAAAAAAGAAAAATGGTCGTCGTCTATAAAGGTGGGAGGACTCCTGAAGGCCGGGAGGCGACATCCAGTCACACGGCCTCGGTCGCCGGAGATTATGCTGTCTGCCGCTCGATCCTGGAAGCTTCGGGTGTTTTCGTGGCCGAAGACCTGACCGAGTTTGAGAGTGCCATCCAGAACCTCCTTGCTCTATCCGCAAAGAGGCCCCGGGGAAGACGGGTCGGCCTCATCAGCAACGCCGGGTTTGAATGCGTCATCCTGGCCGATAATCTCAAGGATCGATTTTCCTTGGAGCTGACTTCCTTATCTGAAAGGACAAAAGCCATGATTGCCCGCATCCTGGGTCCCTTGGGCATCGACCGACTCCAGGATATCCGAAATCCGTTGGACATCACTCCGGTGGCGGATGACGCTACTTTCGCCGGCTGCATCGAAGCCTTGCTGGCGGATCCAGGAGTCGATTGCGCCGTCGTTTCACCCGTGCCGATGACTTCCTCCTTACAAACGCTTCCCCCTGGAGAAACTCACGGAGAAAACATCTATCAACCCGAGAGCATCGGCAGCCGCTTGGTCGAACTCTTCCGGAAATCGCCAAAGCCTTTTGTGGTCAACATCGACGCCGGGCCTCTCTACCAGCCTTTGGTCGATCTTCTTGTCGAGGAACAAGTCCCGGTCTTTCGCCACTCAGACCGGGCCCTGCGCTTTCTTGGCAAGTTCGTCCACCTGGGCCTTAGAACCTTCGGCTGTCCAGGCAAAAAACAGCAGCTGGTGATCCTAAAACGTTAGGGAAGTCGCAAATCTTTGTGGGTGTTAGTCAACAATTCGGCCGGCATCCAGGCCGCACGGTCTAATGCCCTGCTAACGTTTTGCTGCCCGCGAGCGTTGGGCAAGGGTCGACGGCGGTCGAGGATTTTGCTAAAATAAAGGAGCTTGCAGAGGCCAGGAGGACATTCTTTTAAAGGAGGTGGCGCATGCCCATCTACGAATTTCGTTGCCGGGACTGCGGGAAGAAATCGACCTTTCTGACTCTCTCTGTGTCATCTTCGTTTGATCAGAAATGCAAAAAGTGCGGCAGCCGCAATCTGGATAAGCTGGTTTCCCGGGTGACAGTTTCCCGATCGGAGGAAAGCCGGCTGGAGAGCCTGGCCGACCCCTCGAAGCTGGCCGGACTCGACGAGAACGACCCCAAAAGCATGGCCCGCTGGATGAAGAAAATGGGAAAAGAGATGGGAGAGGATATGGGAGAAGATTTTGATCAGTCCATCGATGAAGCCATGGAGGAGGCGGAAAAGGGAGAAGGGCAGCCCGGCAGCTCCGCTGATGAGGAATTTTAGTCTGCCTTTGGATGGCGGTCAGAGGGTTTTTGCCAATGCCTCAATCAATCGCTGGATTTTCCCGGCTGTGTGGGTAGAAAAAATGGTCACTCTCAGGACGCCGGCGGCTGGGGCGCCCGCGTACTTGATATAAGCGATAGCGATGCCTCGTTTCATGAGCTCTTGTTGGATCATAACCATCTTCTTTTCCGAACCAATGCTCCAGGCGATAACAGGAACGGGTGTTTCTTCCACGGGTATTCCCAGCGCTTTCAACCCGGCCTTGGCCAGAGCAGCATTCCGGTAGAGCTTTTTTCTCATCTCAGGATGCCGCTGCAGGATTTCGATCCCCTTGGCCGTGGCCGAGGCGACTGGCGTCGGGATAGGTGTCGAGCCGATAAAAGTCCCTGTCTTGGACCTAACGCTTCTGATCAGCTCTTTTTGTCCGACGATAAAACCGCCATGTCCGCCGAAAGCTTTGCTGAGGGTTCCGGTAACGTGGCAACTCGGAGAGCGCAAGCCGAAATATTCAGGCGTGCCGCGGCCTTTGGCCCCGAGGACACCGACACCGTGCGCGTCATCTAAGTTGATAAGCCCGTTATAGCGCTCCAGGACCCGAACATAATCAGGAAGGGGAGCTAATTGGCCGAAGGTGGGAAAAATTCCGTCGCTAAGGACAAGCGGCCTCTGGCGGGGTTTGAGCCTCTTTTTTATCACTCTGAGGAGATCATCGGGGTCCCTGTGTCCGAACGAATAGACGGGCTTTCCCAGGGCGGCGGCAGCGTCCCGGATGCAGAAGTGCGCCCCTTCATCCACGAAGACAGCCTCGTATCGGCCGGCCAGCGCCTGAGCCAGAACCAGGCTGCCCAGATAACCTGAGGCGAAAGTCACGGCTTCCTCCTGGCCGAAAAACTCCCGCAGCTTCTGCTCCAGGTCAAGAAGGACAGGGTTGTTGCCAAAACCAGACCTGGAGGTTGCGCTATGGGTACCGTACTTCTGGAAAGCTTTGATGCCTGCCCGGATGACTGCAGGATGGCTGTGGAGCCCATAATAACCTGTTCCGCAGAAATAAAGGTAGCGCCTCCCGTTGATGATGGTTTCAGGTCCGGGCGGGCTACCCATCCCTCTTGTTATCCAGCTCTTCATCAAGGCAGACATATTGCTTTGTTGTCTTTTACCTCATACCCGGCGCAACTTCTGGAGAAAGGCGGGATCGATGTCCACACCCAGTCCGGGCGATTCCGGGAGCGTGATGATGCCTCCCTTGACCTCCATGCCGCCGATAACCGGGTCAATCGTATGAGACATGTTTCCATCGAGGTCGGCGAAGATGATGTTCTTTTGGGCAGCCAAGAGGTGAGCTGCTGCGGTGAGGGCCAGGCGCGTCTCCACCATGCAGCCAACCATGGCCCGGATGTTGGCGGCCTCAGCGATGTGGGCTATTTTCAGAGAGTTGGCGATGCCGCCAGCCTTCATCAACTTGATGTTGAAATAATCGCACGCTTCAGCCTTAATCAGCTTGATAGCGTCTTGAGGGGAGAAAAGCGCTTCGTCAGCCATGACCGGAATAGGGGAGCGCTGGCGGACAACCCGGAGTCCTTCCACGTCCCAGGAAGCAACCGGCTGCTCGACAAACAAAATATTGAATTTTTCCATGCCCCTGAGGGCGGCCAGGGCCTGGGGCACTGTCCATCCCTGGTTGGCGTCGATGCTGATGGCCGGGGCATCGCCGATGGCTTCGCGGATGGCCTCGAGCCTGGCAATGTCGAGTCCCGGGTCCTGCCCCACCTTGATTTTTATCTTCCTGTAGCCTTGAGCGATAAAATCTTTCGCCCTAACTGCCATCTTTTCTGGCGTATCCAGGTCGGCCGTGATGTCGGTCTCGAGCGGCCGAGGATGTCCGCCCAAAAGCCTAAAGAGGGGAAGGGAAGAAAATTTGCCGAGGATGTCGTAAAGGGCCATGTCGAAAGCGGCCACAATGCTCGGATTTGAGCGGACAAGGCCCCCAGGCGGGCCTAAAAACGTTTCGTTAGCCAGAGGGTCCTTGCCGATGAGCATGTCCCTGAGGTTCCTAGCTACAGCGATGTTTGTTTCCTGAGTTTCGCCTGTTATCGGAGCAAACGGACAGGACTCCCCAAGACCCACAACGCTCTCATCGGTCTGTACTCGAACCAGGACGTTGTTCGCCGCGTGCACCGTGCCGATGGCGATCTTGAACGGCTGCTGCAGAGGAATGTCAAAATAATAAATGTCAATGCCCTTGATTTTCATGGTCTCGTCTCTCCTTCATTCATGGCCGCGGTCCGAAGATCTTCGTGCCGAGTCTGACCATATTGGCTCCTTCCTCGATGGCCACCCTGTAGGAATGGGACATCCCCATGGACAGCCACTTCATCTCGACGCCGGGGAAAGCCAGGCTTTTGAGCTCTTTGAAGATTTCCCTTGTCAGCCGGAAATAAGGCCGGGCTGCTTCCGGCTCCCCGAATTCCGGACCCATCGTCATCAGGCCCTGGACTTTGATGCCGGGCAAACGGCTGAGTTCCTTGACCAGATCTTCGGCTTCCTCAGGCATGACGCCAAATTTTTGGGGCTCGCGGCCGCTGTTGATCTCGACGAGTATGGGCATGACTTTCTCCCGGGCAGCGCTACGCTTTGAGATCTCCTGGCCGATATCGAGCGAGTCGACAGTCTCGATCAGGTCGAAGATATTGACCGCCTTTTTGACCTTGTTTCTCTGAAGATGGCCGATAAAATGCCATTCGACGTTTCGGCCGACGACTGTGCTCGCAGCCAGTGCCTCCTGAACATAGTTCTCGCCGATGATTTTCACCCCGGCCCGGACAGCTTCCAGTACCTCGTCAGGAGTGCGGGATTTGGCGGCGGCGACAAGCGCAACGTGTGGGGGAAGCTCCGCGAGCAAGGCTTTGATGTTAGCTTCGATCAAACCGGCCATGTCTCTCGTAGAGTCTTTTTTCCACATTGACATTACTTAAAACCGCTGAAAAATTCAAGAAACGCTTTGGCCTGTGCTATAATGGTTTGACCCGATGAACCCAGAGAGCAATCAGGAGAAAAAGATGGAGCAAGAAGTTGATTGGGGCGATGTCGAGGTCCTGGTTGTCGGGCCTGGAATCATGGGATCCGCCATTGCTCAAGCTTACGCCCATAACGGCCTCAGCGTCGGACTCATCGGACGAAGCGAAGCCAGCCTCCGCCGGTCTCTGACCATGATCGAGCAAGAACTCGAGGACGCCCGCTCCAAAAGAATCTTCACGGCTCTCCAAGTTCAGGATATCAAGAGCCGGATTTCCCTCGGACTTGACCTTGAGCGAGCTTGCCAAGCTAAGAACCTCAAGCTGGTCATCGAGTCCGTTTCTGAAAACCTGGAGTTGAAAAAAGAACTGCTGAGGAAGCTGGATGAATTCTGTCCGCCGGCCGTCGTGCTGGCCACAAGCACCTCCTGCCTGGACGCTGCAGTCCTGGCGTTGGCCGCGCGGCGGCCGGAACGGGTTGTCTGGGTCCATTTCTTCTTCCCCGCCCACAAGAACAAAGCGGCAGAGCTGGCAGCGCTCGGCCAGTCTTCAAAAGAGAGCTTGGCCGTAGCGTCTCGCTACCTGCAGGCTGCGCGTAAGAAAGCCGTGACGCTCATCCGTTACAGAAAGGGAGGCGCAGCCAATGTTCTATTGATCGGCCTCCTCCTCGAGGCGGCACGGCAGATTGAGGAGGGATTCAGCCCCGCCGGGGTCGAGGAAGCCAGCCGACAGGCTTTTTCCATCCCCGTCGGGTTGGGTTCGATGCTGAAGGCTATCGGGCCAAGACTGGCCGCCGCCTGCCTTGCCTCTTTCGCTGATCCCTCGGAGCCGGATCATCCGTTTCACCGTGTCTACGATAACTTTTTTTCACCGCCCCGGTTCTTGATTTCAGAGAGAGAAGCCTTTTTTGAGATGCCGACTGCTTCCAGCGAGGACGGAAAGCCGATTGACGTGATCACTCTCGACCATCTCAAGCGAAGGCTCCTGGCCGTTGCCTTCATGACCGCCTCCGAGGTTGTGGAAGCGGGAATCATCAAGCGCCAGGATGTCGATGCCCTCTGCCAGCTTGCCTTCGGGTGGCCGGAGGGACCCTTTGCCCTGATGAATAAGTTGGGCGTCGGTGAAGCTCTAAGAATGGTAACGGAAAAAATGGAGCTTTCCCACCGCCGGGAAATCAACTTTCCCGTCCCTCGTCTCCTCATCGAACAGGCCCAGAAGAATGAGCCCTGGCCGATAGCCGAGTGGTCGTCCTCATGACTATTCGAGAAAAAATCGAACAGATCGAAAAACAGATCCTTGCTCCTCAAGCCTGCCTGAGCTCGGTTTCCCGGGGGCGAGAGCGGCCGGAGGCTTTGCATCCTTTGAGGACTGCCTTCCAGAGAGACAGGGACAGGATCATCCATTCCAAGTCCTTTCGCCGGCTCAAACACAAGACTCAGGTTTTCCTGGCCCCTTTCGGGGATCATTACCGGACTCGTCTGACTCACACGCTTGAAGTTTCTCAGATAGCCCGGACAATCGCCAAGTCGCTGCGTCTCAATGAGGACCTGACAGAGGCGATCGCTCTGGGCCATGACCTCGGCCACACGCCGTTCGGGCACGCCGGCGAGGAGACCCTGAATCACCTTCTCCCGGGCGGGTTCACCCATTATGAGCAGAGCTTGCGGGTCGTGGAGAAATTAGAGTATGAAGGCAAAGGCCTGAACCTTACCTTTGAAGTCCGGGACGGCATCCTCAAGCATTCTAAGGGAAGAGGGGAGATTTTGGAAGAAAGCCGGGAGGACATGCCGGCAACTCTCGAAGGTCGGGTGGTCAGGGTGTCTGATGTTATCGCCTACGTCAACCACGACATCGATGATGCCCTCAGGGCCGGGATTATCGCGGAGAAGGACATTCCTCCCCATCTCATTAAAGCCTTGGGCAAGTGGCACGCCAGCCGGATTGACCGGATGGTCGAGGATGTCGTCACAACGAGCATGGAAGAAGGTCTTTCCAGAATTGTCATGAGCCCCAGCCTGATGGACGCGGTCGTGGAGCTCAGAGACTTTTTGTACGAAAAAGTATATTTAAGTTCTCCCGCCAGGCAAGAAATCGACAAAGCCAAAAAAATCCTTACCGACCTCTATGCCTATGTGCGAGAGAAACCCGAGCCTTATATCAAACCCTATCCCCCAGGGGACTCGAGCGAAAGGCGAGTGGCTGATTTCATCGCCGGCATGACAGACCGCTACGCCATCGACCTTTTCGAAAAGCTCTTCTTCCCCCGCTCTTGGTCATCTTGATAACGCACTCGACTCGATTTTCCTCATCAACCCCAGGCTTGGATTTGGCGAGCTCGACAGGCTTTCTTTATGCGCGTCATCGCCTTTAGGAGGTCGTCTTTCCGGAAGGAATAGCCTGTAGATTTTAACGCCGTTAAGAAGGACCACGGGCTCATAGTCTTTTTCCAGAAGCTTTTTCAAATATCCATATTTCTCAGGGGGATACTTGCTGAACCAGTATCGGTTGCCGGGCGTGGCATCCAAGATGAGTTGAGGGCGGTTTCGGGCGATGTCTGATTCAAGCTTTTCCCACGCCCCGGGAACAATTTTATCGTCTGTGTTTTGGACGGGATCGACATTAATCCAGGGGACCAATCCCGTCAGGAAAGTCGGGAAAACAAACCTCGAAGCCGGAGCCCTTCGGGCCAGTACATAGAGTTCAGGATAAATTCCCCAGACAAAGATTTTGTCTTCTTTTCGAGAAAGAGACGTTATGGCATCCACGAGCTTTTTCTGCTCATTTTCTTCTTCTGATCTGAGGATTTTTCTGAGCGAGATTCGAGCGTCGTGCTTGAAGACGGCAACCGCCCGCTCAAGATAGGGGCCTAAGGCGTTGAGGAGGATGGGTGTCATCATGCCCAATAACGTTAGAGTTCTGCCCAGCCTGCGGAGAACAGAATCCTGGGAATGATTCAATTTCATAAAGACAATCGCCGTCACGATGCTCAGGGGCGGCAGAGCTTGAATATAATAATGGCCAAAAAATCTTCCGGAGAGCGAGACGAACAAAGTTGTCAAAACCAGCCAGGCAAGGAGAAAAAGATGAGTTTTTTCCTCCTTCTCCGCGCTTGAGAAACCAGATTTCAGGGACAGGGCCGTGTAAGCGAAAAAGCCGGAAGCCAGAAGCCATCCCCGGGTGAGAAATCGTATGGCCAAAAGAACCAAGGACCCGCCGGCAGCTGTGAGCGTATTTTCTCCGAGATAGGTGAAATTGTAGGTCAGAAAAAGAAAAAGAAAATCATCGAGGCAGCGTTTGAGAAAAAAGAAGAGGGAAGTGATCAAGAAGGGTGCCAGGAAAGAAAATCCCAGGATGAAAACTGAGCCAATGTTCCGAAGCCCCCTCGCTTTGCCGTTTAAGATCAAAAGAAAAGCCCAGAAAAGAAGGAGGTTGACCAGGGCCGACTGCTTGACCATAAATGCCAGTCCCGTCAGCAGGCCCGCAAAAATAAGGAGCAGCCAGCGGCCGCGGCTTCGAAGAAAGACAAGAACGCCGGCCAGAAGAAGGGGGTTCATGATGATCTCAGGATTGGCGGCCAGGCTATCATGGGGCGAAAAAAGAAAACTCACGAAAACAAAGAAAAGGAGGCCCGATGCCAAGGCCGTGCTCTTGGCCGTGATTTCTCTGGCGATCAGATATACCAGGAATATAGAAAGGAGGGTTAACCCGGTGGTCAGGAGATGAACCGCCTTCATGTTGTAATCGCCGAAAAGAATAAAGACAAGGGCATAATAGAGATGGGAGAGAAGGCCCCTGTGGCACCAAACGTCTCTATAGGGAATTCCTCCGCCCCGGACAATGGACCCGGCCGCAGCCAGGACCCCTTCATCCACGTTATGGATGAGCTGCAGGTCAAACCAGAGGCGGAGCCCCGCGGCCACGAAGAATAAAACAAAAAATAAACCCCAAAAGGTTCCTCGACTCTTATCTCCTATCATTCAGTCCTCGTTTTTCCTGAAAAGGATGATGACCCGGAATCCCGGGCCGGGTCGAATGACCTTTTGCAGGTTATTAAAAGGAAGAAAAAAAGCATCGATCGGGTCCAGAACGAACCTCCCATCTTCTTTTTTTAACGATCTGAATTCAACTTCTTCCAGGATCTCGCCAGAGAAACGTTCTCTTGACTCCGGATTGACAGTGGCCATAGACAGGGGGTGGCGGGGGAGAACGAGGCATATGGTATGACTGAAAATCTTAGGGTCTTCCGGGTTACGGTAGACTTCGCAGCCGGCATCCTTTGCTCCATCCAGCGCCCGAAGCTGCAGTCGGTATATTTCGGAGACGATCTCTCCCGACCGCTCGCCGTACCGGCGGGTGACATAGTCTATGCGCCTTTTGAGGGAAGCCCGGCTTTCCTTGACCTGGGGCTCGCATTCGGGACCGCCCAGCATGACAACGGGAACATCCGGAGGAACATGTTGCGAGATCCATCTTCCGGCCAGAGTCCGGGTGTCCTCCTGACTCAAAAGGACATCCAGCCTGACCGATCGTACGAACCCGGATAGGATAGCCAAGATAGCTAAACCTGAAGCCAGAGTTCGGACCGAGACGCTTTGGCGCCATCCCCATACGGCTTGGAATCCTTCCCCGGCCAGGAGGGCGAGGAAGGCGAAAAGGGGGAGAACATAGCGGAAAGGGATGTAATAGCGGACCGGGAAAAGCGGAAGAAGAAAGAAAAAGAGGCCGAGTCTTATCTCGCCCCGAAAGGGGTGGAGATTTTCAGCCCCCTACTGGAGACATTTTCATATGTAAACGGGGCAATGCGGGAAACGGTGAAGCCTCTTTTCCCGAATTACATCT
>CAZKBY010000008.1:0-25145 GCA_964550915.1 uncultured Eubacteriales bacterium | reverse complement strand
GAGTACACCCGCGGCCAAGACTTCAGCCAGGCGGATTTTGTCGCCGGCGATCTTTTCGAGACGGGGAAATTTATCCGAGGCCTGATAAGACACTCCCCCACATGAAATTTAGAAGATCCGCCAATAAAGCTGAAAAAAAAGCTGGAGCGGAGCTAAGAATTCAAATTATTGGAAAAAAATCCAAAAAATTGAATAATTACAGAAAAATTTTATTCTCGAAAAGATTAAAACATTTATTATCAACAAAATAGAAAATGCCGAAGTTGGCATAAAATTTGCTTATATATGAATGCTTATATATTTTATAATTTGTATGGATTCTTGCTTGATTCATGATATCAGAAATTGAAGCAACAAAGCTAAAGCCATATCAATGTTTTTTCCCTGAAAGGAGGTGAGAGTGACCAGGAAAAACAAAAACCTTGGGCTCACGGCCGGAGTGAAGGATTTTCACTCCAGGGCAATTGGCTATTAAACAGATGAAAGTAAGCGATAGCCAAAAAACTAATTTTCATAGAAGGAGACAAGAAAGATGAAAAAAACCTTAGCAATAATTTCCCTCTTGCTTTCGTGCTCCCTCTTCTCCGTCGCCCAAATCTCTCAAACAGGGACTCTGAACGGCACTGTTTTTGACCAGGACCGGCAACCCCTGCCGGGCGTCACGGTGACCATCAAGTCTCCAGTCCTCATCCTGCCCCAAATGGATGCCGCCACAACGGAAAGGGGGATTTTTCGCTTCCCGGCTCTTCCGCCCGGTGAATACACTGTGACGTTCACGCTCCAGGGGTTCAAAACCTTAATCAGGGAAGGAGTAAGAGTTACCGTCGGTGTTACAACGACATTAGAAATCTCATTGGAGCAAACAACCTTAGAGGAAACGATTACCGTTACCGGCAAGTCACCAACGGTCGATGTTCAAAGAACATCGATGGCCGTCAACCTGACCAAGGAAATCCTCCAAAACCTGCCCGCTGCCCGGAACTTGGGGACCTATTTCAACATGGCACCCGGGGTCACCAGCAGCACCGTCCATGGAAGCTCCGAGCGGGATAATACTTACAATATCGACGGCGTCAACGTGACCGACCCGGTTACCGGAACCCAGGCTGGAAGTTTCAGCATTGATATCATGGAAGAGCTGTCCGTTCAGACAGGTGGACTTCCAGCCGAGTATGGAAGCGTTCGGGGTGGTGTTGTTAATGTCGTGACCAAATCAGGCGGAAATAAGTTAAGCATCGGCGCCACCGGATACTATCAGAGCAAGGACCTCCAGTCAGTCAACAATAAAGGCACGATCTTCGAGGGACAAAAGAGTGGTTCTGAGTATGACTATGAGCCCTCCGTTACTCTTGGCGGACCGATCATCAAGGACAGAATCTGGTTTTTCCTTACCGGAGGCATGCGCAAACTGGAGGAATACGTCAGTGGCTACCCCTGGGACAAGACAGAAAACGTTCCTCTCGATTACACCTATTACATGCCTTTCGTCAAGCTTACCACCCAGCTGACCAAGAAAGACCGCGTCATCCTGTCTTTCAATTACTACAATTATATCAGGCATCATCGCGGCGCCTCCATCAGCCAAACCGTCGACAGCACCTGGGACCAGACAACCCCCATTTATACTTATAATTTTCAGTTAACCCATTTCTTCAGCTCAAACCTGTTTGCGAACTTCAAAGTCTCTTACATGAACTACCATCTCAACCTGACGGCCAAAAATGACAAAGTTAGCATTTATGATAGCGCCATTTCCAAGTATTCGCAAAGCTACGGCTATGACGATGTCTACAGCCGCGATCGTTTCCAGGCGTTAACGGATGCCACGTATTTCATCGATAATTGGTTTGGAAATCACGAGCTAAAATTCGGAGCTGAATTCGAATACTCTTTTGACGTCCGCGACTGGCGCTCCAACTATGACGAGTATGGATGGGGTCCGTTCTTCTACTTTAACAGCAACAACATTCCTGTTTACCCCGCCACGCGTTCCGATACCTACATGGTCCATTATCAATCGTTCGCGAGAAAAGACAACAAGATGGTTATCGGCGGCTTCATCCAGGATTCCTGGGTTCCTTTTCCCAAGCTGACACTGAACATCGGGTTCAGGTTTGACCATCAAGAAGGTATTCTCCTCAAGCAGGGGGAGGAACGTGGAACAACGACTTATGGCGGCAAAATCTACGATCCCCGCGTCACCGAGTCGTTCAAGCCGATCATCTGGAACACTCTCGCTCCGCGTCTGGGAGCGGTATATGATTTGACCGGAGACGGCAAGACAGCCATCAAAGCAAGCTTCAGCCGTTATTACATCGCCAACATCCTGCAATTCTTCGTCACCGTCAACCCCAACAGCTTCATTACCTGGAGAGTCCGCTACACGACAGACCCGGTAACAGGCGAGTGGCGTCCGGTTGACCCGACCAGTTCCTATTACATGTACAATTTTAGCGCTACGGCCGAAGCCACGATGGACCCCGATGTAAAAGCCCCTTATCTGGATGAATTCGTCATCGGGATCGAAAGAGAGCTGATCACAGACATGAGGTTCGGGATTCGATACATCAGAAAATGGGACAGGAACCTGATGGAAGGGGTCAACCTGAGTGCGCTTGATTACGAGAAATACAAAACGGGAAATTACGACATCCTTGATCCTTCCCTCTGGCTCATCTATGCCCCTGTAACGACCACCGATCCCTATACCAACAAGCAAGTGACGTTCTGGAACCAGACGAATACGGCTGTGGCCTCAAGGCCTTTCTACACGAACCCCCCTGGAGCCAAAAGAGACTACGACGGCATTGAGATATCCTTTGACAAGAGATTCTCCAATCGCTGGTCGCTGTCCGCGTCGTTCGTCTGGCAGAAATCCCGCGGTCTGATCGGAACAGACTTTAATGATAGCTGGACTGGCACGAGCTATTTTGATAATCCCAACGCCCACATTAACGCGACGGGCCGCTTCCCCTATGAACGAGAGCATCAACTGAAGATTCAGGGAATGTGGCAGGCTCCCTGGGGCATTCTCATCAGCGGTTACTATCGTTGGCTTGATGGTCAGCGCTGGACAAGAGTGATCCGGAGCGGCGATTTAGGGCTCTCTTTAGCCCAGGGCACGACAACGATTTTGGCCGAGACCCGTGGATCGCGGAAATATGATCCCTATTCCATGTTCGATATGCGCGTCGAAAAGAGCTTCCATTTACCATGGAGAACGGGAAGTCTTGCCCTGTTTGTTGATGTTTTTAACGTCTTTAACGTGGCCATCCCGACCGACATCTGGACCCGCTCCTCAAGCACGACAACGGTTAACAAGCAGCTCGTCCAGTTCCGTGAGCTGACATCTCTAACTGACCCCAGAATCTTCCGCCTGGGCTTAAGGTATCAGTTCTAATCGATCCTTCTGGCCAAAAGGGGAAGGCGATTTTTCGCCTTCCCCTTTTTATTTTATCATTAAGAATAGGTCCGAGAATTCAGGTATGGTAAAATAAAAGGGCCATGGCCACACCGATCGAAAAATGGGTGGAGGAGCAGGCCCGGCTCTTCGAGCCCAAGCATGTCTACTGGTGCGACGGGTCGGAGGGAGAAGCCCGGCGCATCATGGAGATGGGGATGCGGGAGGAGCGTATCGAGCAGCACGACATCTTCCGCGAGCTCAACCAGAAGCTCTGGCCTAAAGCCTATCTCCACCGCAGCCATCCCACGGATGTGGCCAGGACCGAACACCTGACCTATGTCTGCCATTCCGACCGCGAGGCCACCGGGCCAAACAACAACTGGATGCATCCACGAGAGGCCAAAGAGCTTTTGACGCGGCTCTCCAGGGGGGCGATGCGGGGGAAAACTATGTACGTCCTCACCTATATGATGGGACATCCGGACTCCCCCTACGCCAAAGCCTGCGTCCAGATCACCGACGTCTCCTACGTCGCCATCAGCATGCGCATCATGACGCGGCTCGGCAAGCCCGTCCTCAAAAAAATCGGGAAGAGAGAGAATTTTGTCAAGGGCATCCATTCGGTCGGCGATTTTGACCCTGCCAAGCGCTTCATCATGCATTTCCCGGAGGAAAGCTTAGTATGGAGTATCGGGTCAGGATACGGCGGGAACGCTCTGCTCGGTAAAAAGTGTTTCTCGCTGAGGATTGCCTCCTGGCTCGGCTACAAGCAGGGCTGGCTGGCCGAGCATATGGTCATCATGGGCATCGAGGACTTGCGCGGAAACGTTACATATATTACAGCAGCCATGCCCTCGGCCTGCGGCAAGACCAACCTGGCCATGCTTGAGTCGGCCCTACCCGAACACAGGATCTGGACGCTCGGCGACGACATCGCCTGGCTGAACATCGGCCCGGACGGCCAGCTCTACGCCATCAACCCGGAGTCGGGTTTTTTTGGGGTTGCGCCAGGAACCTCGACGAAGACGAATCCCAACATGATGCGGACACTCAAGGCGTCGAATTTTTACCCCACTTTGTTCACCAACGTGGCCTTAAAGACTGAAACAAATGAACCCTGGTGGGAGGGGCTGGATGGCGCGCCGCCTGAGGGACTTCTTGACTGGCAGGGCCAGCCCTGGGATCCGTCAAAAAAGACCAAGGCAGCGCATCCAAATTCGCGATTCACCGTCTCTCTTTACAATTGCCCGACGCTATCGCCCGAGTACGACAATCCCCAGGGCGTGCCCATCTCGGCCATCATCCTGGGTGGAAGGCGCTCGAGGCTCATCCCGCTCGTGACCGAAGCTTTCAACTGGGACCATGGCGTTTTCATGGGCGCCAGGATGGGCTCAGAGACAACAGCGGCCGCAGCCGGTAAAGTCGGGGTGGTCAGGCGAGACCCCATGGCCATGCTCCCTTTCTGTGGTTATAACATGGGAGATTATTTCCGGCACTGGATCAACATGGGAAGGCTGATGGCGCGGCCGCCCCGCATTTATGCCATGAACGCCTTCCGGGTTAACGACAGGGGCGAGTTTCTCTGGCCGGGGTTTGGCGAGAACATTCGAATCCTGAAATGGATCATCGATCGGGTCAACGGCCGCGCCGGAGCCAAAGAAACACCGTTAGGATTGGTTCCCGAAATAAACAGCTTTCCTTCGGATGGCCTCGACATATCCCGGCAGAACCTGAATGCGCTCTTCGAGGTCAAGGCCGGCGAGTGGCAAGAGGAAATCGAGGAAATCAAGAATTTTCTCGACCGATTCGGCCACCGCCTGCCCTATGAAATCAGGCATCACTGCAATGCCATGGTATCACGCCTCTGAATTCAATTCGGGGGACGCCATACATAATACACAAAATTCAGAGCACAAGAGTCTCCCCTCGAAGATTACATGAAGGTAATCGAACGAAAGCGTAGTCGAGATAATCCACACAATCTATTCGCAAATAAGGCAAAAAATACCTCTCCCCAAGCGGCAGGGGGAGAGGAAATTCTTTGCACATCATTTTATGAATGGTTAAAATTTATTGAATAGAGAGATATGAAACGCTAAAGGAGGAGGGAGTGAACGGATTTTTAAAGAAATCAGCCCTGGTTTTTTCCGTAGTGGCCATGGCCGCGCTTTTAGTCTCCCGGCCAAATAATCAAGAGCAAGCGCCAGAGGAGGGAAAACAATTCCTGGACATGACGTATCCCTTTGATGAAACGTCAATCTACTGGCCAACTGCTAAACCCTTCACGCTCACCAGGGTGGCGTGGGGAAAATCAGAGGGACGCTGGTGGTATGCCTCGAACGAGTTCGCGGCGTCCGAGCACGGGGGGACTCATGCCGATGCGCCCATCCACTTTGCCGAAAAAGGCCGGACGATCGACCAGATACCGATCGAGGAATGGATGGGGCCGGCGGTAAAAATCGACGTCACCAGGAAGTGCGCCCAGAACCGGGATTATCTCCTATCGGTTGAAGATATCGAAGCCTGGGAAAAAGAATACGGGAAAATTCCGCTCGATGCCTGGGTCATCATGTACACGGGTATCGGCACTTCTCATTACCCTGACAGGAAGAAAGTCCTGGGGACCTACAAAACAGGCCAGCAGGCTCTGCCAGAGTTGAGCTTCCCAGGATTTTCGCAACGAGCCGTCGAATTCCTGGTCATGGAGAGAGACATTCGTGGAATTGCCATCGATACGCCCAGCATCGACCCGGGAAACTCAAAGGATTTCATGGCCCACCGGGTCCTCATGGCAGCGGACAAGCTGGCTCTGGAAAACATCGCCAACTTAGACAAGCTGCCCGAGGCGGGAGCGGCCCTTTTTGTCATTCCCATGCTGATCAAAGACGGAACCGGGGCGCCGGCCCGTGTCTTTGCCGTCCTTCCTTCTTCCTCGTAGAGGCAATAGCCCAAGTTTTATTGTTCCAATTTATTGAGGAAGTAGCAAATCTTTGGGGGGTCAGTCAACAATTCGGCTGGCATCCCATTTTAGGTGGCCTGGATGCCGGCCTGAAGCCCCCGTAGCAGAGGAGGGACCCGTCGGCTTCTCCGACAGGGGGAATTGACGGGACTGGTTCCCCGGGGTGGGGGGCTAAGGCCGGCTCCAGGCCGCACGGTCTAACGTCCCCCTACGTTTTCTCTTTCGATTTTTTGACTTCTCCTGGACTTGAGGAAAGGATTGTGGTATTAGATATGCTCTTCGCGGAGAAATTCTAAGGAAAGAGAAGGATAACCATGTCTCTATTCGAGAAATGCATAGGCTTTTACTCAGACCCGGCCGTGGCCCAGAAATTCGGTTACCCCGTCAACCCCCGCACCGCCCAGGCCATGGGGCTTTATCCTTACTTCATACCTCTCGACCAGACCGAGGGAACTGAAGTCACCATTGAAGGCAAGAAACTCATCATGATCGGTTCCAATAACTACCTTGGCCTGACCACCCACCCCAAGGTTAAAGAAGCGGCCATGGAGGCCATCCGAAAATATGGCACGAGCTGCACGGGCTCGCGGTTCCTTAACGGGACGCTTCACCTCCACATCGAGCTGGAGAACAGGCTGGCCAAGTTCGTTGATAAACAAAAAGCGCTCGTCTTCAGCACCGGTTTCCAGACAAACCTGGGAAGCATCGCCGCCCTGATCAGCTCCGAGGACGTTGTGATCACAGACCGGGAGGTCCATGCCAGCATCATCGACGGCGTCCGGATGTCACGAGGGCAGAGAGCTTTTTTCAAGCATAACGACATGGATGACCTGGAAAGAATCCTCAAGAAGTATCCCCACGAAAAAGGCAAACTCATCATTGTTGACGGCGTTTTCAGCATGAGTGGGGACATCGCTCGGCTGCCCGAGCTGGTGGCCCTGAGCAAGGCGCACAACGCTCAGCTCATGGTCGATGATGCCCATTCCATCGGCGTGCTCGGAGGAGGCAGAGGAACGGCTTTTCACTTTAATTGTCCCCGGGGTGTCGACCTTGTGATGGGGACTTTCAGCAAATCGTTTGCCTCGATCGGCGGGTTTATTGCCGGATCGGAAGAAGTCATCGATTGGATCCGCCATTTTGCCCGGCCGCTCATTTTCAGCGCCAGCCTGCCGGCGCCGAATGTCGCGACAGTCCTGGCCGTTCTCGACATTATCGAAAACGAGCCCGAGCACGTAGAGAGGGTTAACAGAATTGGCGAAAAGATGAGAAAAGAGCTGAAGGCCATGAGTTACAACATCGGAAACTCCCAGACCCCGATCGTTCCGATCATCATCGGCGACATGATGAAAACCATGCAAGCCTGGAAGACTCTCTTCGAAGCGGGCATCTACACCAACGTCGCCGTGCCGCCGGCCGTTCCTCCCAATACCTGCCTGCTTAGGACAAGCTACATGGCCACCCACACGGACGAACAACTGGACAAGGTCCTCGAGACTTTCAAGCGGATGCGCCAGCTCCTTTGCTGAACATCCTGACGTTCCTTGCTCCTACGTCTGATATCTCACATTCGGCGGCCTGGATGCCGGCCTGAAGCCCCCCTAACGTTTTGCTGCTTACGAAGCGACAGTCATTCTCGATGATTCTGTTGGATCTGTGATAAAATAGGCGCGAAACACGAAAATGGAGGACGAGGGGAGAGACGGATGAACGAAAATATCGATTTTAAACTTAACGGCAAACCCGTCAGCCTGTCAGTGGACACAGACAGGATGCTTCTCTGGGTCCTGCGGACAGAGCTCGGCCTCACCGGAGCCAAGTACGGCTGCGGCGAGGGTTTCTGTGGCGCCTGCACGGTGCTCGTCGAGAATGAACCCGTAAGGTCCTGCCAATATCCCGTCAAGAATGTCCGGGGAAAAGACGTGCTGACCATTGAAGGCCTGGCTACGAACGAAGAGCTCCATCCCCTTCAGAAAGCTTTCGTCAAACATAACGCCATGCAGTGCGGCTTCTGCACGCCGGGCATGATTCTTGAGGCTTACAGTCTCCTTAAGAAAAAAGCGAGGCCGACCCGTAAAGAGATCATTACAGCCATGGATGACCATCTTTGCCGCTGCAGCAGCTACCACCGGATCCATCAAGCCATCGAGACGGCCGCTCAAGAAATGAGCCGAGGAGGAAAAAGATGAACGCCTTCCCCCTCAGCCGACGTGAATTCATCAAGCTTATGAGCGGCGGGATCTTCATTTTCTTCACGCCGGGAGACCCCTGGGCCATGCTCCAGGAAGCCCAGCGCCGGGGTTTTGAACGCGGCTACCCGGAGGATTTCAACGCCTACCTCAGAATCGCTCCTGACGGAAAGGTAAGCTGCTTTACGGGCAAGACTGAGCTCGGGCAGGGAGTCCAGACGTCTCTTGCCCAAATCCTGGCCGAAGAGTTGGATGTCTCTTTTGAGGCCGTCGATACAATCTTAGGAGATACAGCCCTTTGTCCATGGGACATGGGAACTTTCGGGTCGAGAACCATTAAGTATTTTGGCCCGGCGCTCCGCCAGGCCGCGGCCGAGGCCCGGGCTGTCCTCGTCGAGCTGGCCTCGGAACACTTGAAGCTCCCTGCTGAACGTCTCGATACAAAGGACGGATTTGTTTTCGACAAGAAAAAACCGGAAGCAAAGGTTTCCTACGGTGATCTGGCTAAAGGCAAGGCCATCGAAAGACACCTCGATCCCAAACCCCCTGTCAAGCCGCACTCGGAATACACCGTGTCCGGCCAGCCGTTCGGCCGCAAGGATGCCGTCCTCAAGGTGACCGGAAAGGCCCAGTACGCGGGGGATATCCGGCTCCCCGGCATGCTCTACGCGAGATTTTTAAGGCCGCCCGCTCACGGCGCCAAACTAAGAAGTGTCGAATTTGGCGAAGCAGAAAAAATGCCAGGTGCCCGAATCGTCCGTGACGGCGACCTCATCGCTGTCCTCCACAATTCCTTCGACCTGGCCGGTCAGACCCTCTCCAGAATAAAGGCCGAATTTGATATGCCTCCGGAGACCGTTGATAACGAGACAATCTACGAGCATCTCGTCAAGCTCGCGCCAGCCGGCGAAATCGTCGAAGAGAAAGGCAACCTCGAAGAAGGAAGACGGCTTTCCGCCGCGCTTTTTGAAGAGACCTTTCTCGCGCCCTATGTTGCCCACGCTCCGCTCGAGCCCCACACGGCTGTGGCCAAGGTTGAAGGAGACAGAGCAACCGTCTGGGCCTCAACCCAGAGGCCGTTCGGCGCCCAGGAGGAAGTTGCCCAGGCCCTGGGCCTTCCTCTTCAGAATGTCCGCATCATTACGCCCTATGTGGGCGGCGGGTTCGGCGGAAAAAACCGGAACAGGCAGGTGGTCGAGGCCGCTCGCCTGGCCAAGCTCGCCGGAGTGCCGGTCCAAGTCGCCTGGAGCCGGGAGGAGGAGTTTTTCTACGACACCTTCCAGCCCGCAGCGGTGGTTAAAATCATATCTGGATTAGATCAATCGAACAAGCTCGTTTTCTGGGATTATGTCGTGTTTTTTGGCGGGGAGAGAACTTCCCAGCCCTTTTATTCGATCCCTCACTACCGCATTCTTTCGCGCGGCGGATGGACGCGGACTGCCGCCGGAGCCCATCCGTTTGAAGTCGGAGCCTGGAGAGCACCCGGCAGCAACACGAACACCTTTGCCCGTGAGTCGCACATGGACATCATGGCCGCCAGAGCCGGAATGGACCCTGTGGAATTCAGGCTGGCCAACCTGACGGACGAAAGGATGAGACGGGTGGTCCTGGCCGCCGCTGAGAAATTCGCCTGGTCTCCGGCCAAAGCGCCGAGCGGCCGGGGCATTGGCGTCTCCTGCGTCAATTATCTCGGGACCTATGTCGTCACCATGGCTGAAGTTGAGGCCGATAAAAAAAGCGGAGCTATCCGGGCAAAGCGGGTCGTCTGCGCTCAGGACATGGGCCAGGTCATCAACCCAGACGGCGCCCGTGCTCAGATAGAGGGCTGCATCACGATGGGCCTGGGCTATTGCCTATCAGAAGAGATCCATTTTCGAGGCGGCGACATCCGCGACCGCAATTTCGACACCTACGAAATTCCCCGCTTTTCCTGGTTGCCGAAGATTGAAACCGTCCTCATCGACAACCCTGGTTTTCCGGCCCAGGGAGGAGGAGAACCGCCGATCGTCAACATGGGGGCGGCCATAGCGAACGCCGTCTATGACGCCATCGGCGCCCGGGTTTTCAGGCTTCCCCTCACCCCCTCTCGCGTCCTCGAGGCTCTCAAGAACCAGCCGAAGTCCAGTTCTTGGCTGACTCAAGCGGCTGCGACACGGACGCCTTAACCTCTTCTCCTGAGCTGACCTCTCCCAGGCAGCCCTGGTCGATTTTGAGGATCGCAAGCAGGAGGACATTGGCCCCGTGCTCGATGTCCTCGGGCCGGGAGTATTCCTTTGGAGAATGGCTGATGCCGCCGACGCTCGGGACAAAGATCATGCCCGTCGGCGCGATGCGGGCGATGTTCTGAGCATCATGGCCTGCGCCGCTCGGCATGAACTCGGTCGAGAGGCCGAGTTCGCGGGCAGCTTCGCCGAGGCAGCGCCGGACTCGGGGGTCGGTTGGGGCCGGAAGCGAAGGCGGCCCGAGCTCGGCAAATGAAATTCGGGCGCCTGTTTTCTCCTCGATCAGAGAAGCTTCCTGGCGAATTTGATCATGAAGCGCCCGGATTTTTGATTCGGCAAGGTCACGGAGCTCGATAGTCATGGAGGCGAACCCCGGGATGACGTTGGGGGCGCCCGGCTCAACCCTGATTTTTCCAACTGTGCCGACCTGATTTCCGGGAATAGAGGTGACCACTTTATTCACAACGATAACCAGGTGCGAGGCCGCCAGCAGAGCATCCCGCCGAAGCGCCATCGGCGTTGTCCCGGCGTGGTTAGAGGCGCCCTCAATCGTTACTTCCCAACGGCTGATGCCGACAATCCCTTCGACGATCCCGATATCGATTTTCCGGGAAGCAAGAATCCCTCCCTGTTCGATGTGAAGCTCAAGAAAAGCGGCCACATCGCCCGGCTGTCTGACGGCGTGATCAAGGTTTTCGGGATCGCCGCCGAGGAGGCGGACTCCCTCACGAAGCGTCTTCCCGCTCTGGCTTGTCGCGTCGAGAGCTTCTGTCGGAAGTCTGCCGGTCATGGCCAGGCTCCCGATCGTTCCTTCCTCCTCATCCGAAAAGACAACAACCTCAAGCGGATGGCGTGTCTTTACCCCGTTGTGCTGGAGCGTTTCCACGCACTCGAGAGCAGCCAGCACGCCGAGCGCTCCGTCGTATTTTCCGCCGTTGGGGACTGTGTCGAGGTGCGAGCCAAAAAGAATGGACGGTAGGCCCTTGCCACTCCCCTCCCGGCGGCCGATGATGTTTCCAGCCTCGTCGATTCTAACGTCGAGGCCCAATTCACGCATAAGCGACATAACGTGCTATCTCGCTTTCTGGTCAGCCTCGCTGAAAGCGACGCGGTCAACACCGCCCTCCGTGTTCCTGCCGATCAGGGAAAGCACTTCGAGCCGCTCGAGCAAACGCTTGCCGTCAACCCTTATAATTTTTTGCTCAACCGAGGCAAAAGCAAGACCCGCCGGCGCAAAAAGACATAACACCAAAAGAAAAGCAGATAAGAAAAAGACGATTCTTCTTGGTGGCGTAATCATATCTCCTCCGGTAAAAGCGCGCCAAATATAGCCCCTGCCACTTTCCCTGTCAAGACGGCGACAAACGTGCGACCCAGGAAAACGTTAGGCGGGGCGTTAGACCGTGCGGTCTGGAGCCGGCCTTAGCTCCCGAACCCCGCTACCATCCCCTTCTTTCGGCCGGGAGCATCAAAGCTTTGAGGATTCAATCGACATCAACCCGATCAAGGAAAGCAGAAACACGCCAGAACGGAAGGGAAAAATACCAGAACTGGAACCTGAATTGCAGTCTCAGAATATTTCCGTCCGCCTTAAGGACATCCGCAGGGATAGCGAGATCAACAACATTTTCCCCGTCTTTGAGAACCCTTTCCCTAAAAGAGCGGCCGTTCACTTCAACCTGAACACTCTGGGCATAATTCCCGTACCAGCGCCAGCCGGAGAATTGAAATGGAGAATAAAGAGAGAGGCGAACATGGAGATCGTGCGGCTCGCCCGCCGGGGGATTAATCTCAAGGCGGACTTCTTTTCCGCAGATTCTTCGGATTTTTCCTTGGGACTGGACTTCCGGCCCGATCCCGAGCAAAAAAACGACCGGAGCTGCTCTGGCTCCGCCCGCATCAGCCGGGAGTGTGCAGTTGATCTCGCCCTCCGAGGACGGAACGGCAACTCCCCGATAATCGATGTGCCAGCGCACTTTGAAAGATTTTTCCGGCGGGTAAGGAAGGTCAACCCGGATTTCCTCATCCAAGGTGGAAAACGTCTTTTCCGCCGAGCTGAATTCAGGAATCTCTACAACCAGGCGGAATTCTTCTTCGGCGCCGGACCCGGGAGCCTCTTTCTGCCGGAAGGTCAATCCAAGATATCCGCCGGCGACCTCGCAGGAGTCGAGCTCGAGTGCCGGGAATATGGCGGGCGGGACGAGAAGGAGGGCGCGGGGATGGAAGCGAGGCTTTATGTCATAGAAGAGACGGCACGCCCCGACCTCTCTTTTTTTAAACCGCAGGCCAAGGTTTTCCAGCCATTCTGAAAAGTTCGAATAATAGGCTCTCTCCTGCTGGTCATCCCGGAAAAGAAAGATGTAGGCGTCAGAGTCGGCTTCGTTCCAGTAGGCCAGCGAATAGGCTGGGTACCTGTTAATGCTGTAAGAATCGACAACCAGCCGCTCGGCGGAAACGGCCGTGAAAAGATAGGCTGTCCAGTAATCGGCCAGCCAGTGGCGGCAGCCGGTCTTTTCCATGGCCCCGGCGGTGCGCTTGATCCGGGAATCGCGGTCCACCGTCCGCTCTGCCTGACTCAAGCTTCCTTTGAGATTAAAAACAAGAAAAAGCGCCACCACGAGGCCAGGGAGAAGGAAGTTCCGCAACTTTGACCTCAAACCAAGAAACCCGGCCAGCATGAGCACGGGCAAACAGACATAAAGGGGATAGAGGTAGCGAACGACGGGCCTGGCGCTGAAGTAAGACAGGATGTAAGAAAGGTAAAAAACGACAAAGAGAAGGCCGAACACGGTTTCCGGGAGAAAGCTTTTTGTCTTGATTGACCTCGCCATGAGGAACAAAAAACCGGCGAGAGCAAGAAAAAGAAAGAGATATCTCCCGGGATGGCTGCTTTCGGCACCAAGCGACACCATGGAGCTCAGAGACAGCTTTATCTTCTCCCAGGTGAACGAGCTCTTCTCCGACGTCAGAAATGAGAAGAGCGGAAACCGGTTAAAAACCTCAGCGAGCAACTGGGGCAGGAAACCAAGCAGGGCAAAATAAAGGAGAAAAAAACAAGACTTTAGGCGGATTTTTTTCTTGAAAAGAAGGATGAGAAAGCCGGTTAGAATAAAGGCAGCCGTGACCTGGTGCGTCCAGAAAGCCAGTCCGGCCAGGAAACCAATCGCCGGGAGGAGATTCTTCCGGCCCTTGAAAGAGATGAGATGCGCAAGATAAAGGATCGCCGCGCCGAGGAGAAGAACGAGGGGATAGGCCGAGGTGTTGTCAAGACCGGCCGTGACGAGCTGGGGAAAAGGCAGGCTGTAGAAAAAAGTGACCGCCAGAGCAAAAGAAAAAGAGGCGACATCCCTCAGGAACATGAACTGGACGACCATGAAAGCCAAAAAAATAAGGAGAGTGGAGCTTTTAAGCACCAGCATGGAATAGCCGAAAATCCTGAAAACAAGGCCGAAAAAGTGGCTGGAAAGAGAGCCCATGTAGAGCTGGCCGTAAAAACAGACAGGCGGCACTTTGCCTTCGGCGATGTGCTTTCCCATCAGAGCCGGGATGGCGTCGTCGCTCGTCATCATCCCGGAGGAATGAGCAAGATAGGGAATCCGGAAGATGACGGTGGCGAGGAGAAGGGCGATAAGAGCGGCCGTTTCCCCGGGAACTCCCAGTCGAATCCTCCCCGGCTGCTTTCGTTTTTTCCGAAGGGCTGCCAGGAGGCGAAACCCGGTGAGCGCCAGCAGAGGAAGGAGCGAAACCCAGTAGCTGAGCCTCAGACCTCTTAAGGGAGGGAAATTGTCTTTAAACCAGAGGACGACAAAGCCCGCATAAAAAAGATGCTGGAGAGGAGGAACCCAGCGGAGATTAGACCGGCGCATCGTTCATTCTCTCATTTCCAGTAGCTCGAGACGAACCGTTCGACTTCGGGGATGCCGCCCTGGAAGATGAGATAGCCGTTGTGAGGCTCCCGTTCGGTGATCTCTCCGGCGATGGGCGTGAGCATGATCTCCTTGACCTTTTCCAAATCGGCGGTCTGGCCTAGAGCCCAGCCCAATTTGACGTAAGCGACTTCGGGAAGCATGTTTGAGGCCGGGACCACCCCCAACTCCATGATATCCCTGCCCGTGTCATAAACATACATCTGGACATAACCCCACAGGGTCTGGACGGTCATGTACATAGCGATGCCTTTCTCGCGGGCCCGCCGCAGCGCCGGATAGAGGGGCTTGTTGACATGGCCAAGTCCGGTTCCCGCTATGATGATCCCCCGATACCCGTGGTCGATGAGCGCTTCAATGATGTCCGGCTTCATGTTGGGGTAGTAATAGACGATGGAAACCTTCTCCTCGAATGCCGTATTGACTTTAACGTTCCTGTCGCTCCGCCGGCGTTTATAATCATCCCGGAGGGGAATGATCCAGTCCCGGCTCACCATGGCGATCGGGATGTCGCCAATCGTCCGGAAAGTCGAGCGGTAGGAGGAGTGCATCTTGCGGACGCGGGTGCCGCGGTGGAGGAGGTCGTACTGGTCGCTTGTCGGCCCGAACATGCAGATCATGACCTCGGCGATGTCGCTCTCGGCGGCGGTTTTGGTAGCGTTGATCAAGTTGAGGGCGGCGTCGGAGGAAGGCCTGTCGCTCGAGCGCTGGGAACCGACCATGACGATCGGCACAGGAGACTCTTGGACCATGAAGGAAAGGATAGCCGCCGTATGGTGCATTGTGTCCGTGCCATGTCCGATGACGATGCCCTGGACGCCCTTTTCTATCTCCCGGCCGATGGCCTCAGCTGTGCCGATCCATTGTTCTGGCCCCATATTCTCGCTAAAAACGCCGTAGAGCTTTTCGGTCTCAAGGTTGCAGATATCAGCCAGCTCGGGGACAGAGCCGTAAAGCTCGCCAGGCGTGAAAGCCGGGATGACCGCGCCCGTCCGGTAGTCCAGGCGGCTGGCAATCGTTCCTCCGGTACCGAAAAGTTTGACCCGCGGTTTCGCCGGATCATAGGGGAACTCTTTCTCCGGAATCCTGTAATGAGCCTCCTTGTAGCCGATTTCTTTGATCGACGTGACCGTAGCCACGGCGATGCCGACATTGTAGCCATTTCGGAGCTTGAGGACGATGTGCTTGTCGTCGGCCGTTTCCGAGCGCGGCAAGATAATGCCCTTGAAGGCGCCGCGGCTGGTCTCCACCTCGGCATCGCTCCAGACGCGGACGCCGTGCGCTTTGAGGAGCGATAGAGCTTCCCCTCGATAACCTTTATAGATATCGCTCATGATTGTCCCCTTCTATTTTCCCGCCATCGTCTTTCTGAGTACTGAGGCGACTTTATCGCCCGGCGTCCTCCCCCGCAAACCGGCCATCAGCACGCCCATCAGGTGGCGGAATTTCTTGCCCGGGTCCTTTGGTTCGAGGTTGGAATAAACCTTGAGGATGCCGGCGACAATTTCTTCAACGTTCTCTTCGTCCAACGGCGAGAGCCCAAGATCCTGGATAGCCTTCAGAGGTTTCTTGCCATCGGCTGACATCTTTTTTAGGATATGCGGAAAAGCCTCCCGGGCAAAATCGCCCCGGCTGTAAAAACGCAACAGGTCAAAAAGCTCCTCATCCGCGAGGCGCGAAACCGGGAAACCCTTTCTCTGGAGATGCTTCATCATCTGGCCGAGGACGACAGCGGCAACGACGGGCTTTATCGGCAATGATTCGACGGCTTTCTCAAAGAGACCAACCCTTGGATCAGTGACCAAGTGATCGACAATTTCTCGAGAAAGGCCGAGCTTGTCGTAGCGGATTCTGCGCTCCCAAGGGGTCAGGGGAAGGCGGGCCTTTGTCCTTTCGATCCTCTCCTCGGCCAGGGGAACGGGCGGCATGTCCGTGTCGGGATACATCCTATCAGGACCGGGGAGAATTCTTTCGAACCCGGTAATGCCCGAGGGGAAAGCCTGCCGCGTCTCATTAGGGATGCCTTCAGCGGCCTCAGCGGCCCTGATGATGATCTCGCCGACCGCTGTCTCTGAATCCCTCGGATCGCCCCAGACGACGACCGAGACGTCATTTTTTTTGAGACCGAGAGCGGCCGAGACCTCTCGCCACTCTGATGACTTGAGTGGACTGTCCTCCATCTCGCTGTGGATGATGTTTGGCAGCTCATCAAGGCAGGCGATGACCCTGACCCGGTCGGAAATCTCGCTGGCCAGGTCTCTTCCCGGCTGAAGCGGGAAAGTAAGAAGTCCCTTGAACTCCCCCAGCCCGACGGCCATGACGCGCCAGCCTCTGTCCAGGGCTTGCCGGATGGGCGGGAAGTCCGTGTTTTTCAGGATGGTTGTGACTTCAGCAGCAGACGATTGAATGTTTTCTTTGCCTATCTCCCTCCGGCGCAGCTCATTCCGGAGCTCGAGGAGGTTCCACTGCCTCAACGCCTCGAAATGGGTCAGCCGGGAGATGTAGGGAATCCGGTGCACACCCTTGATCTCGACCCGAGTGCCGCCCTCGATGCTGACGTTGACGTCCTGGCGGGCCCGGCCGATTCCCGTCCTGACCTTGCCCGTCGACCGGGCCAGCTCGCGGAGGAGCTCAGCCACTTCGGCCACTTCCCAGGGCGCCCGCATATCGGGATAGGTGACCGTCTCGATCAAAGGTATACTTAACCGATCGGTTTTGTATACTCTGCGGTGTCCCCGGTCGCTGACCTGGCGGCAGGCGTCCTCCTCCAGGCCAAGCTGCCGGATATTGATCCGGCGGCCTCTGTAGGGAATCCAGCCGTCAGTCCCGAGGATGGTCGTGCGCTGGAAGCCGGCCGGGATGCTGCCGTCGAGGTACTGCTTGCGCGAAATGTGGAGCTCGCCGACGATGTTGCAGTTAAGAAGGAGGGCCACCTCGAGGGCGATGTCGAGAGCCTCCTGGTTGAGCTCGAAGGGCGGGGTGTCGTCCATCTCGTAGGTGCAGACATTCGCGTGGTGGAGCTGGTAGACGATCTCCTTGCGGGTCTTGAACTCCATCAAAGCCGTGCCGTCATACTCACCCAACTCGGAGAGAGTCGGCCGCATGTGCCGGAGCACTTCAGCCTGATAATCCTCGTAATATTCTCCCGCCGGGCAGCGGCAGAAGAGCTTTTTCTCGGTCGTTAACTGCTGGTGAATCTCGAGGCCGGACCTGAATCCCATCTCGAGATAGTCACTCTCATCGAGGTCACCGTAAGGGCAGATTCTGGGCATGGCGGAGCTTCGCAATATACCAAATCCCCCCCAATAACACAAGAGTCAAGAAGTGGTCGGACCACAATAACACCAAGAAAATAAACGAATTGCACATTGTTCCAAAAATGCAAAAATGGAAACGTCTTACGTAATTACCTAATTTTTTCTTGGGATCACTTTAAATTTGAGTATTATTCGATCAGCCCCCACTATCAGAATTACCGATGCGCTTTTTTATCTTGGAGGTCTCTTTTTGACAACCCATTAGATGCTCTCTGAATGAGAAAAATTGGGTAAAGAGGTAAACTGTCCCCAGTTTTTTATTGCCAGGAGACGGCGTAGCGTTTGATGACACGGAAGCCGTCTTCAGTGTCCTCAATCCCATAGGCTTTGTCGTCCCGCCAGATCATCAGGCCAGCCTTGGTGATGAATTGGGCGATGAACGTTCCCTCGGCATCAAAGACGTCAATTTCGTACTCACCCTTGGCCTTACCTTTTTTATAAGTGCCGACGTACATCCGCCCCGCGTCATCCAGGAGAAAAACCCGAAAAGGAGGAAAATAATCTGGAAAGACGAACATGTCCTTGATATTGGCCACGCCAGCAGCGGTACTCGGCATTCTGGCCAAGATCTCGTCGATATCCTCCTGGGCGACTTTCACCTGGTCGTATTCTTTCTGGATTGACCGGATGTGCTTGCCCTGCGGGTCGAAGACCTTGATTTCATAGGCGATGTTGCGGCCATAAAAAATGTTGCCGGCGCCGTCAAACTGGTAGATGGAACTGAGCTCCATCAAGTTTATCTTGGCTCCGCTTCCAGGCAGAGGAAGGGGAAAGTCTATCTTGTCGAGGGAGAAAAGCGGCTTCAGCTCTGGGTCGTATTTTTTGATCTCGAAGAACATCTTGTTCCCTGAAACCCCTATTTCCCGGCCAAGATAGTTGCCCTGGGCGTCGAGGAGGATATTGACCAATCCCATCTTGTCGGCGATGGAGACACTCCTGATGAACTCGCCCGAAGGCTTGAAGAAAGAGAGCCGCCTGTTGGTGGCATCCTCGACCATCAACTGTCCGTCCGGGGTGAACTGGACGCCGGTGGGCATTCCCAGCTCGCCCGGCGCCGCTCCCGGCCGGCCGATGAGGCGGAGGAATTTCCCGTTCCGGTCAAAGGCCTTGACCTTGCGATCCTTGGAATCAACAACAAAGAGGTTGTCCTCTTTATCGACGACAAAAATCCCAATCTCGAACAATGCTTCATCCGGGTTTTCAGATTGGCCGATGACGAGTTCTTCGATAAGTTTGATCGTCGCCGGCTGGCCTTTTGGCGGGCTGGGCTTTTTCCCGTTTGAAACGACCTTGACGCCGTCGACTGTCTTGATTTTTTGCGCCTCTGCGAATCCGAAGCAAAACTAAATAAACAAGACGCCTTCCACGATAGGAATTGTTTTTCTCATTCTCAATTCCCTTTCCAACCTGTAATAAAGGAACAACATTGGAGCGCCTCTCCATATTCAAGCCGTTAAAAGATCATGGGCGTGGATCAGCCGCGCCTTGACTTTCAAGCCGTAAGGACAGGCACTCTCGCAGTATCCGGCGCAATTCACGCAGTCTAACGGCTTCTGGGCTGGCAGCATTTCCGCATAATACATCATCGCTTCTTTTTCCATCCCGTAATTCTCGAAATACATGGCGTAGCGGAGGACGTCATTCACGGCCACCTGATTGGGACAGAAGGACAGACACTCGCTGCAGCTTACGCGGCAGTAGACGTTGTCCGCGAGGTGCTGGTAGCGAGCGATCATCCCGAGCGCCGCCCGGTCGAGCGGCTGTCCGGAGGCAGCGACGTATTCCTCAACATGGGAATAGCTGCTCATTGTCGGGATGCAGGTATCGATATCGTGGTTGGACATGACCCAGCGAATAGCCGCCTGCGGATAACTGACCTCCTGACTAACCATGCCTTTGAGGTTTCCCTGCATGCCGCCGGCGAATATCTTCATGGCCACCGTCCCGATCCCCTTCTCCCGGACAGCCTTGACCAAAGGCTCAATGTCTTTTCCTTCCATGTGGTTATACATAAAGAGAACGACCTGGGCAAAATCCGAATCTAACGCCTGCTTCAACGTGACTTTGGCATTATGCGTTGAGAACCCCGTGAACCTGACCTTGCCGTCTTTTTTCAATTGATCGTAAGCGGACATGATTTCTTGATTATTGAGAACAAGGGAGAGATCGCTCAGGCCATGGACCATGGCGATATCCACGTAATCGCTCTGGAGGCGTTTGAGGCTTTCCTCCATCCTTTTGATCACGACGGCCCTTTCAATCTTCTGGCGGAAATCGTAGCCGTGCTTGGTCGTGATGATGACCTTGTCCCGGACTTCCTTGAGAGCCCGTCCAACGTAAGCTTCTCCTTTCATCCGAAGATAGCTCTCGGCTGTGTCGAAATAGTTGACCCCGCATTCGTAGGCATAGCGGAGGACGTTGCTTTCAAAAAGAGAGATCGCCCCGCAGCTGACATCCGAGACCTTGAGCCCTGTTTTACCCAGAGAATTGTATTTCTTAATCTTGGGCATGGGCGATTCGCTCTGAACCGTCAGGTCTCTGCCCTGGCCAGCTCTGGCCGCCCGCTGAATTCCGAAGCCTAAGGCGCCCGAAGCGAGAGCGGTTATGAAATTCCTTCTTTTAATGCGAGACATCGTTTACCTCCCTGGTTTATTTTCCTTATTTTCCTTATTTCTTCCTGATTTCGATCGGCGTCAGGGGTTTCAACCTGGCCGCGATCTCTTTCGTATCGACGCCCACAAACTGGATAACGTAGGTCTCTCCACCCCGGGGCGAGGCGGTCATCAGGCGGGCCCCCCGAGCGAGCTCTTCTCGACTCGGCAAGTCTTTGGCCAAGGCATAGAAAATGAGCTCCGATTCCGTTCCCTCAATCAGGAAAACCAGCCGGTCACCCGTCCGCAGGCCGGTCTTTTCGATATCGTTGGGAGTCCAGTTCGTGACGATGGTGAGGCCGTAGGGCGAGGAGCCCGAATCGAGAACATTCCCCTTTAACAGGCCGGCCGCGGCTTCTATCACCCCGATATTGACATCAAGGCTGGTGAAAAAATCTTCCGCCAGAGGCTGGTTGATCGCGACCTCAGCGACTTCAGTCAAGGTGCCGCGTGATCCGACCCGGGAGCTAAACCAGGAAAGGGGAATTCTTAGGCCCTCGGCTTCTTCAAAAGGCGCAAAATCATAATTAATCTCGTATTTATCGCCCTCGGGAGTAAGGCCCTGGAGAACAAGCCTCTTCAGGGTGAAATCTTCCGAGCGCAGGAAAAAATCGATCTTTACGGCGCCGGGCTTTGTCGTTGTCAGATGGAAAAGTTTTTCTACCCCGTACGTCTTTATTCCCTCTAGCCCGAGCTGGTCTTGAAGCCTGCTCAGGGAAAAAAGCCCGGCATAAAGACCGGCCAGCGTCTGGTAGATTGTTTTTTGAGGGTCCGTGATTTCGGCGATGGTATTGTACGAGTTCTTCTGTACTCGATCCCCCTTAACCAGGATGACTTCCGTCACGACCGGCTCTTTGCCGGTGATAAGCTTGAGTTCTCCGCTTGCCGAGACAACCGCCCGTGTGCTTCCCGTTCTGAAGGAGAAATTCTGAATCTGCCCAAGTTTCTCCCGACCGCCCGAAGCATCTATGTTCTTCTGCACAATTTCATTCAAAGACAACTTTTCATCGCCCGCTCCCGCGAATAAAAACAGGGCCAGTACGGATACGACGATCCAGATGTCAATCCTTCCGGTTTTTCCCATGTTTCGCTCCTTTATTTCAGCCACTGGTCGAGCCAGCCGATGACCGTCTCGTGCCAGAGGATTGAATTGTGCGGTTTGAGAACCCAATGGTTTTCGTCCGGAAAATAGAGGAGTTTAGAGGGAATCCTGCGGCGCTGGAGAGCATTAAACGTTGCAATCCCCTGGGTATCAACGACTCGATAATCCAGAGCGCTGTGGATGACCAGCATCGGTGTCTTCCAATTCTTGACGAAGTTAACCGGGTTGTGTTTTTCGTAACTTTGCGGATTTTCCCACGGCGTTCCCAGGTGGTCCCACTCCGGAAACCAGAGCTCTTCGGTATCGTAGTAAGCCATCCGCTCATCAAGGTTTCCGTCATGGTTGACCAGGCACTTGAAGCGGTCCGGCCAGTTGCCGGCGATCCAGTTGATCATGTAGCCGCCGAAAGAGGCGCCCAGAGCACCCACCCGGTTTCCATCCATCCATGGGTATTTCTTCAAGGCCGCATCCAGGCCTTTCATGAGGTCTTCGAGGGGCTTGCCGCCCCAGTCGCCCTGGATGGAGTCACAAAACGCCTGTCCGTAGCCGACCGAACCGTGGAAATCGACCATGACCACGGCGTAGCCTGCCCCCGCATAGGCCTGAGGATTCCATCGGTAATGGAAGTTATTCCCGAAGGAACCCTGGGGTCCGCCATGGACGAGAAAGGCGACAGGATATTTTTTCGCCGAGTCAAAATCCACGGGCTTGACGACGTAGCAATAAACGGTCTCATTTTTCCAGCCGCTGAACGTGAACTGTTCATAATCTCCCATCCGCGCTGCGGCTACCTTTTCTGCGTTGATGGCGGTCACGGCTTGCAGGTCGCTTCCATCAGGCTTGACCGAATAGATTTCGACCGGAGACTTCAGGCTGTTCATCTCAAAGACGACTCTTTCACCGGCAGGAGAAGGAGAGCTTATCGTTCCGTCCTTAACGACGATGCGACTCTGGCCCGTCCGGGCATCAATGGCAAAAAGCGAGGTTTGCCCGAGATTCGGCGCCGCGACATAGAAAGTCTCCCCGTCCGGGCTCCAGCAAAAAGAGGAGGGCGAGAAGTCCCATCTTTCGGTGAGCGTTCTCGACTCACCTTCTGGCCACGGTTTGGCAACGATCCTCAACCTGTCTGCCTCATAGCCGGGCCGGGCCATGGCCAGGTAGGCCAGGGTTTTTCCGTCGGGCGAGAAAACAGGCGTCGTATCCGTGGCCTCATTCTTTTCCGTCAGGCAGACCGGCTTTTTCGACCCGTTCACAGGGACATAGTAGAGGTCTAGGTCAGTCGACCACGGTTCCCTGTATCCGACATCCCTGGCTGTGAAGACGAGTCCCGTTCCGTCGGGAGTAAAAGCGATCTCTTCTGGCCCGCCAAAGGGCTTGGAAGGAGTGTCCGCGTCCATATCGGCCATCAGGTCTCTGCTCTCGCCGCCACCGAGGGGCATGACAAAAAGGTGGGAGCGGCGGCCATCCTCCCACGTATCCCAGTGACGGATAAAGACTCGCTCGTAGAGCCTGCCGTTTGCCTTCCGGGATTCCATCTCCTTTATCTTTTTTACGGTCTCACTTACCGACTTTCCAGGAAAAACCTCCAGAGTGAAGGCGATGTGCTTTTTGTCAGGGGAGGTGATGAGGTTTGAGACATCAAGCGGCAGGTCTGTCACTTGCTGAGCCTCGCCGCCGTCCAGGCGGATGCGCCAGACCTGGGAGGAGCCTGAGCGTGTCGATAGGAAAAAAATGCATTTGCCGCAGGCCGACCAGCGGGCATTAAAATCGGAAGCCGGATGCGTGGTGAGTGGCCGGAGATTCTTCCCGTCCGCTCCTACCAGCCAGATATCTGTCCGTCCTCGATTGGCATCTAAATCTGTCTTCCGGAGCGTGAAAACAACCCACTTTCCATCCGGCGAAACCTGCGAGTCCGAAATCCTGTCCATGGTCAGCATATCATGGACTGAAAAAGGATGGGTTTCGGCAAGGCCAGCTTGAGAAAACCCCGGGCATATGCTCATAAGGGAAAAAAGGAAAAAGACAAAAATAAGCCGATACATGACAATCCTCCGTCTCTGAGTCATGGATGCAGGAAATGTACCACAACTCAGGGCCGCCCGCAAACCGGATTCAATACGTATCTCGAAGAGAGGTAACTTTTAGCGCCTTCTTGAATAAAGCGGGGTCCAGGGGAGCTGAGGAGAGGAAGCTGACCTCGTATTGCCGGCCCGGGATGAGGTCGAAAAAGTTATCGGAGAACCGCCCCTCAAACCCGGGCGCTGAAAGATAAACAGTCTTGGCCAGGCGTGCAGCTCCGAGCCTGACGATCACCCGGCCGCCCCGTTCAAAGACCTCTGGCCTGATGTCGGGCTCGGGCAGAGAGACCCTCTTCAGGGGCGTAAAATGGAAAATATTGGAACTCAGCGTCTCCCCGCCTCCCCTGAGCTCGCAATAAAAGAAAACTTCCTCCGGGCGGCGGTCTTTTCTCAGTTCGTCGAGCGACTTTTCCAGGAGGATACGGCTCGACCGGGGCTCCAGCCTGACGCTAATCTCGCCATCCTGGACGACATCCCCATTATAGGTGAAAACGCCGCAGTAGAAATCGCCGTCAACCGGCCGGCCTGAATCGGAGACGCCGTAAATCTTCAAGCTCTTTTCGTCATTGATGGGTGCAACCAGGATGGGATTATAGAACCTTCGGGCATAGTAATGAAGGGCTTTCCAAGTGCCGTAATAGTCGGTTCCTGCCCAGGAGGCGACCGGCCAGCAGTCGTCAATCTGCCAGTAAAGGGAGCCCATGATGCGCGGCATCTGGCTGCGAAAATGCTCGACGCCGATCTTCATCCCCTCGGCCTGCTGGACCTGGCTCAGCCAGAGCAGGGATTCGAAGTCCTTGGGCAGCCTGTACTGATCGAGCATATAAAGGAGGATAAGGCGATTTCCCGCGGGATGCTTCTGGTGCTGTTCCATCACGGGTGAGGTGATATTCAGGTCTTCAGAAAGAGCAAACCTCTTGACTGTTTCTGTCAGCGGAAACGACTGGAACCCGAACTCGCTGAAAAAGCGATGGAATTTTTTCCGGTACTCGATAAAAGGTTCCTGGCCGTGCCAGATTCCCCGCTCATGCATATCGCCGCTTCTGTCCGAGCGCGGCTGGCCAATTGTTTCGGAATGAGGCGAGCTCGGCCAGTAGGCACGCGACGGGTCGAATTTTCCCACCGCCCGGGGAAGAATCTGGTGGAAGATCTTGTCGTAATCGTTCCAGACTGTGGCCGGCAGCTGCTCTTTCCAGCCCCAGTGGAACCAGCCCTCCTCGCACTCGTTGTTGCCGCACCAGAGCCCGATCGAGGGGTGGTGCCGGAGGGCCTTGACGATGTCCTCTGCCTCAACCCTGACA
>CAZKBY010000007.1:0-27281 GCA_964550915.1 uncultured Eubacteriales bacterium | reverse complement strand
GTCGGTTCCCCCGTCGGAGAAGCCGACGGGTCCCCCTCCGCTACGGGAGCTCCAGGGCGGCCTCCTTCGCCGATTATAATCACCCAAACGGAATGTCTGCCCCGAAAAAGCAATAATTTATTATTTTTATAGGAATATGGGATTTTGGAGTGAACTTTTGGTCTTCTTTTTGCGTAAATAAAGAAGAAGGAATGAACTGGAGAGAATGAAGGAATGAGCCCTCCCTTAGTCAGAAGCGCGACTGTCTTTGTCATTCTGTTGGGCGCCATTTGCCTTTTTGCCAGCGAGCCGCTCGAGGCCCCGCGGGCAGAAGCTGCGCCCGCTATCGACGGGAAGTTAGACGATCCGGCCTGGGCCTCTGCCCTCAAGCTGAGCGACTTCAAGACGTTCCAGCCTGACTACGGCAAGCCGCCGAGCCAGAAGACCGAGGCCTACGTTCTTTTTGATGCCGAGAATATCTATTTCGCCTTCCGTTGCTTTGACAGCGAGCCGGGCAAGATCAAGGCCTCCCTCTCCAAACGGGACGCCATGTTTCAGGATGATTTTGCGGGAATCCTGATCGACTCGTTCAACGATAGCCAAAACGCCTACGCCTTTATGATCAACCCCTTGGGGATTCAGGGCGATGGGATGATCAACGCTGACGGGGACATGGAGCCGACTCACGACATAGTCTGGTACAGCAAGGGCCTGATCGATGAGCAGGGCTTTGTCGTCGAATGCCGGCTGCCGCTGCAAAGCATCCGATTTCCGGACAAAAAGACCGTGATCATGGGCCTGGTTGTTTTCAGGCAAATCGTCCGGTATTCGGAAATGGCAAGCGTTCCCGCTCTCTCTCCAGAGAAAGGGGGGCTGATTTCTCAGTCCATGCCCGTCTCCTTCACCGGGCTGAAATTCAAGCGGGTTGTCGAAATCCTGCCGGCCTTTACGCACTCCAACCGTCTGACTATCCAGGACGGCGACCTCCGGCGTGACCTGCGGAAAAGTGATGTCAGCCTGACAGCGAAAGTCGGCCTGACCTCCAACCTGACCATGGATGCGACTTATAATCCCGATTTCAGCCAGGTCGAAGCTGACGCCGGCCAGGTTGATTTCAACATCCGCTATGCTCTGTATTATGCCGAAAAACGGCCGTTCTTCCTGGAGGGATTGGAGTACTTTCAGTTTGCCGGGAACACCGAGGACGCTCCTCTCTACGCCATCGTTTACACGCGGAACATCGTCGACCCAATCTTAGGGATAAAAGCCACGGGAAAGCTCGGTTCCGGGAATACAATAGCGGGAATTTACGCCAAGGATGACCTGCCCGACGATGCTTCGTCTGCCCACTCTGATTTTGGCATCTTCCGCTTTAAGCATTCACTCAAGGGAGATGCGTATGTCGGCGGGTTTTATACGTCGAGGTTTGAGGGAGGCGGATTCAACCAGGTCGCCGGCTCCGACGGCCGCCTGCGGCTGTCTCCGACATCCATTGCCGAGTATCATCTTTTCGGCTCCTTCAGCCGGCTGGCCGGAAGCCAGTCGACCAGGGCCGGCCATGCCTTGGGTTTAAGGTATCAGCTCTCGAACCGGAACGTCATCCTGGATGCAGGCTATCAAAACATCTCCAAGGATTTTCAGATTGACACCGGCTTTGTCATCCGGACGGGGCTCAGCCGGCTTGGCCTTTTGGGAATGTACAGGTTTTATCCCAAGTCCACCTTCTTCCAGCGAATCGAGCCTTTTTACTGGAGTTACCACCTCTATGACAAGTTCGACAGAATGGTCGAGACGTTTAACCTCTTCTGCCTCCGCTTCCAGCTCCCCCGGAGCACCATGGTTCGCTTCGACGGCATCCTGGCGAGCGAAGTCTATTCAGCCGAGAGCTTTAACCGGAACGCCCTGGGCGTCCAGGCTGAAAGTCAACTGACCAAACACTTTTATGTGTACAGCTTTGTCCGGCGCGGCGGGGCGATCTTCTACGACCCTGATGCCCCCTACCAGGGCTATGGGAACCGGGCGAGCCTGTCCGTGAAATACCAGCCGGCCGAGAAGCTTGATTTTGTCCTCAGCCTGACCTATGTTGATTTTTACCGGAGGTCGAACGGGGAGAAAATCTACGATTACACAATTTTGCGGAGCCGGAACACCTTCCAGTTCAACAAGTATCTCTTCCTCCGGGCCATCGTCGAATACAACACGTTCCGCGACCGGCTGACTCTGGACACACTTGTCTCTTTCACCTATATTCCGGGAACCGTCGTCCATTTAGGCTATGGCTCTGCTTTTCAGAAACTCGAATGGACGGGCTCTGACTACGTCGAAAGCGACAAGTTCTTAGAGACCCAGCGGGGGTTCTTCTTCAAAGTCTCCTATCTCTGGCGCTGGTAATTGGGTGGTACATTGGGGAGAGCTTACCCATCTACCAAATTTAGGTGATGCCGCAAGTCTTCATTTTGTAACGCAGCATCCTCTCGCTGATTCCTAAGGCCCTGGCCGCCTGGCTCTTCACGCCGTTGGCCTCAAGAAGGGCGCGCTTGATCTCCCGGGTCTCCAGCCGCCGGACCTTTTCCGTCAGGGACAGGTTCTCGGCTGTCAGGTCTTCTTCCCCTTTTCCGTTAAGGAAAACGGGCAGGTCGGCTAAAGAAAGGGTGTCCCCCTCGCAGAAAATAACCGCCCTCTCGATTGCGTTCTCTAGCTCGCGGATGTTCCCGGGGAAATCGTGACGGACGAGCGCCGCCATGGCCTCCCGCGAGATTCCCCCTATTTTTTTCCCTTCCCGGCCAGCGTACTTTTTTATGAAAAAATCGACGAGCGGCGGGATGTCCTCTTTCCTTTCCTGCAGAGACGGCACCTCGATCCGGATGACGTTCAGCCGGTAATAGAGGTCGGGCCGGAACTTCTCTTCCTTCATCGATTTCTCCAGGTCCCGGTTGGTCGCCGCGATGATCCGGACATCGGACCGGAGCGGCTTGGTCGAGCCGAGCCTGACGAATTCCCTGTCCTGGAGGAAGCGGAGAAGCTTGACCTGGAGCGGCAGGGAGAGGTCTCCGATCTCATCGAGAAAAAGAGTCCCGCCCGAGGCCGCCTCGAACTTGCCGATTTTTCTCTCGAAGGCTCCAGTAAAAGCGCCCTTCTCCGCGCCGAAAAGCTCGCCCTCCATGAGACTTTCCGGAAGCGAGGGAAGGTTCACGGCCAGGAACGGCCCGGCCTTTCTTCGGGAGGAGTAATGAATAGTCTTGGCCACAAGATCCTTGCCCGTACCGGTTTCACCGGAGATAAGGACCGTTGCGTCGCTCCGGGAGGCTTTGGAGATAAGCCGGGCCACCTCCTCCATCTTGGACGAAGCGAAGACGAAATTTCTGGAGCTGAATTTCTCTTCCAAGGAGGAGCGCAACGCCGAGACCTCCTGGCGCAGCTTCTGCCTCTCCAGGGCCCTCTCGATGACGAGCAGGAATTTCTCGAAGTCAATCGGCTTGACGATATAGTCGTAGGCGCCCCGGCGCATGGCCTCAACAGCGTTCTCGATGTTGGCGAAGGCCGTGACGATGATCGGCGTCAGAAGAGGGCTTTGAGTCAGGAGATCCTGGATGACGTCGATTGCCGTTTCGCCGGCGAGCTTATAATCGACGACAGCGATGTCAAAGGGATAAACACGGATGAGTTCTTTGGCCTCCTTGCCGGACGAGGCTTCGTAGACTGTGTAATCCTCCCGCTCGAGGTTTTGTTTGATCAGACGCCTCTGGAGAGGGTCGTCCTCGACAACAAGAATCAGGGCCTTACTCATGGGAACCTCCCGGTAGCTGGATGACAAACGCCGTACCCCGGCCGAGCTCGCTTTTAACCTCGATTTTGCCCTCGTGAGCTTCGACGATCTTTCTGGCCAGGTAGAGGCCGATACCCATCCCCCTTTCCTTGGTTGTGAAAAAGGGGTCAAAGAGGCGGCCGAGATATTCTCGCGCTATCCCCTTCCCCGTGTCTTCAACCCGGACCCGGACCTTTTTTCGGCGCATTTCCGCAATAACAGAAACACTTCCGCTCTCTGTGGCCTCGAAGGCGTTGCGAAGAAGATTGAGGAAAGCCCGGGCGAGGAGGCCTTTGTCCGCCTCGAGGACGATGGGCTTGTCTTCTTTATAGCGAAAAAAAACGGCGCTCTTCCCTGATTCGGCCGGCAGGGACAGGCGGGCCGATTCGACGATGTCGCGGAGACAGGTTCTCTCTTTATTCAGCCGGAGCGGCTTGAGAGCGTCGGAAAACTGGTCGATGACCTGGGAGATTTTACGCACTTCTTCTTTCCCCAGGGCAGCGTTTTCCTTTATCTCTGGCGGCCCTTTTTTATACAGGAGCTCGCAGAGAAGAGCCAGGCTGTTGAGCGGGTTCTTGATTTCATGAGCGACGGCTGAAGTGAGGCCCGATATCTCCTTGAACTTCTCTTTTTCTCTTTTCTCCTCTTCAGCCTCTTTCTTTTTCTCCAGGTAGTTCCTCTGAAGTCCGAAGATGCCGATGAAGAAGAGGACGCCCACGGCCGCCAAAAACCCAAAAACGAACAGAAAATTCCGCCTAGAGCTGGCGGCCATCTGCTCCAGACTGCCGAGAGAATAGCCGAGATAAAGGACGTACGGTTCCTCGTTTTCTCCGGTGACTGGTGTGAGGAGGTTAAAAATTTTCCCGGCCGGCGAGGTGATGATCCAGGGTTCTTTTCGGCCGGAATCCCGGGCGGAGAAGGGAAGATAGCCCTCGTAACGCGAACTCCAGCTGAGAATGCGGTTGTCCCGGTCGAGGAGAGCCAAGTAGTAGATGTTCTCTTCAGCGGCAAAGGGCTTGAAGATCGCTTCCGGGGCGACCCCTTCCTCCAGGAAGTGGCCGATGTTAACTTTGAGGATTTCGGCCGTGGCCTGGAGCTGCTCCAGTATCAGGCCTTCGCCCGCCCGCTGGATGAAGGTTCTGTTAATTGAGGAAATAAAGAAGAAGATGATAAAAATCCCGGCGAAGGGAAGGAGAAAAAAAAGGAAAAAATCTTTCCTCTTCACGTTCCCCGGCCTCGGCGCTTTATCTTACCCTTTATCTGACCGCCCCGCCAGCCTGGAAAGCCGCGCCTGTCCCGTAGCAAAAAGGTTTCACCCCCGACCTGAAGCTGGCGGGCGATGATGAACAGAGCGTCGTCCTTGGCATACAGAGATCCGGTGATTTTCACCCTCTCCCCTTTATGGAGGTCATGATCGAAGAACCAGACAGGGCTGATCTCGACCTTGTAAACCCGGCCGGTCTGGCTCTCCTCGACAAGAAGAATGAGAAAAGGGGCGCCTTTTTCGTAGCGGGGCTCAAAAATGAGCTGCTTGATGGTGCCCTCAACTCGCCGCTCTGTATCGACGTTGTAGAAATGATCCGGCTGCTCGCCGAACGAAACGGCCACTCCAACCGCAAGCACAAAACAGGAAAGAAGCATTCTTGAGGCGATCATCTTTCCGCTCACCAGGCGAAATTCCAGCCGATGCCCGCGGAGAGGAAATGCCCCTGCCAGTCAAAGAGAGTGTCGTTGGAAATATTGTTCATATAGGAATAGGAAAGATAAACTGAGAAGGCGGGGAAATTTTTCTCCAGGCGAGCTTCCCACTGGTTTCTTGTATCCTGCCTTATCGCAGCCAGCGATACTCCTTCCTCGTCCATGGCCTCAATCCCCGGGAATTCTTTGGAGAATTTAGTATAACCGATTTTCAACTGAGTATTCCAGAGGGCTTCGACAGTGAGCTGAGCAGACAGGCCGGTGCCACACCAGGAAAACACATCGTAGGTAGGGTTCTCCACCAGGTAGAATTCTTCGATTGAGGCAAACGGGTTCTCTCCGGAGAGAGTCCACTGCCTGACTCCTGAAACCCTCAACCCTATTCTATCTCCCACTCCCTGGGCGAGGAGGCCGTTTAGGGAAAAAATCTGGAGGCCTTGCCCCTGATCCTGACCTTGGGCAATTGGTCTGACGAGAGCCCTGGACTCGAAATGATGGCCAGGACCTATGCCGTGACTGCCGTGTTGATAAGCAATCTCAGCATCGGAAAAACTGTCGAGCGCCAGAAAGGGATGAAGAAAATACTTATATCCCCAGCTGAGCTCGGCCTTTAGCGTTGATCGTGTCTCGAAAAACTTGTCGATCGAGAGGGTGGCCAGGTGGCTGGTGAAATCGAAAAGATGATCTTTGTATTTTTTATAATCAAAGGTGTAGGTGAATTTCACGATCGACGTCTGATTAAGGTAAGTCTTGGTCGCAGCCATGGCACCGAGAGAGAAGAAGTTGAAGTCAGAGTAGTCGGCGCGGTAAAGCGTCCCAGCAGCCTTAAGAGCCAGGTAGAGGGCGGTTTTTTCATTGAGGGGATAGACGTAATCAAGTCCGAGGTTCTGGACGTAATAACTCACTCCGGTGTTTTCATGAAGATAGGAATAACTCCCCTCAGAGAAAAAAGAAAACGGCGGGACGCTCTTCTCGAAAGAGAAAGAAAGGCTGGAAATCTGATCCTTCTCGGCGAAGCTTGTCTGGAAGAGGTTGTCGGTCGAGCTCTGGAAGAATGACAAGTTCATAGAGTCAGCCTTTGCCAGAGGGCCAAGGAGGAGTAGCATCACTCCTGCCAACGTGATTTTTCGCATCGTCTTCTCCGGGAAAAAAGGAGAAAGGGGCTGGCGCCCCTTTCTCCGCTCGATCATTTTAACTCCGCCCCTTGCGGTTGTTTTTTCCGTTGGGGCCTGTTCCGTCGCAGACGCCGCCAAAGCCGTTCTGGCTGTTGCGGAACGAAGCGTTGGACCAGCTCTGACCGCCATGGAAACCCCCGCGGTTTTCCATCCTGCTCTGATGACCAGCTTGCCCGAACCTGCTTTTGTAACCAGAGCCATTCTCAAACCGTGTCCAGTCGGGATCCTGACAGTTGGGGATGCCGTCGTTATCATGGTCGCGGTAAAGGTCGTTAACGCCGTCCCCGTTCTGGTCCATGAACATCATCCGCGTCTGGACTTCGGCCTTGATCTTGGCCTGAACCCTGTTCGTCTCGGTGGCCTTTGCCTGGTCCTGGGCCAGGACGAAACCTGCCCCGAGGATGAGGGCGAATCCGATGAGAGCTAATGCTTTTTTTAAGCTCATGTCGAGCCTCCTTTCATTTTCGTTCAAGGCTCTTTTTTTAGCAAGGTTCGTGCCAACATATAATTTATTTATTTTCAGTAAGTTGGAACTTCCGGCCGGGCCTGAGCCCGACAAAATTGTCGAACAGCCGACAATCTTGTATCTGGGAGATGTTATTTGTTGCTCTCGGCGTCGGCCAGAGCCATGAAGACGACGCTGAGCAAAGCCTCGTAACCTCTGTCGGCGCGATGGAAGAATTCCTCTTTTTCATATCCCCGCGGCCTGATGATCTGATATTTATGGTAGGGCTTGCCTTCCAGCGTTATTCTTTCTTTGGTGTTGCGAATGATGACTTGGCCCACTCCCTTTGTTCCGTTTGAAATCCTTACGATGATGTCTCTTCCCGCCGGATGAGGTTTCAAGGCAATCATGACTGTATCCTCCTCTTCATTATGTCGGGTGATTTCCATATCATTAGACAATGAATTGATAAAAACCATTGCTTTAATTTTCTGTTCATCTGTGGTAGGAAAATAATGGCATCAAGCGACTGGAAGAATTCCTGTGGACAGCAGAAAGAACATCTACCCCGGCCTCCTCCCGAGGATTGAGCAGCATCAACCGCTGGCCTTAGCGACGATTATCGAAACCAGCGGCTCAACGCCTCAGGTCGCGGGGGCCTCGGCCGTTTTTTCGGAGACAGGCCTGGTTCTGGGGACCCTCGGCGGAGGAATGATCGAGGCCGACGCTCAGAAAAAAGCCCTCTCCGCTCTCCAGACAAAAAAATCTCTGCTCTATGAATTCAAGCTCCAGGGAGACGGTTCCTCCGACGAGGCTGTCTGCGGCGGGTCTGTTGCTGTTCTCATCGATGCCGCACCTTCCAGGAGCCTTCAGGCGTTCGTTGACATGAAAGAGTCTCTGCTTCTTCGCCGGCCCGGCGTTTTAGCCACCCGGGTTGATGTTTCGCCCGGCGGGGAGGCGGGCATTCGGCGGCTCTGGCTTGATCCGTCAGCCAGCCCGAAAGACCTGACTGAACTCAAACTCTTTCCTGGTGCGATCGAAAGTGAGAAAATCCTCCGTGAACGGACACCCGGGATCGTCAGAAGAGCGAAAAGAAAGAGCAAGGGGAGCGGACAGAACCTTCTTTTTCTCGAGCCGGTTTATCCCCTCGCCCGGTTGCTTATCGCAGGCGCTGGCCACGTCGGCCAGGCGCTGGCTCATCTCGGCAAATTCCTGGATTTCGAGGTTACGGTTATCGATGACAGGCCCGACTTCGCCAGCCCGCAGAGGTTCCCTGAGGCCGATCGCCTCATTGTCGACGACATAGGGAGGGCTGTCCGGAGTTTTCCTGTTTCCGCAGACACCTATATCGTCATCGTGACGCGCGGCCACCGCCAAGATGCTGAAACCCTCAGAGCTTGCCTCCGTTCGCCGGCCGTCTATGTTGGGATGATCGGGAGCCGACGGAAGGTGGCCCTGATGCGGGAGAGGTTCCTCAAGGAAGGCTGGGCGACAGAGGCTGAGTTCGACCGCGTTCATGCACCAGTCGGACTGGCGATCGGATCCAAGACCGTCGAATAGATTGCCCTGAGCATTGCTGCCGAGCTTGTCCTCGCGAGAAGCAGAGCCCGACAAGACATGAGAGGATAAGGTTTGATGATCTGGGCAGTGATCCTGGGGGCCGGAGAATCGAAGAGGATGGGGAAAGCGAAGCTCCTTCTTCCTTACGGCGAGAAGACCATGATCGAAACGGTCATCCAGAAGACGCTCGACTCCCGGGTTGACAGGACGGTGGTCGTCCTGGGCTCCGAGTGGCGGAAAATCAGGCAGAAAATCAAGACCTATGATGTTCAGATAGCCGTCAACTCTCGCTTCCGGGAGGGGATGCTTTCTTCCGTTCAACGGGGAATTTCCGTCCTCCCCCGCTTATGCCAGGCGGCTGTCATTATCTTGGCCGACCAGCCCGCTCTTTCAGCCCGAGTCATCGATCGTATGATCGAAGCGTATGGTCGGAGAAAAAAGGGGCTGGTCGTTCCCGTCTACCGCAAAAAAAGAGGCCATCCGCTGCTCATCGATCTCAAATACCGCCAGGAAATTGGGGCTCTTGATCCCCGCGTGGGGTTGCGTCAACTGCTCCAGAGGCATTCTGGAGACATCCTCGAAGTCAATGTCTCGAGCTCGATTATTCTGAGCGACATCGATACGGTCCAGGACTACAAAAGCGCGGTGCTCCGAAAAGGCCGTCCTGTTTGGTGATTACGGCGCCTGTCAACGGGGTGCGGCAGGCAAGTCTCTTCGTAAGTGTCTCCGGGCGTGAACCGCGACGGGCCCCGTCTCTTTCATTGAACTAAAGATGCAATAGGTTTGCGGACACTTATTGTCTAATCCATAGAAAGATGTATAATACATACTTATGGAAGGAGAAGAAGGCATGAAGATAATGTGTTGGCTGGCTTCCGGTCTTTTGGTCTTCGCTTCTCTGACCCTTTTCATCCAGGCTCAGGGAACAGACGTAAGCGGAGAATGGGATTTCACGATGAAGACGCCGCGGGGGGAAAGGACCTCGGTCATCAAGTTCGTCCAGGAGGGCGAGAAGATCACCGTGACCATGCAGGGATTCAGGGGCGGTGAAGTCACGGGTGAAGGGACGGTCAAAGGAAACGAGATTGAATGGACTGTCACTCGGAGCACTCCCCAGGGAGAATTCACGGTCACCTATAAGGGGACAGTGGAGGGCGACGCGATGTCCGGCACCGCCGAAATGGGCCAGATGGGGACCATGGAGTGGACCGCTAAGAAGAAGTAGCGGCCTTTTTTTCTCCTTCTGAAACTTAGCCGCAGAGCTGGGGTTTAATACAAGAGGGAAGATTTTTTTTGGGCCTTCGTCTAAAGCTTGGAGGGAGGTCCTGCGGACGTGTTCAGGGATGGAAGAGAAAGAGCTCATCCGGCTCGCTCAGCGAGGAAACGGAGAGGCCTTCGGACAACTGGTTGAGAGGTACAAGACCAAAGTGTTCAGCCTGGCTTACGGCTTAACTCGGGACAGGGCTGCGGCGGACGACCTGGCCCAGGAAATCCTCATCAAGGCCTATTTCGTCCTGCCCAAGTTCAAGTTCCGCTCGGAGTTCGGGACCTGGCTGTTCCGGGTGGCCGTTAATCATATTAAGGACTATTTAAGGAAAAGCAGACGCTGGAGGAAGGATCTTTCTCTCCAGGATATTCCGGAAAAGGAAGCTGCCACAGAAGACAGGGGTTATGAGGAGGGACGACGGCGGGAGCGGCGCCGGTCTCTCGTCTGGGCTGCGCTCCGGGGTCTTCCTCGCAATTACCGGGTGATTCTTGTGCTCAGAGACATCCAGGGCTTTTCCTATGAAGAAATTGCGCGGGTGCTTGGCATTTCCATGGGCACAGTCGACTCGCGCCTTTTCCGGGCTCGCCGGATGCTGCGGGAACGACTAGCCAGAGATATCAAGGAGAAAGGAGGAGACAATGAACTGTAAACGGGCCGAAAAATACCTCCTTCTTTCTTTTGACGGGAGACTGGGGGATAAGGGCAAAGCGCTTCTTAACCGCCATCTCGAAAGCTGCTCCCTCTGTCGGAAAAGGGAACAGGACTATCGCCAAATCTTAAGCCTTCTGCGGGTTGAGACGCCGGAGCCCCTGCCTTACTTTGAGCAGCGGTTGATCGCGAAACTGAAGGAAAAAGAAAAAATGGTTCCAGCTCTTTTCTCGAGACGCTGGGCGGCCAAAGCAGCTGCGGTTTCCCTGGCTATGGCTGTGCTTTTCGGCTTGGGAGTTCTTTTCTTCCGCCCTCAGGAATCCCTGGAGTTAAGCCAGCCCGAGATCCTTCTCCTTCACAACGAAAACCCCCTGGCTGAGGCTGCCACCATCCTGGACCAGAAAAGGGCGGAAGACCGAAACATGATGCTGATCTTCGCGGCCTCCGAGACAAAGGACCTCGCAAGGAGATACACGCCATGATGGGAAAATATAAGTTCTGGCTTATCCTGTCCATTCTTGTTGCCTTTGCTGCCGGTCTGCTCGGTGGAATCTGGAGTGAGAGATATTTTTTCCAGAAAAAACGGCATGCCCGGATCGCTCGAGCTCAGAAAGAACGGGTCAACTTCCCCTCTCTTGAGCAGATGGCCCGTGACCTGGAGCTTACGGTCGAGCAGCAGGAACGGATAAAAAAAATATTTGAGACAAACGACGTCAAACTGAGGGAATTGCGCTCCGACATGCATGGCCGTTTGACGAAGATTCGAGCGGAGCTCAAAAGCGAGCTTGATGGCGTGCTGACAGCGGAGCAGAGAAAGAAGTTCGAGGAGATGATCCAGAACTATCTTCGAGAGAGAAAAAGGGAGTATGAGAAAAGAAGGGAGAACGGGAGGAAGCCAAACTTGGGAGAATACCCCAAAGGAGACATGAGATGAAAAAGAAAAAGGTTGCTATCAGCGTTTCGGCCCTGGTCGTCGCCGCAGGAGCGATTCTGGGATGGGCCATTCTCAGGGGAAACGGCAACGGAGTGATCAGGTATAAAACAGAGGCCATCACCAAAGGTGATATTGAGGCTTTGGTGATCACCTCGGGAACGCTAAACCCTGTCACGGTCGTGGAAGTGGGGAGCCAGGTTTCGGGGAAGATCGACAAGCTTTATGTTGATTTCAATTCCCAGGTTCGCGCGGGCCAGGTCGTGGCGGAGCTCGACAAGTCCATCCTTCAGACGAAGGTCGACCAGAACCGGGCCAATTATCTGAGCGCCGTGGCTTCGCTCGAGAAGGCCAAGGTCAGCCTGGCTAACCTGGAGAAAAAGTACGAGCGAGCCCTGAGCCTTTTCGAGAAGAACCTGATTTCCTACGAGGAGAAAGAGGCGGCTGAGGCTTCATATCTCGGCGCCAAGACCGACCTTCAGTCAGCCGAGGCCAAGGTGGAACAAGCCAGGTCGCAGCTTGAGTCGACCCAGGTGGACCTCGGCTATGCGATCATCCGGTCGCCTATCGACGGCATCGTGATTTCCCGGAACATCAATATCGGCCAGACAGTCCAGGCCAGCTTCCAAGCCCCCAAGCTCTTTGAGATCGCCAACGACTTGAGCAAGATGCAGGTCGAGTGCAGCGTTGATGAAGCGGACATCGGGAAGGTGAGCGAGGGTCAGAAGGTGCGCTTCACTGTTGACGCTTTTCCGAATGATACGTTCAACGGGATCGTCAAGCAGGTCCGCTACTCTGCAACCGTGACCCAGAACGTCGTGACCTACACGACTATTGTTGACGTGGACAACCCTGGAATGAAGCTCCGGCCCGGCATGACCGCCACAGTCTCTATAATCACCGGTGAGGCCAAAGGCGTCCTTCGAGTCCCCAACTCGGCTCTGAGGTTTACGCCGGACCTGGCGGCCGAGGAGATGAAAAAAATAATGGAGGAGACAAGGCAGAAAATGATGGCCAAGCGCCAGGCTGAGGGAGGAGGTCCTGCGGCCGAAGCCGGTCAACGCCAGGCGGCGCCATCCGGGCAGGCGAGCGGCCTGCGGATGATGGCCTTCGCCCAGGGAGGAGGTTTTTCCCAGGAAACGGGTCAAGCCGGATCCAGAAGGCCGTCTGTGCTCTGGTTCCTCGATGAGAAGGGAAAGCTCAGCCTCACTTTCATCCGGCCCGGCGTCACCGACAACACCTACACAGAGCTTGTGCGAGGTGATTTAAAAGAGGGCCAGCTTGTTATCGTTGGTTATGAAACGGGCGGAGGTTCGACTTCCAGCAGCACAACCTCACGGAATCCCCAGCGGATGATGTTCATGCCTGGTCCCCGGTAATTTGCCTCGAGGAACAAAGAGAAAGAGGAAGAAAATGTCCATTCCCCTAATCCAGCTTGAGGGCGTGACCAAGATTTACCGAGTCGGCGAGACCGAAGTGCATGCCCTGCGGGGCATTTCTTATAAAGTCGAGACGGGAGAATTCCTGGCTATCATGGGCCCTTCAGGGTCGGGCAAGTCAACTCTGATGAACATCATCGGCTGCCTGGACAGGCCAACTGCGGGCAAGTATTTCCTAGAGGGCGAAGAGGTTTCCACCTTTGACAAGAATAAGCTGGCCCGTATCCGGAACAAAAAAATCGGGTTTGTCTTCCAGACATTCAACCTGTTGCCCAGAACGACGGCTCTGGAAAATGTCGAGCTCCCGCTCCTTTACTCCTCCGATGTCCATACCAGGCAAAGGACTGAGCTGGCCCTCCAGGCCCTTGAGCTGATCGGGCTGCGGGAAAGGGCTTACCACAGGACAAACCAGCTTTCTGGCGGAGAACAGCAGAGGATCGCCATCGCCAGAGCGCTGCTCAACAACCCCTCGCTGATCTTAGCTGACGAGCCGACCGGGAACCTGGACACCAAAACGAGCCAGGAGATAATGAAGATCTTCAAGCGGCTGAACGAAGAAAAAAAGATTACTCTTGTCATGGTTACCCATGAGCCCGACATTGCCTGTTACGCCAGAAAACGGCTCCACATCCGGGACGGGGAAATCCTCAGGGAGGAGGAGGATGGCAAGGGAGGCGGAGATTACGTGAGCAGGGAGGTCCAGCCATGAACATACTGAGGACGAGCAAGGTCGCGATCAGAGCACTCGGCCGGAATAAAATGCGGTCTTTTTTGACTGCCCTGGGCATCATCATCGGAGTGGGAGCCGTCATCTCCATGGTCAGCATCGGCGAGGGCGCCAAGCGCGGCGTCCAGGATCGGTTTAACTCCATGGGCACCAACCTCCTTTTTGTCTCTCCGGGCAGCCGCAGCAGAGGAGGTATTCACAGCGGCTTCGGGGGTTTTAACACGCTCAAACCCGAAGATGCTGAAGCCATCGAACAACAGTGCAATGCAGTGAAGTACACATCGCCCTCAGTCAGCACGAGGGCTCAGGTCGTTTACAGCAACAAGAACTGGAACACCTCCATCCAGGGAACCGGGTCCCGGTATCCGGAGATTCGCAATTGGGAGGCAGAGACCGGCACCTACTTTGAGGAAGGGCATGTCAGGTCCGCGGCCAAAGTCTGTGTCCTGGGCAGCGAAGTCAAGAAGAATCTCTTCGAGGACGAGGATGCTGTAGGCAAGATCATTCGGATCAACAGAATCCCCTTCCGGGTTCTGGGTGTGCTCAAAGCCAAGGGCGAGTCCGGGGGCTGGTTTAACCGCGACGACATGATCACTGTTCCCTACACCTCGGCCATGAAAAGGCTGATGGGCCGCGATTACCTTTCCTCTATCGACATCCAGGCTGTGTCTATGGAGAAAACCCAGGAGGCTCAGCGGCAAATCGAAGAGCTTCTCCGGATCAGGCACAAGATCGCCCCGGGCGCCGAGGATGACTTCCAGGTTCGGAACATGACCGAGATCGCCGAGGGCGCAGCCGAGGCCACGAAAATCATGACTATCCTCCTCGGTAGCATTGCCTCGATCTCTCTTCTTGTCGGCGGCATCGGGATCATGAACATCATGCTGGTCTCCGTGACCGAGAGAATCCGCGAAATCGGTATCCGCATGGCTGTCGGAGCCAGGGAAAAAGATATCCTCCTTCAGTTTTTGACGGAGGCCGTTGTCTTGAGCGTGATGGGAGGGCTGGTCGGCGTCTTTTTTGGCGTCGGGCTCTCCAAGCTTTTGGTTCATGTTCCCGTCTTTTCCCAGTTCAGGACAGCCGTTTCTCTAAATGCCATCGCCCTGGCTTTTCTTTTTTCAGCCTCGGTGGGGATTTTTTTCGGGTTTTATCCCGCCCGCAAGGCCTCGAGGCTCGATCCTATCGAAGCTTTGCGCTACGAATAAAGTCACTTTGACTTAATCAGGGAGGTTTGCCATGTTACGTCGAAAATTGATTCTGTTAACGCTTCTCGTCGTGCTCGTGACATCCAGCGGCTGGGTTCAGGATAAAGAAGCAGCGCTCAGGCTCACTCTTGATGATGCCGTCCTCAGGACGCTGAAGAACAACTATGGCGTAGCCATCCAGGTTCTGGGCCCTGAGATTGCTGCACTCTCCGTTTCCCAGGCCAAGGAGAAATTCCTGCCGACGCTGGGATTCGGTTTTGGCAAGGAGAACCGGATGAGCGCTTCATACTCCTGGCTGGAAGCTTCTGAAAGCACAACGACCAGGATGAGCGATTACGATGCTCAAGTTTCTCAGCTCATTCCGACGGGGGGCACGATTACGGCTTCATTAACTGGCTACAAAAACTTCACGACCAGCAGATTCCAGACAGTCAACCCCCGTTTCGGGAACACGTTGCGCTTTGACTTCAGCCAGCCCCTATTGAGGGGTTTCGGGATCAAGATGACCCGACGGGATATCGTCATCAGCCAAAATAACCTGGAGATATCTGCAAACGACCTGGAAGCGACGCTTGCGGAGACGGTGTATTCAGTAGAAGAGGCGTACTGGAATCTTGTTTACAGCCAGGAAAACCTCAAGGTCAGGCAGCAGTCTCTCCGGCTAGCCCGGGACCTTTTGGTCAAGAACCAGAGAGCTGTGGAGGTGGGGACGATGGCGCCGATCGATATCCTGAGCGCCCAGGCCGAAGTCGCATCGAGAGAAGCGGATATTCTTTCAGCGGAAGTCCAGGTCAAAAGCAACGAGGACCGGCTTCGGACGATCATCAACCTGCCCGAGTCTGAAATTAAACTGGCTCTCCCCATTCAACCCGTGGATAAGCCGCGGTTCGATGAAAAAGAGATAAGCCTGGACGAAGCTCTCCTGACGGCCATGGAGAACCGGCCTGAGCTCAAATCTCTCAAGGTTGAGCTGAGGACCCAGGACTTGAACCTCAGCTATGCCAAGAATCAACTCCTGCCCAGGCTCGACTTGACAGCTTCTTACTGGAGTCCCGGCATCTCAGGAGACAGGATTATTTACTCCGATCCCATCAGCGGAAATGTCATTGATATCGTTCCCGGGGGAGCCAGCGGAGCCATCAAGGATGCCCTGGGCTTCAAGTACAAAAACTGGTCGGTCAGCCTGACCCTGGACGTGCCGCTGAGTTCCGTTTTCTCGAAAGCTCAATATGCCCAGGCCAGGCTTAACTTGGAACAGGCCCAGCTGCGGCTGAAAAACCAGGAGCAGGTCATTTTCTTGGAGATCAGGAACGCCGTCAGAGCGGTAGAGGCGAACTATAAAGGAGTCCAGTCTTATCGACTGGCCAGGGAGCTGGCTGAGAAGAAACTCCAGGCCGAAGAAGAGAAACTCCGGGTGGGCCTGACCACAAATTTTGTTGTCCTGCAATACCAAAGAGACCTGAGCAATGCCCAGATTGCTGAGCTCAAAGCCATCGTCGATTACACGCTTTCCCTGGCCAACCTGGAAAAAGCGATGGGCACCATCCTTAAAAATAGAAACATCGCCCTTGATCAGATCAGGAGGAGTGAATAAATGGGGGGGATGACAGCAGGGGCGATTCTCATCCTGCTGATATTCGCTTATAATAACAGGCCTTGTTTAAAATGAAGAGAAGCCGAATTATGTTCCTGATCCTCAGCCTGCTCTTGGCGAATTTTTCTATGTCCTCGGCAAAATCGAAGGGAAATGAAGGTTCCTATCAGATCAATGTTCCTGAATTCCCAACGCCGCCCCAGGTCGACGGTATCCTGGAGAATCCCCTCTGGGAGAGAGGGGCGGTCATCGAGGATTTCACTCAATTCGAGCCTCTGGAAGGAGCCGCGCCCTCGGAAAAGACGAGAGCTCATATCGGCTATGACAGAGAGAATCTCTACATTGCCCTCCGCTGTTTTGATTCTGATCCCAACGCGATCAGGGCCTGTCTGACGCAGCGGGATCGATCATCGGGGGATGACGAGGTCACCGTGTACCTCGATACGTTCAACGACAGGAAACGGGCCTTTGTCTTCCAGGTCAACCCCTGCGGCATCCAGACAGACGGTGTCTTCAGCGAAGGGACTGGCCGGCGCGGCCGGGGCGGAGGCATGGGTGGAGGGGGAGGAGGTTTCGAGAGGTTCGACCGGAACTGGGACACCTTTTTTCTCGCCAATGCTCGTATGGATGAGAGAGGTTACGCCGTCGAAATAGCGATTCCTTTTAAGAGCCTTCGTTTCCCCAACTCACCTTCCCAGAAGTGGGGACTTAAAATCATGAGGACGATCCGGCGCAAGAACGAGGAGATTTATTGGCCGCCGCATTCGAGGAGCGTCAACGGCTTTTTAGTCCAGGCCGGGACTTTGCAGATAAACGGTGTCATCCAGAAGGGGAAAAATGTCGAGATTATGCCTGTCTTTACGGGGCTTCAGGAATCCGGCCGCAAGTTCGACCCCGAAGGAGGACTGAATTTCAAGTGGGGGATCACTTCTGACGTGACCCTTGACTCGACTTATAACCCGGATTTCAGTCAGGTCGAAGCTGACATGCCGCAGATCGACGTCAACCAGCGGTATGCCCTTTATTATCCGGAAAAGAGGCCGTTTTTCTTGGAAGGCAAAGACTATTTCGACACTCCCTTCGAGCTCGTCTACACTCGGACGATCGCCAATCCCCGGTGGGGAATCAAGCTGACCGGTAAAATGAAAGGGACGACCATCGGTTTTCTCAGCTCATTGGACCAGAGTTCTGCTGCCCTTAAAATATACGACGAAGAAGAGGAGGATGAGGATGAGGAAGATGAATCAGGAGAGCCGACCTATCGGTCCCTTGTTAACATCTTTCGCCTGAAAAAGGATTTGTTTTCCGAGTCTTATATCGGAATCATTGCGACAGATAAGGAAGTAGAGACTCCGGGCGGTCCTCTTTCAGCCACCTATAATCGGGTTGCCGGGGTGGACGGACATTTTAAATTCTTGGATTATAACCGCATCTCCTTTCAAGCGCTCGGCTCGATCACGAAAACAGCCACCGAGAAAACAAAGTTTGTTCCCGCTTACCTGGCCAACTTCAGTCATAATTCGCGCCACCTCCAGCTTTCGGCTGAGTATCTGAGCATTCCCCCGGATTTTGAGGCATCCCTGGGCTTTTTCCGGCGGCGAGACATCCGTTTCTTCAACACCCGGGCGAGCTATGCCTTTCTTCCCCAAAATGAATGGATTGTTTCCATCAGGCCTTCCCTCGAATACAGGAGGATATACGATTTCAGCGACACTCTGACCGATGAGGAGTACGTAATCTCGATTTTTTTGAACGGCTGGCGGCAGACCCATTGCTGGGCCAGCTTTACCTCCGGGCTCGAACGATACAACGGTGTCGATTTTTATCAGAAACAGTACCGGATCGGTCTCGGGTCTGAGCCTTTCTCCTGGCTCAGCGGAGACATCCGGCTAAACTTTGGCGATGGCATCTACTATGATGAGAATCCCTATCTCGGCTATAGGACCGGGTTTGAAACGACCCTGGACTTAAAGCCGCTGTCGAACCTGAAGCTTTCTTACAACTGGGAAAAAAACACGTTTTGCAAGGAGAAAGGCGGGGAGAATGTCTATAAGATTAACATCATTTCTCAGCGACTCAATTACCAGATCTCCCGGCCTCTCTCGGTAAGGCTCATCACCGACTACGACGATTATGACAAAGAACTCTATCTTAGCCTCCTTCTCTCCTACGAATACAGACCCGGGACGGTTTTTTATATTGGGGTAGACGACAACCGGCAGAAGGACGCAAACGGCGTTTTCAGGGGAACTGGCCGCTATTATTTCGTCAAGTTTTCATACTGGTGGCGAATCTAATTCCAGCGGGCGAAACATGGAGCATACGATTGCCGACATCATCCGATGGGGCCTGTCGCGGTATACCCCCGGCCGCGCTCGGAGTTGGGATTCGTTAGCCCGCTCGTTTCCCACAGCGACTTCTTGGAGGGAGAAAGCTTCGCTTTCCCCCTTCCAACGGTCGCTCCGCTCCCTGCCTGCCCTTCTCGGACTTCGTCCTGCGACCAAGAAGGCCTTCCCCCTTGGAATCCCCCTGCTTTGCTTGCGAAAATCACGAAAAAGGATGGCGGTGGGAGCGATTCTCGCTTGCCTTCTTTTGGCTTCATGCTCATCGCCAGCCCGAGGAATCATCGTCATTTGTGCTGGAGATAGCATCACCGAGGCGGAATATCCCCGCCACCTCCGGCGGATGTTCAGTCAGGACGGTCTTCGGGCCAAAGTGTTGAATTGCGGCCGGAAAGGATACACATCGAGAGAATACCTGAGGTTTTTGAGTCAGAAGAAACGGGAATTGGCCGAGGAACACCCTGATTATGTCCTCCTCCAGCTTGGCACTAACGATGTCCGCGAGGACGGCGATTTTACAGCGGCCGAAGAATTCGAACGAGCGATAAGGGAGATTGTCGCTGTTTTTAGGGGTTTCAAAAACAGGAGCGGGCACAGGTCCGAGGTCCTTCTGGCCACGATTCCTCCGCTGCCCGAGGAGCTTTCTTTTCCTTTCAGCGCCCGGTCCGCGGAAAGAGTGGTTAGAGAGATCAACCCCCTCCTGAAAAAGATCTCCGCAGAGGAGAAGCTTGTTCTGGTGGATAACTATTCTCTTTTTTTAGAACACCCTCAGTTGCTTTCCGATGTTCATCCCACAAGCGAGGGATACAGGCTCCTGGCCAAAAACTGGTACGAGGCCTTGAAGCCGTTGATTCCCCGATGACAGAGTTTGGACGGGCGAGGTTTTTCTTGAAATATTTTTCGATAGGTGGTAGAATTTTGTAAATCAAAAAACAACCTTTAGTCCCAGAGGTGGAGATTTCCGATGAATAGAAAGCTTATCAGACCTAACTTGGCGGAAATCCGGGAAGAAAGGGCCCGCGAGTCAGCCAAGAAGAAAATGCATCCTCCCTATGAAACTCACGCAGAGAATTATTATTACCTTAAGCAGATGAACAAAAAAACCCGGATGGCCATCGTCTTCGCCGACGGCGAGGTCGTCGAAGGCTACATCGAATGGTATGACCGCAATTGCATCAAACTCAATCGGGACAGCGCTCCAAACTTGCTTGTCTATAAAAGCACTATTAAATACCTTTATAAAGTGGAAGACCTCAAAAGAGAGGAAGAGCAGAAAAAGAAACCGAAATGACCCTTCCCAAGGTCGGCATCACGCTCGGAGACCCTGGGGGGATCGGACCTGAAATCGTCGTCAAAGCCTTTTCCGGCCGTTATCCCCTGCCCCGAGCCCAGTATGTTCTTTTCGGCGCCAGCCAGGTCATAAGAAAAGAAGAAAAGACGTTAGGCTTTTCTCTTCCCCTAAGAACCTGGAGGGCCGGCCTGGAAGCGGCCCAGGGCTCACTTTGCTTGAGGGAAGTGGCCTTCCCCGCTCAGGGCCTCGTTCGAGGAGTTCCTTCTCAAGCCAACGGGCAGGCTTCATTCCGCTTCCTCGAAGCGGCCATCGCTGAAGCCAGGAAAGGGCATCTTCAGGCCGTGGTCACAGCGCCGATCTCCAAGAAGTCCTGGAACCTGGCCGGCCTCAAGTGGAAAGGACACACGGATTACCTCAGCCAGTACTATCCCGAAGCCATCATGGCCTTCTGGTCGAGAAAGCTCAAAGTAGCCCTGTTCAGCCATCATCTTTCCCTAAGAGAAGCCCTGAAGAAAATCCGGCGGCGAAACCTTCTCCGGTTTTTCCTAATTCTTCACCAGAGCTTGGAAAAAATCAGGCCTGGCGGGTTGGAGCTCGTCGTGTCAGGCCTCAATCCTCATGCCGGAGAGGATGGCCTTCTCGGACGCGAAGAGCTTGACGAGATCATTCCGGCCATCCAGGATGCCCAAAAGCTGGGCCTGTCAATCAGCGGGCCTTTCCCGCCGGATGTTATCTTCCGAAGTACGCTCGGCCAAGAAGGCAAGATCGTCGTCGCCCTTTACCACGACCAGGGGCTCATCCCGTTTAAACTCCAGGCCCTTGGAACCGGGGTGAACGTCAGCCTGGGCCTTCCCTTTGTCCGCACCTCTCCGGACCATGGCACGGCCTTTGACATTGTCGGCAAGAAAGCTGCTTCCCCTCGAAGTTTTATTGAGGCCATTAAGCTGGCCGTGGCCCTGGCCGCTGCCGCCTAGATCGACCCTCAAAGATCCTCTTTCCATATAGACGACGGTGCAGAACTGAGAGGCTATCATCTGGAGAGGGTTTCTTGAATGTCTGATCGTTCGCTTTATTGGCAACATTTTGCCGCCCCCCGGCGTCTCCTGAAATTAGTATCTTTGCCCGAGTTGGGCTATAATTGCTTGGCTGTGTCTTTTAGAAATCCTATCATTGAAAGGGGATTTATATGAATTCTAAATTTTATCTCGTCAGGGACATCCCTCGGCGCAAGTTTCTCGAATTGAGCCTCAAGGGAGGCCTGGCCCTGGTTTCGACGCCTGCTCTTTTGCGCGACCTGTTAGCCGAGGAGGAGCCGGCCAAGCCAGCGCTTGCCTTCGAGGACCTGAATGAGGTTATTCGCCGCTCTCTAAGCAAGGGCGGCGAATTCGGCGAAGTCTACGTTGAACACCGGATCTCCCGGAGCATCCTGCTTGAGGAAGGGAAATTCAAGAGCGCCGTCTTCGGCATCAGCCAGGGTGCCGGCGTTCGGGTCATCTCGGGCGATAAGACCGGCTATGCTTATACGGACGAGATTACTCAAGAAAAACTCCTCCGGGCTGCTGATGTCGCTTCTTATGTCGCCCGCGGAGGAAAGACCATCAAACCTGTAGACGTGAAGGAAGAGAAGCGGCCGTCCCACATCACCGTCCAGATACCGCTTCAGAGGGCGGCCGACGAAAAGCGGCTTGAGATCATGAAGAGGGCCCACGACGCCGCCCTCGCTTATGACGCCAGGATCAAGATGGCTTCGGTCGATTATTATGATGAAGTCCGGAGCCGGGTCATCGCCAACAGCGAGGGGCTCTATGTAAGCGATGAGCTGCCGCTTATTTTCTTTGTCATCCAGACGCTGGGCGTCGGCAACAACACGTCCCACATGGGAAGGGAACGGGTGAGCCGGCACTCGGGTATCGAGCTCTTCGACGAGGTTAAGCCCGAGGACGTGGCCAGAGCCTGTGCCAGAGAGTCTGTCGCTATGCTCGAGGCCAAGGACGCTCCGGCGGGGAAGATGGACGTCGTCATGCAAAATGGCTGGGGCGGCGTGCTCGTCCATGAAGCGGTCGGCCATCCCCTCGAAGCCGACAACATCGCCAAGGAGATCGGTGTTTTCGTCGGCAAGTTGGGGAAGAAAGTGGCCAGCGACGTTTTCACAATGGTAGACGATGGGACGCTCCCCTGCTTCCGCGGAACGACAAATTTCGATGACGAAGGAACCGAAATGAAGCGCAATGTCCTGATCAAAGACGGCGTTCTCCTCAAGTTTATGACCGATATCTTGTCGGCCAAGCAGCTCAAGGCGGAGCGAACCGGGAACGGCCGCCGCCAAAGCTTCCGCTTCATTCCCATCCCTCGGATGACCAACACGTTCATCGACCGGGGCAAAGACAAACCGGCCGATATTCTGGCTTCGACCAAAAGCGGCCTCTACGTCCAGAGTTTGAGCGGCGGCAGCGTTAACCCGACAACGGGGATGTTTAACTTCACCTGCCGGGAAGCCTATTTCATCGAGGACGGGAAGAAGACGATACCGGTCAAGGGCGCGACTCTGGTTGGCAACAGTCTCGACATCATCCAGGGGATCGATGCGGTCGGTGATGACCTTGATTTTGGTCCAGGCATTTGCGGCAAAGGCCAGGACGCCGAGGTCACAGCCGGTCAGCCCACAGTCCGCATCCGCGGCATCAACGTCGGCGGGACAAGGGCGCGCTGAGACGTGTGCGCTTGAAATAGGAGAAAGCCATGGATTACAAAGCATTTGCCGAACAACTGGTGAGGAAATGCCTCAAAAAGGGAGCTGAGGCAGCCGAGGTGTATATCGAGAACGGCCGGAATTTAAGGATCGGTGTGCGCAACGGCGAGGTTGAGACCGTCCAGGAAGCAGCCAGTTATGGCGCCGGGTTCAGAGTGTTTGTTAAAGGCAGGATGGCTTTTGCGAGCTCGAATGACCTTAGCGAGAAAGCCCTGGATGATGCCTTGAGCCGGGCCATCGAATTTGCCGGGACGACGACGCCGGACGCGGCCAACGTTGTTCCTGACGATAGGAGAATAACCAAGGTCGAGGGGCTTTACGATCCGCAGATTAGCCGTGTCCCGATGGAGGAGAAAATTGAGCTGGCCAAGAAGGCCGAGAGCTTGGCCATGAAGGACCCGAGGATCACGAAAAGCGCGGGGGCGAGTTATAATGAGGGAGAAGGGGAAGTCGTCATTGCCAACTCGAGCGGCCTGGTCAAGAACTACCACGCCTCTGGGTGTGGGTACGGTGTTTATGTCGTGGCGGAGAAGGGGGACCAGAAGTCCTCGGGAGGCGAGTCCTGCAGACGGCGTTTTTACAAAGACCTGCAGCCGGCCGAGGAGATCGCAGCCAAAGCAGCGCACGACGCCTATTCGATGTTAGACCCGCGGCCGGTCAAGACGCAGAAAGCGTCCGTCATCTTTGACCGAGATGTCGCCTATGCCCTATTGGGAGGAATATTAGCCGCGGTTAACGGAGAGCGGGTCTTGCAAGGGGCGAGTTTCCTCGGGAAAAGGATTGACCAGAAAATTGCTTCTGAGCTGGTCACCCTTGTCGACGACGGCACCCGAGAGAAAGGGCTCGGCAGCAAGCCGTTCGACGGCGAAGGCGTGCCGACGCAGAAAAGGGTCATCGTGGACAAGGGCGTCCTTAAAGCGTTCATGTACAACACGATCGTAGGCAAGAGGGCAGGAGTCCAGAGCACTGGAAATGCCTCCCGAGGCGGGTTTTCCAGCCTGCCGGGCATCGGGCCACATAATTTTTATATGGTGGCGGGCGAGGCGTCGCCCGAAGATATCATCAAGGCGACCAAGGTCGGGTTCCTCGTGAAGGAAGTGACAGGTTACGGGATCAACCCGGTCAACGGAAATTTCAGTGGCGGGGCAGCCGGGTTCTGGGTCGAGGACGGCAAGATCGCTTATCCGGTCAAGGGACTGACCATCGCCGGGACAGCCGACGAGATGCTCAACGGAATTGACATGCTCGCCAACGACCTTGACCCCAACCGACCGCTTACGGCTCCGACGTTTCGGATCAAACTCCTGCAAATCGGCGGCGAGTGATAAACTGGGGACAGTTTACATATTAACCCAATTTTTAATTCTTCGATGGTCCACTCCAAACTCTCCGAGATGCATCGAGAAATCCCTGTGCAGGCGGATAGCTCAGAGGCTTTTTGACGTGATGAAATCTTGCAGGCCGTGTCTTTTGATTTTTTGAAGATTCTTCAGATATGTAAAATCGCCACTTTCTCCGAGAGCGTTAAGTTTTTCGCAGGTTTCAAAAATATCGCACTGCCAGCAGCCTTTGATGTTCTTTTCTTTTCCGCATTTTCTTATTTGACATTTACCGTCCCAGCCCCCGGCCTGGCAGCCCTTGCAGCGGATTGTCGCCATCGCCTCCAAAAGCTCAATCCCCTGTCTGTAGTTTTCAAACGCCTTGAGGCTTGGCATTTTTGCCATGGCGTCTGCGTACTGATCGAACCTGTCCTGGCGAAGCCGCCTCCTCAGTTCTCTGGCAAGATTGGCCACCGTCTGCGTATAGCTTGGACAATCATTTCAGGACAAACCGCAATTGCCGATGAGCTTTCTCTTCTCGGCCATTGAATTTCTCCTTATGTTTAAGCACCTCTCATGAAAAGTGGAAGAGTTAGTCCGGTGTTTCTTTTGTCTCGAGGCCGGCGAGTTTCTCCTGAACTCTTCTCAACTCTTCCCGGGCTTCCTTAAACAATTTGCCCTTGAAGGCTAAAGTGTTCAGCTCCTTGGTTTCGGCCATCGCTTTCCTTAATCGCTCGAGCCTCTTGAGAAGCTCTGCTTCTTTACGCCGCAGCTTGAGGATGTCTTCGCCGTTCATTGATCTCATCTACACTCCGGAGAGGGTGCAATCCCCTTATATGACCAGCCCTGGATCTCATAATAGGCGTCAAGGATGGAGTTATAGAGATCCGCATTAACGGCCTTGCCCTTGTGAGCACCGCTCGTTAAGGGGACGCGCAGCTTCGGCGGGATAAAAGCATCATATGTCCGGTCACGGCCCTGGAGGTTGTTAAGGTGCCGTTCAAGGGAGTATATCCTTCTTCCGCACTCCTTGAGGGACTCTGGAGTATATTCGATGCCGGTCAGGGCATGATAGAGCGAAAGAAAAGGCTCGGCGGCGACGTCGGCCGTGAAAAAGTCGCACAGGCCGAGAGAATCGACGAGGGCTTTTCCGGCCTGCCCTTCGGCAACGTAAGCGGCGAGTTCACGCGCTCCCTTAAGTCCTCCTTCTTCGGCCTGGATGGTCCAGGCATACGTGTGGTCGCCGCGGCCACGGTTCGACGTCCCGTAGGCGGTGAACATGCCGGGAAAGACTTTGGGGTTGATGCCGGCATAGCCGAGCCCGGCATAGGCTGTCGTACAGCAATAGACTATATCTTCGAGGTCGGCGGCACTGCCGTTGGCGGCTACCTCGGCGATCATGCGGTCTGTGTATTTTCCTAATAGCCTGCCCAGGTCATCTGATTGATAGGCGATGGATTTCAGGGCTCTGATCATTTCGGCTGCATCGCCGAATTTCAGCATGCTTCCGCATTTTCTCAGGAATCCTTTTTCGGAGAGCTCCATGGCTGCCGCGGTGACGCTGCCAAAGGTCATCGTGTCAATTCCGAGCTCTTTGCAGAGGCAGTTCAGGTGGAAAATCGCGTCCCGGTCGATGAGGCAGCAGTTAATCCAGAGGGCAATCGTCTCGAATTCAGGCCTGACTCCTTCGCCGGCATACGGCCCGGCGTCCACCTTGGCCGTGCGGGCACAGAAGATATGCCGGCATCTATTGCAGACATGATGCTTTCCCGCAATCTCGAGAAAGGCGTCCGTGGAGACGCGGCGGTAGTCATCCGGGTCGAAATAGCCCTCGTCGAAGTTGTGCCAGGGAAGGTAGCCGCCCTTGACGCCCAAATATTTTCCGTTGAAGGCGCGGTCCAGCCACCAGGTCGTCCCGGTCTTAGGCCGGAATGACACGGTCCGGTTGGGGTCTTCGACACTCTCTTTGATCAAACGGTCGAGTTCCTGGCCGAGCGTCTTGAATTTTTCAGGATCATAAGGGGAAACGGCTTTTTTCCCGTAAGCGGTAACGGCTACGAGGTTTTTCGATCCGAAAATGGCCCCTGCCCCGCCCCGGCCGAAATTCCGGTGGTAGTCAGCAGTCAGACAGGCAAAGTCGATGAGGTTCCAGCCTGCCGGCCCCGCGCACACAGTGGACGAGCCTTTGATTTTTCGGGAAAGATAATCCGTGATGGCAGAGGCTGGATTGAGGACCTTTCTCCCGTTAACAACTTGAAATAGGTCCTCTTCTGCGTCGAGGATCCGCACCTCGCCTTCGACCGCTTCGATGCGGACCGGCCTGTCCGCCTTGCCGTCAATGATGAGGTGATCGAAGCCGGCTCGCTTGAGCATATTGTGGAAGAGCCCTCCGCAGCTCGAATGGGTGATCATCCCATAGACCGGTTTGTGGCCAGGCACCCAGGAGACGGGTTGAGGAGACCTGGTCATTGTCCCGAGGAAAGAGCAGGATCCACGGCCGGCGGTGGGGATGAAGGTGTCGTTAGCAGCCGCGTTTCCTATGATGATTCGATTATCAGGGCTGAGCGGGTCCTTGAGGGGGCCGATTTTTTTCAGGTGCTTGGAGAGAAGCTTCGCCTGGAGGCCGCGCCCGCCGACATAATCCCGGCAGAGGTCGGGGTCGGCTTCCTCAACCCAGACCGTTCGCGCGGAAAGATCGATCCAGACCCATTTTCCCACGTAGCCAAAATTTATTTTTTTTGCGTCAGCCATGATCATACCTGAGTCAAAAGAGCTGAAAAAGAATATATGATGTCATTTGATGGGTTGTCAATCGGCCGAACGAAACAAAAACGGCCGAGAGCATAACCCGACGGATCCTGTGATTCACCCGCCGGTGCACCTATCGAAGTATCTTGTTTATTATCAAGACTGTAGATAGTTGATATCAAACGCTCGGGACGGCAGGTGGCTCCAAGCCAGACCATTCATCGTGTGTCGTCTTATTGCGATTATTTTGCTGAAGCGCATTTCCTTTAACTGGGCAAGAAGTTCATGTCGAAGTTTTTGGCACAAATAGGCCGCCTGGTCGCAAAAATCCACCCGTGCTATATGAAAAAATAAAATAG
>CAZKBY010000006.1:0-27924 GCA_964550915.1 uncultured Eubacteriales bacterium | reverse complement strand
GCTTCTGACCTACCGCGCCGCCTGCTTGGAGGATCAGGGAAAGAAAATCCCCAAGGAATCGGCCATGGCCAAGCTGTTTGCCTCAGAGCTGGCGGTCAAGGCGAGCTCAGTGGCCGTCCAGATTTTCGGCGGCTACGGCTTTACTAAAGACTATCCGGTCGAGAAATTCTACCGGGATTCCAAACTGGCCACGATCGGCGAGGGGACATCTGAAATTCAACGCTGGATCATCGCTCAGAAGGTCCTGTCGGAGTACTGAGCCGGGAGGACGGAAAGAAGGGTCATGGATCTGCTTATGAAAATTCGGCAAGGAAGCCCGCGGGCCATCGCCAAGGCCATTTCGCTCGTTGAAAATAACGGCGCTCAGGCTCAACAGCTCATGAAAGGCGTCTTTGCCTGCCGCAGGGACGCGCTCGTCGTGGGCGTCACCGGCGCGCCCGGAACGGGAAAAAGCACCTTGGCTGATCAGGTGATCGACCATCTCAGAACATCGGGAAAATCTATCGGCGTTGTGGCCGTCGACCCTTCGAGCCCCTTTAGCGGCGGTGCCATCCTGGGAGACCGGATCCGGATGATGAGACACAGCGTGGACGACGGCGTGTTCATCCGCAGCATGGCCACGCGGGGGCATCTTGGCGGTCTGGCCAAGGCCACGGGCGAAGCTATTGCCATCTACGAAGCTTCGGGGAAGGATTATGTCCTCGTCGAGACGGTCGGAGTCGGTCAGGACGAGGTCGAGGTAGTCAAACTCGCTGACCTCATCCTCGTCGTCTTGACGCCCGGCGCAGGAGACGACATTCAGACCTTCAAAGCGGGGATCATGGAAATCGCCGACATCTTCGTCCTCAACAAAGCCGATTCTCCGGGCGCAGAGAAAACGGAAAAGCAGCTTCGAGCGATGCTTGAGATGGGCTGCCACCAGAAAGAGTTACCGCCCATTGTCAAGACGGTGGCGACGAAAGGCAAGGGCGTGGACGCTCTCATGACCGAAATCAGCCGGTTTGTGGGAGCAGGCAATCGCCGCCATCAAGAGGAACGAAGAAAAAAACTCCTCTTTTGGATGCTCCAGGATGTGACCAGGGAGAAGATTTTTCGGTTGATCAGCCGGCATGTCCAGGATTCTGAGCTCAAGGAACTCGTTGACAGGATTTATCGCCGAGAGACCGATCCTTATACGGTGGCCGACGAGCTCATCGACCGTTTGCGTTTAGAAAAAAGGCCGGGAGGAAAAGGGTGCCGGGAATGAAGGTCAAGTCGGTCCATCATATCGGCGTTGCGGTAAGGGACCTGGAAAAAAGCGCCTCCAGATGGGCGGTTCTTTTTGGGGCTGATCCGGGCCCTGTCGAAGAAATTCCCGAAAGGGGAGTAAGGCTCGTCCACCTTCGTTTCCGGGAGGGTCCGGCGGTTGAGCTCGTAGCGCCCGTGGGTGACCAATCGGCTGTGGCCAAATTTTTGGAAAAACGAGGAGAGGGCATCCACCATGTCACTCTCGACGTTGAAGACATCGAGGCTGCCGTGGAAGAGTTGAAAAAGGCGGGTCTCGAGCTCACAACGGATGGTCCGCAGCCAGGCGCCGGCCGAAGCCTCGTCGTTTTCGTCCACCCGAAAAGCCTGAACGGCGTCCTCCTGGAGCTCCGGGAAGGGCCTGCGTAAGCTCAGCTCTGATTATTCGTTCGAAAGGCGGGAGATGGTGAAGCTGACGGGCAATTTTCTCATCATCGCCGGCATCTGCCTCCTCATTCTGGGTCTTTTTCTCAGGCGGGGGGTTAACTTGAAATGGCTGGGAAGACTTCCCGGAGATATCATCATCCACAGGGGAGGTTTTACTTTTTATTTTCCGCTGGCCACAGGACTTGTCTTAAGCCTAATTCTCAGCTTGGTTCTCTTCATCATCCTCAGGTTTATCGGAAGAAATTAACGCTCGCTGCGGCTGAGGGTCACAACCCACCGGGCGAAGGCTCGGGCGTCCTCAAGGTCGTGATCATTGGGATGGGTGCTGGCTGAAGCAGCCATATCCGCCCAGCCCCCGTGCTCGGGCGAGCGGCTCAAGACGTCGAGTGCTTGGTTCGAAACCTTGCCCCGGCAGGAAAAAGTCGAGATGATTTTAGCCTGCGAGGCCGTAACGACGGCGTGTTCGATGGCTTGGCGAGACAGCCGGCTCCCGGTGAGCGCGCCGTGAGTGGAGAAAAGGGCGGCCTTCTTGCCGGCCGGAATAGCCTTGAGGAACTTTTCTACCTTAACGGGAACGCTGTGAGAATGGACGGGAAACCCGACGAAAATCAGGTCAAACTCATCCAGGCCGGTAGCTTCAGCGAGGGGTTTGAGGACTTTGGGCTGTGGCACGCTTTCGTAAATGGCTTCGGCGACCTTTTTGGTGTTCCCGGTCAGGCTGTAGTAGGCAACAAGGATTTTTCGCATGCCGCTATTCTTCCATAAAAACTCGGAAATTTCCAGCTTCAGGCGCAGGGGAGCCTGATGGTGATCGCAGTGCCCCGGCCGATTTGGCTCTCCACCCGGATCGAGCCCCCATGGTCTTCAATGATCTTTTTGGCAATCGGCAATCCTAGCCCTGTGCCGACGTCTTTCGTCGAGAAATAAGGATCGAATATCTTGTCCAGGACCTCTTTTTCCATCCCCTGGCCCGAATCTCTGACCTGGAGGATCAAGCCCTCTCGATCGGCCGCCAGCCTGATTTCTACGATGCCTTTGCCCCGGATGGCCTCGATGGCGTTGATGAAGATGTTCCGGAAGGCGATTTTGATCCGGCCCTTATCGGCCAGCAGCGGGAAGGCTTTTCCTTCATAGACTTCCCTGAGTTTGATCCGTTCCGAAAGCATTTTTTTATACGGACTGATGACCTCTGACACGACCTCTTTCAGGTCAAAAGACTCCTTCTTCAGGCTCGTCGCTTTCGATAGCTCGAGAAACTCCTGGGCGATTTTCCTCAAGTTTTCGACTTCGCTGATGATGTAAGAAACGGATTCTTTGATCGCTCGCTCAAAATCTTCCTGCCTGTCTTCATAGACGCGGAGCAAGTGCTCGGCGGAAAGCTGGATGGGTGTGAGCGGGTTCTTGATTTCGTGGGCGATTTTTTGCGCCATCTCCGCCCAGGCCGCTTTCTTGCTCAACTCCGCGATCTCCTGCTGGTGTCGCTTGAGGTTTCTAGTCATCGTGTTGAAGCCATCGATCAACGTTTTCATCTCGTCGCGGGACTCATGTTCGATGGAGATATCCAGGTTGCCGAGGCTGACTTCTCTTGTCCCGGTGAGCAGTTTTTTAACGGGGGAAATGATCATCCGGCCCATGGCCCGGGCGAAAAGAAGTGTCAGGCCGATAAAGAAAACGGAGATGAACACGAGGAATTCAACGAGCTCCTCCGTCGCCTTGGCGATCTCTTCCTCCTCGAAGGGAAAAGGAAGAGAGATCAGGAACTGAGACTCGTGGATCGTGTAGGGGATGGTCAGGCTCTGGAACGAATAGCTGCCGATTTTTTGTCTCTGGGTATGGAAAGGCTTGTTTTCATGTCTGATCCGGTAGTAGGTTTCTCCGTCGACGAGTTCGGGGAGGAGGCCCCAGTCGAAAAACTCCCTCCGGCTAGAGGAAACGAGCCGGCCCTCGCTATAGAGGTTGACGTCGTTGGCAATGGCTGAGCTGATCCAGAGGACCAGGTCGTCAGCGGGCGCGATGAGCGTGGCCCTTTCTTCCTGCTGGAGAAAGATGAAATCTTGCATGACGTTGCGGGCGAAGTTCGCGTGAACCTCGGCTTTTTCGACAAAGCGCTGAGAAAAAAGGCGAGTGAAAAAGCTATGAGAGAAGAAGCTAAAAAGGAGAAGAGCGGTCAGGGTGATGGCGATGAAAGCGGCGTGAACCCGGCTGGAAAAAGACCAGAAAATGCTTTTCCAGCTCCCCTTTCGCCTCACAGCACCCGAAAAAAGAAAGATGAACAGGCCCAGGCCGAGATAGAGAGAGAAGAGTTTCAGGAACTCCACCGTCAGGGACATAAAGCCCGGTCGGGGGTGAAAAAACGAATAAATACGGCTGCTCAGGCGGAAAGAAAAGGCATTATAAGTCTTTCCTTTGTCCCGGAAAACGCTCCAGAAGCCTTGTCTTGATTTCGTCAGGAGCTCGAGATTGTCGGGGGAGATGCCCGAGGAAATTTTGTTCGGGTTGAATAAGATTTTCCCACGGCTGTCGAAGATAGCAAACCCAAACTCCTCTTGGTGCAAGGAGGGAAGAGTGCTCACCTTGAGAAGCTCAAAATAGGGGTTGGCCGAATAGAGAAATGGCAGCATCTCCGGGTCTACGGCCATATAAAACACTGTCCTGCCCAGGCAAGTCTCCTGGGAGAACCAGTCTTTGTAGCTGAAAACAAACTCTCGCTCTTTCCCGAGCGACGGAATGGTCAGTCTGGAGACTGTCCAGGTTGGATTCAGGGGCAGGTCGATCTCTGGCCTGTAGAGCTGGGGAATGTTGAGGGAGAAGCGGGAAAGAATATCGCCGTCAGGGCCGAGGATTTCGAGCGTCGAGTACCAGTTGAACTTGGCGGCCAGCGTGCTCTCCCAGAGCGATCGAGCCAGGGGAGCTGGACCCGGATTCTGGAGGAAAACCTCAATGGCCTCTCTCCTTCTTTCCAGAGTCGGGATAGACTGACGGAGGAGAAAATCTGCCCAATTTTCCTGAGAGACGACGGAGTCGGGTAGAAAAGTCTGGAGGAGAGACCGCAACCGGGAGGTTGATTCGTGCCTGAGCAGAGCTGTGTTGAACAGGGCGATGAGGACGAGGCCAATGAAGACGACCTCCGTCTTTGCCAAAAGACAGGGCTTGCCCGCCACGAAGAAAATAAAGACAAGAACGGCAGCCTCCAAAAAAAGAAGAATGATGAGTTGTCCTGGCTCAAAAATGAACCGGAGCAGAATGGACAGGATGATAAGAGCAAGAACGATCTTCCAGAGACGGGATGAGAAAACCTGGCTGGCCCGGAAAAGCAGAAAAAGGAGAAGGCCGAGGCTGAGGAAAAAAAGGACAAGGCTCAGATGGAGGAGCAGGAAGGCAAGGCCGGGCCTGAAGCGGAGCAGGTTCAGGCTCGAGTTGGAGACAAGACGGGAAACCGTTTTTTCGTGAGCGACTACGATAGCGATCCCAGCGGCGATGATGAGAATATTCAGGCCTGCGGCTGGAATCAAGGGAAGCGGTCGGCCCTTGTTAAAAAGAGGTCGGACCAGGAGTGCAAAAGCTCCGGTGATGAGAAAAAGAAAAAGCGAGGTCAGGAAAATGTCGGCGGGAGACTGGGTTAAGCCCGCCACAGAGAAAAAGCCGGCCAGAGCAGGAGAGAAGGACGGCAAAGACTGGACCTTCTCCAATTGACCGAGCGGAAAGAAGAGCAACCTCAGGCCAGCGAGGCTGAGAAAAAGAAGAAGGAGGGGCAGGGTTTTTTTCTTGGCGGCGAAAAGATGGGCTTTGGCCAGGTGAGAGACGAGAAGGACAAGGGAGAGCAGGAGGAAGACGATGAAGACAAAAAGGAGGTTTTCCCTGAGGCTGGATTGGGTGGAAAGAAGAGACGGAGAGCTCAGGTTGACTGTGGCGACGATCTTCCCGTCTATGTTCCTGAGGGGGAAAAAAATAGTCTGGATTTCGTTCTGAAGACGGGGCTCGCCAATGTACTCGTCCTTGTGGCGGGCGAAGATCTTCTCGAACCCCGAGACGTCCTCCCGAAAATCCCAGTAGTCGATATGGCAATTCCGCCGCAGATTGGGCTCGAGGAAATGATAGTCCTCAAGATAGGGTGCCTTAAGCTGGGGCAAAAAGGCCAGCAACCGAAAAATGATGATATACTCGGAGGGACGAGCTTCCAGAGCGGAAACGAGATAGACCGAGGCTTTACGCCGGATGATAAAAGAAGAATCAGGAGAATCCGGCCGGAAGTCGATGACATTGCCGAGCCAAACCGACAGCTCGCCCGCCTGATCGAAGTAGGCCAGGCCGTCCGTTTCGGGGTTGATTTCGATTTCCTCAAAGAGGCGGAATATTTTGTCCTTCTCCAGCGGCAGGGGAGAGCGGAGAAGGGTTTCTCCAAGGACATTAATTCGGGATTCGAGCGCGGCGAATTCTCTCTTTATGGCCTGGGCCTGTTTTCGGAGCGTCCCCAGGCTTTTTTCATAATACCGAGCCGTGATAAGACGCGGGATGAGGACGGAGAGGCCCAAGGAAAAGAGTCCCGCCAAAAAGCTGAAAAAGAAGCCATAAAGAAGCAGCCGGTGCTTGCTGGAGGAGGGGCGCTTCGACATCAGAGTTTCTCAGCTTTGATCTCGGTGATTCTCCATCGGGCTGCCCCGTTGTCGTTTTCTTTGACCAGATAGAAAAAAACCTGGAAGACATACTGGTTGTTGTTCTTTTTGTTCTTTAACGACCATCTCGATTTGAAGATGAAGTTTTTTCCCCCGGCCACAAACGGAAGCTCGCTGTCCGCGTAGAATTCAAACGTGGCATATGCTGAAAAGATTTTGCGGAAGAGGAAATGGGCTTGTTCTGAAGAAAAATGATCAGCAAAAGAAATTGGCTCGGGCAGAGAGATGTTAAGATGCTGACTGGACGTAAAGAGCGAATAGAGAAGCCCGTGATCGTTTTGGAAGAAGGCCCGCTCGATGTTTTTTGTCGTCTGAGAAAAGAGCGCCAGCGTCAGGAGGACCGGGAGGACGCCAACCTGTGCCACCTGAGAAATGTTAGCACAGATCTTTCCGTTTAAGCAAGTCGAGGGACTCGTCTTTTAAGAAATACCCAAGAGAGAAGATGTACTCTCGCCTCAGACGAGGCAAAGACATTTTGCCCTGGAATCAGCAGTTTTAGGTCTGGCGTTATTCCTCTTTCTTCGGCTCCTCTTTTTTCTCTTCGGCCTTGGTTTCTTCCTCGAGTTTCTTTGTTCTCATGGCATCTTTAATGCTGCTGATGCCGGCAATCAAGGCGATCAATCCGCCAAAAAAGAGGACGGGCGGGATGCAGCCGAAAACGAGCTCGTAGAATTCGCGCCACCAAACGAAGATAACGAGAAGCAGACCTCCAGCCATGGCGATCAGGCCGCCGATAATGGCCAGGTATTTTCCCATAAGAACACCTCCTCTTTTTTAGAGTTTCGAAGCGGATTATAACAAAACTCAGGCCCAGAAGCAACATTTTTTCTTTCGGCGTGGACGGGACTAGCTGAATTCGATAGAATGAAGAAAAATCAAAGAAAGGAGGCTTCGCGAAGATGTTTTGGAGAAAAAGCAAGGCGGTCCTCTTTCTGGCCATCTTTTTTCTCTGGGGAGCTTCGGCTTTTCCTCAAACCGCCGAGACATGGCAGCCTTTTTCTGTCGGCGATTTGACGGTCGAACCCGGGAAAACGGGTTCGGGGTGGCTTCGGGTGCCCGAGAAGGACGGTGTCGGGACGAGCCTCCCCGTGACCATCATCCACGGCGCGACAAAAGGAAAATGCCTGGCGCTCGTGGCGGGCGTTCACGGCTACGAATATCCCCCCATCCTGGCTCTCTATCGCTTGAAGGACAAAATCAACCCTCAAACACTGTCCGGAACGCTCCTCCTTGTCCATATCGCCAACCCGCCCGCTTTTCAGAAACGGATCATCTACTATAACCCTCATGACTGGAAAAACCTCAACCGCGTTTTTCCGGGTCATCCGGAGGGAACGCTCAGCCAGCGGATGGCTTATGTCTTGACGGAGGAGGTCATCAAGAAATGCGATTATCTCATCGACCTTCACTGCGGGGACGGCAATGAGGCCCTCATCCCGTACTCCTACTGGATGATCAGCGGCAATAGGAACCTGGATGAGGCCACAAAACAAATGGCTCTGGCCTTCGAAATCTCCCCGGTCATCATCGACGAAAGCCGGTCCAAGGACATCACCGATTCCCGCTATCTGGGAAACACAGCCATCCTTTTGGGCAAGCCGGCCATCACGACCGAATCGGGCTATTTAGGGAAGACGGACGAGGAATCGATCAGCCGGAACGTCAAAGGGATCTTCGGTGTCATGCGGCTGCTCAAGATGATCGAGGGGAAAGCCGCCAGCTCAGTCGAGCCGGTCTGGATCGACAAGTATGAGGTCGTCTATTCCAAGACCGACGGCCTTTTTTTCCCCCGGATAAAGATGGGCTGTTATGTCCGCCAAGGCCAGCTCGTCGGCCACACGACGGATTATTTCGGGAATATCAAGGAAGAGCTGCGGGCGCCGTTTAGCGGGATCATTCTCTACATCATCAATACGCCGCCCACGAACGTCGGAGAACCGCTGTATGAAGTGGGAAGGCCAAAAGAAGAAAGAGGGGGAAGCGGGGGGAGCCCTGAAGAAAAATAAGCCGACGGGATTGTCGCCCCGCCTCCGGGCCGTTATCTTCGACCTTGATGGCACGATCGTCGAGGTTCCTTATGATTGGTCTCGGATCCGGGCCGATCTGGGGACACAAGGATTGCCCATCCTCAGCTATCTTGATAGCCTGGAAGAGCCGGAAAAATCCCGCAAGTGGGAGCTTCTCCGGGAATATGAAGACAAGGCGACCAGGAAGGCCAAGCTCAAAGAAGGGACGAGAGAATTCCTCCGGTTCCTGGCCAGCCGCGGCCTCAAGAAGGCCCTTGTCACAAACAACTCTCGCCAAAACGTCCGCTTCCTGTTGCGCAAATTCAGGCTCGAATTTGATCAGGTCCTATCGAGAGAGAGCGGTCTGTGGAAACCTTCGGGCGCTCCCTTTGAGGAAATCATGAGAAGGCTCGGGTTGAAAAAAGGGGAGTGCGCGGTGGTCGGGGATTCGCTCTTCGACCTCCAGGCCGCCGAGCAAGCAGGTATTGACAAGGTCTTCCTCATCAGCCGTGACAGAGATAAATTTTCATCTTTAAAAGCGGAGGTCTTTCCTTCCCTGCCGGACCTCGAGCAAAGGTTCGAGAGATTGCTCGGGAATGAGGATGAGGCGGAGCCAGCCAAGAGAATGGAACGAAATCCGCGAGATTGAGTTTTTATTTAGGGGTGCGGGAAAAGGCAAAACAGGAGGTCTCGAATGAAAAGAATAAGGTTAGTTTGGCTAACCGGCGGTGTGTTTTTCTTCGTTCTTGCTTCTGCTTTGCGTCTGGCGGCGGACGGTATTATCATCCCTCAGCCGAGGCCTGGCGAGAATATTCCCCCTCTTACGGTTAAGTATCATCGGGTCTCGGTAGAGGTCCGCGACCAGGTGGCCAGGACATCCATCGACCAGATCTTTATCAACAATCACGATCGGGACATCGAAGGGACATTTATCTTTCCCCTGCTCGAGAACGCCGCCATTTCCGAGTTTGCTCTCTATGTCGGGGAGAAAAAAATTGAAGGCGAGATCCTGGACAGCCGAGAGGCCCGGCGGTTTTACGAGGACATCGTCCGCCGTCTCAAAGACCCCGGCTTGCTCGAGTACGTCGGCCGCAACGCTTTTCGGGCGAGAGTGTATCCGATCCCTGCCCGGGGAGAAAAGCGGGTTCAGCTCTCTTATGCAGAAATCCTCAAAGAAGAAAGAGGGCTTATCCGCTACCTTTATCCCCTGAACACAGAGCGCTTTTCCTATCAGCCGATAGGAGAAGTCGCCATTTCAGTTGCCGTCAGTTCTCAGGCCCCCATTACCAACGTTTATTCCCCCTCCCACCGGGTTTCGGTCAGGAAGGAAAGCGAAAAGCAAGTCCGGGTTGGGTTTGAGGAGAAAAACGTCAAGCCGGATAAAGATTTTGTCGTCTATTATTCTGTTTCCTCGGCAGACGTTGGCCTGTCCTTCCTCAATTACACCGACCGGGACGCCAGCTACTTCATGTTCCTGGCCGCACCCCGCTATTCCGAGGCCAAAGAAAGAGTCATCAATAAGAATCTCATTTTTGTCCTCGACAGCTCAGGCAGCATGAGCGGAAAGAAAATCCAGCAGGCCAGACAAGCCGTTCGATTCATCATCGACCACCTGGAGGAAAGAGATTATTTCTCCATCATCGACTTTGACGATGGTGTCAGCCTGTTTGCCGACGAGGTCGTCAGCGCCAGCGCCAAGAACAGAGAAAGAGCTCACGAGTTCGTCGGGTCCATCGAGGATTCGGGAGGGACGAACATCAACGAAGCCCTGCTCAGGGCCTTGAAGATGGTGCCCGGCGGAGAAAGGCCGAACTTCATCCTTTTCCTGACAGACGGTCTGCCGACCGTCGGAGTTACTCAAACGGCGGAAATCTTGAAGAATGTATCGCTGGCCAACACGGCCAAGGCGCGCCTCATCGTCTTCGGCGTCGGCAACGACGTGAACACAGAGCTTTTAGATAAGCTCACCGCGGAAAACCGGGGAGCGTCTGTCTATGTCAGCGAGAACGAAGACCTGGAAGTCGCTGTCTCCAGCACCTACGAAAAAATCTCTTCACCCCTGCTTTCCGATATCAGCCTGACGTTTGGAGGCATCGAGACACACCAGTCTTATCCCCAGACGCTGCCCGACCTTTTCAAAGGGTCCCAGCTCATCCTCTTGGGGAAGTATCGCGGCAGCGGCCCCGCCTCAGTTATCCTTAGGGGAAAAGTTGGAAAAACGGAAAAAAGGTTTAGCCTGGAAAACCAGAAACTCGGCCAGGATGAAGCCTACAGTTTCTTGCCCCGCCTCTGGGCTGTACGGCGAATTGGCTACCTTCTCGAACAGATCAGGCTGCATGACGAGGAAAAGGAGCTGGCGGATGAAGTTCGGAGCCTGGGGTTGAAATACGGCATCGTCACTCCCTACACATCGTTTCTGGTTACCGAGAAAGAAAGGCTGGCCATCGCCGCTGCCGCCCCTGAAGCCCAGGAAGCCTTGGCCGCCCGAAAAGTGACGGGTGCCGGCGCCGTGAAGCTCGCCCGGGCCACCCAGACGTTCAAGGATGTGGAGCAAGCTCCCTCTGTCGTCTCCGAGCAGATTCGGTACAAGGACGACAAGACATTCTACCTCAAGGACGGGTTCTGGGTGGACAGCGACTATGAGGAAGGCAGCCCGGTCATCGAAATCCGCTTCAATTCTGATGATTATTTCCGGCTGGCCGGCGCCCGGCCCGGCCTGGCCAAGTACCTGTCCGTGGCCCAGAACCTCATCGTTGCTTTTGAAGGGAAAAATTACAAGATTTTTTGACATCATTTTTTTGACTGTGCTATAAATGGAGGCTGATTTCAGAAGGAAAAGGGATGCCCACGATCACCCTGCTCGTCTTGGCTGCAGGCATGGGCAAACGCTACGGCGGACTGAAGCAGGTTGACTCGGCCGGGCCCTCAGGCGAGGCCATCTTAGATTATTCTCTCTATGATGCGCTGGGAGCGGGGTTCAGCCGGGTTGTCTTCATCGTCAGGAAGGAAATCAAAGAATCTTTCAGGGAAGCCTTCGGGCGGTATTGGGAAGGGCGCCTGCCCACCCGGTATGTCTTCCAGGAAATTGAGGCGGGCTTACCCGGTCATCTCCCTGCCCCCGCCGGTCGGCACAAACCCTGGGGGACGGGCCACGCGGTCTTAGTGAGCCGGGATGCCATCGACACTCCTTTTGCCGTCATCAACGCCGATGATTTCTACGGCCCCACCGCCTTCCGGAATATCTTCTCCTGGCTCAAACAGAATTCAGTCCGGCCAGAAACCGCGTCTGAGTACTGTTTTGTTGGCTACCGCCTGGCCAATACCCTCTCTAATTTTGGCTGTGTCTCCCGGGGCGTCTGCACTGTCACTCGAGCTGGTTTCCTGAGTCGGGTCGTCGAGATGACAAAGATCGAAAAGGTCGGCCGGCATGTGAGGGCTCTGGATGAAAGCGGGAAGTGGGTCCGGTTGAGCGACCGCAGAATCGTGTCGATGAACATGTGGGGTTTTACGCCTTCGGTTTTTTCTCACCTAGCCGCTGGCTTTGCCTCTTTTATCCGAAGATTTAAAGGAGATACCGAAGCCGAGTTCTTCCTGCCCTCGGCCGTCAATGACCTTATTGAAGCGGGGAAAGCCCGGGTCCAATACATCCCGACTGAGGAGAAATGGTTCGGTTTGACCCACCCGGAGGACCTTGAGTTCGTCCGGTCACGCCTCCGGGAATTCGTCGCCGCGGGGACATATCCGGATAAAATCAGGCAGTGAACGGAGCAACGGTGAGAGAAAGAGACCTCAGGACAATATTTTCCAAGTTCGAGATCGAGGCGGAGTATATCTCCGGGCAGCACTTGAAAGTCGGGCACATCAACGAAACCTATCTCATCGCCGCGCAGGGCCGGCAGGGAAAGGAGCACTTCATCTTTCAGAAAATCAACCAGTACGTCTTCCGCGAACCCGAAAAGCTGATGGTCAATTTCGAAACCATCACCCGGCACATCCGGGCCAAGCTGGAAAAAATGCCGGGACGGGATCCAGATCGCGAGACACTCAACCTCGTTGGCGCCAGGTCCGGCCGGTGCTTCCATCGGACACACGAGGGCGATTACTGGCGTGCTTACCGATTTGTCGGCGACTGTCATATCGTCGATGTTGCCGCCAGGCCGGAGCAGGCGTATGAGGCCGGCCGGGCGTTCGGCTGTTTCCAGAAACTCCTGGCCGATCTTCCGGCCTCAACTCTCCATGAGACGATCTCTTATTTTCATCACACGCCGAGGCGATTGGCCAGGTTCAAGGAGGCGTTGGCCAAGGATCCCCAGGGCCGGGCGGCCGGGGCGGGTGAGGCCATTTCCTTCGCCCTCGAGCGCGCCGGGATGGCCACAGTCGTCACCAAGGCGCTGGACAAGGGGCTTATCCCTCGACGGATCACTCACAATGACACGAAGATCAACAACATCCTTTTTGATGACCGAACCGAGAAGGCGATCTGCGTCATCGACCTGGATACGACAATGCCCGGCTCATCCCTTTACGACTTCGGTGACATGGTCAGGACAACGACGAGTCTGTCCGCCGAGGATGAGCAGGACATTTCCAAGGTAAGGCTGGAGATGGACATGTTCCGAGCCCTGGCCGAAGGTTACCTCGGCGAGACTTCTGATTTTCTGACAGACAGGGAGGTTGACCTCCTTGCCTTTTCAGGCAGGCTGGTCACCTACACGATCGGTCTTCGCTTTCTCGTCGACTACCTGGAGGGAGACGTCTACTTCAGGACAAACCGGAGCGAGCAGAACCTAGACAGGGCGAGAACACAGTTCGCTTTGATCAAGTCCATGGAGGAAAAAGAAGGGGAGATGGAAGCGTGCATCCGCTCACTGCGCCGGTCCTGAATTATTTTATAAAGAGCCAGTGCGGAGGTAGGGGCTGCTTCTCCACTCCCGGACCCTCGCAAAGCACCGCGAGTTCGCGGCTGCCTTTTTTCTGAAAATAAGAGATGGCCAGGGGATATTTGCCGGCCTCGAGGGTGATTTGGCCGCTCAGCTCTTTAATGCCGAAGAGTCCGTCGTTCCGGACGACTTCCCTGTCTCCGATGGAGATGGCTGCGCCGTCGTCGGCGAGGAGGGTGAACGTGTACTCGCCCGGTGCCGGGATATTGACGAAGCCCTTGAGCCAGACGGCAAAGTCATTCTCCCTCGGCTCCGCTGGTTCGAGAGACAGGTCGTAAACCCGGCCCGTCTTGACGGGCATCAGCTTCCCAAGGTCGGGCAGCCTGAACCAGGTTCCCTCATAATAGGCGTATTCGAGCCCATTCTCTTCTTGATTGACCAGGCTGATGAAGGTGGTAATCGTGCGGCTGGCCCGTCCTCCGGGAAGGAAGGTGCGGACCTTCAAGATCGAGCTCCTGGTTATTTCAAGTGGCTGGCCGTAAAGGGGAGACTCGGGTGTTGGCTCCGGGCCGTCCAGAGTGTAGCGGACAATGGCACCGGGATAGGGCGGGTCAATGTTGATCGTCACAGGTCCAAAAGCGACTCTCCGGCCGCCCACGCCAGCCGGCGGAGGCAGCCTGAAATTGACTCCGCAGGCTGCGAGCCGGTCGTAGTGGGGGATGATCCGCATGGAAAAGTCGTCGAAGTTGCGGAGTTCTTTTTTTGTCCAGACGACCTCGCTCAGGGCCAGGAGCCGGGGCAGGAGCATGTATTCCACTTGCTGGAAATCGGGAATGTATTCTGTCCAGACATTGGCCTGGGCGCCAAGGATGTGGCGGGCTTCTTCCTCGGTGAGCCCGGGTGGGACGGGTTCATAGGAATAGACTTTGTCGATAGGCGTAAACCCGCCGATGGCCTTAGGCTCGTCGAATTCTCCTTGGTAGTAGTCAAAATAACAGTGGGAGTAAGGTGACATGACGACGTCGTGGCCGGACCTGGCGGCTTCGATTCCCCCGGCGACTCCGCGCCAGGACATGACTGCCGCGTTGGGCGCCAGCCCTCCTTCCAGGATTTCGTCCCAGCCGATGAGGCGCTTTCCCTTGGCGTTGAGGAATTTCTCGATCCGCTGGATGAAATAGCTCTGCAGCGCCTCTTCGCCGGCCAGTCCCTCGGATTTTATCCTGGCCTGGCACTTGACGCAGTTTTGCCAGCGGAGCTTGGGGACCTCATCCCCGCCGATGTGGATGAACTGGCCGGGGAAAAGGTCGATGACTTCAGTCAACACGTCCTGCAGGAATTCAAAAGTTTTTTCATTGCCCGCGCAATAGACATCGTAGATGACTCCCCATTCGGTTCCGACTTTGAATGGTCCGCCCGAACAGGAGAGCTCGGGATAGGCGGCCAGAGCGGCCTGGCTGTGTCCGGGCATTTCGATTTCCGGGACGATCGTGACGAACCGCTTCCTGGCGTGATCAACGATTTCGCCAACTTCCTCCTGGGTGTAAAACCCGCCGTGGGGTGTGCCGTCATCCATCGTCTCCCGGCGCCAGGCGCCGACCTCGGTCAGCCTGGGGAATTTCTTGATCTCAACCCGCCACCCCTGGTCTTCGGTGAGATGCCAGTGGAAGGTGTTGATCTTGTATTTGGCCAGAATATCGATGTACTTTTTGATCGATTCCGGCGGAAAGAAATGGCGGCAGACATCGAGGTGGACGCCGCGCCAGCGGAAACGAGGCCTATCCTCGACCCTCACGCACGGCACCCGCCAGCGGATCCCCCTCGCCGGCTTGGCGGCTTCGATGGCTGCAGGCAAAAGCTGATAGAACGACTGGACGCCGTAGAATACGCCCGCCGCCTGCGGGGCTTCGATCGCGACCTGGTTCCTGGCTACAGTGAGGAGATAGCCTTCGGGACCTAGATTGGCCAGGTGGCCGGTTGTCCTGAGCCAGATGGCGTTTGTCAGTTTTTTCTCGGCCGGCATTAAAACCTCAACCGGCATGCCTGTGGCCTCCCTGAGCCTGACGGCCAGCTCTTCGGCAATGGCGGCGACTGGCTCGTCTTTTGAATCGACGGCAATTCTCGTTTGAGGGTCGATCTCGAAAAAGCCGGAGCGCCGGTCTAATTTTTCAGGCTTTGGGATGATGGAAAAAAAGGGCTCGCGACTTTGTTTTTGGCTAAAGATTGGAGCATGAAGCACCAAAAGGAAGGGGAGAAGAAAGATTCCCGCGGCAAAAGCTCTACGACTCAAACGCATCTTTTAGCCTCCTCTTCTTGGCTCTCCTCATTCTTCCTATTCCTTATTTCATCTCTGCCGGCCTTGTCAACATCCAAATGACCCAACAGCCGATTGCCTCTTGATTTACGCGGGATAATCGATAAAAATGAAGGACCGAGAGAGAGGAGAGAAATGGAAAGAGAAAAATTGCTGCTTATCCCGGGGCCGAGCCCTGTCCATCCCCGAATCATCAACAGCCTCGCCCTGCCGACGGTTTCCCATGTGGGGCCGGAGATGGTCAGGGAATTGACGGACGCGCTGGCAAACCTGAAGAAGATCGTCTTCTGCGAGAAAGGAGAGGCCTTTATCATCGCTGGCGCCGGCACGCTGGCCATGGAAATGGCCCTGCTTAACACTGTAGCCGAGCGGGAGAAAGTTCTTATTCTTTCCCAGGGTTATTTTGGGAACCGGATGTCAGAGATCTGCCGGGCCTTTGGCCTTGGCCATGAGATCATCGAAAGCAAATGGGGAAGGGCGGTCTTGCCCGAAGACCTGGAAAAGAAAGTTGAAGGGGGCGGCTTCCGGGTGGTCGTGGCCACGCATGTGGATACCGCCACCGGCAGCTGCGCTCCTGTCCAGGACTACGCTCGAGTCCTGCAAGGACGCGACCTGGTCTTTGTTTTGGATGGCGTCTGCGCCACGGCCGGGATTGAAGAGAGGATGGATGACTGGGGGATAGACGTCATCCTCACTGCAGCCCAGAAGTGTTTTGGCGCTCCGCCAGGACTGGCTGTGCTGGTCTTCTCCGAGCGAGCTTTGGAGAAAAGGAAGAAAATCCCCGCCATCCCGGCTTATTATTCCGACCTACTCCGCTGGCTTCCCATCATGAAGGACCCGGCCAAGTATTTTTCCACTCCTTGCGTCAACGAGATCAGAGCCTTTTATGAAAGCACTCTGATCGTCCTCGAAGAGGGCCTGGAGCAGAGGTTCCTCCGGCACGGCCGGTATGCCCGGGCCATCAGGTCCGGCCTGAAAGAGCTCGGGTTCACTTTTTTCACCGAGGAGCCATTTCGGGCAGACACCCTGTCGGTTGTCACCTATCCCCCTGGCGTTGAAGACAAGAGCTTTCGAGGCCGGTATTATGAAAACGGCGTTGTCGTGGCCGGAGGGCTGGGTGAGACAACGGGCAAGGTTTTCCGGATGGGCCACATGGGCAATTTGTCGGCCTCCCAAATATATTTTGCCCTGGATGCCCTGGAAAAAACGCTGGACTCGCTCGGCTACAGGTTTGAGCGAGGCTCGAGCTGGAAGGCGGCCAAATCTGTCATCGGAGAATGAAAGCCCAGCCAAGCCGTGAAAAGCAAGGTCTATTTCATCCCCGCCAGCCGCCTGGACGGGGATAAGCTTATAGCGGAAAAGGCAGAAAGGCTTTTCCTGGCCCTCGGCCTTCATTCCCGAATCGAAAAAGATGCTTTTGTGGCCCTGAAAATCCACTTCGGGGAAAAGGGAAACACCGGTTACATCAGGCCGGTCTGGCTGGAGGGCATCGTCCGGCGGCTGCAGGCTCAAACCGGCCGCGCATATTTTACCGACACGAACACCCTTTATGTGGGCCTGAGGTCGAACGCCATTGATCATACCCAACTGGCGGCCAGGCACGGGTTTTCTCTCAAAAAGACGGGATTGCCCGTGATCATCGCTGACGGCCTGGTCGGCGAAAACGATGAGGAGACGAGGATTGACCTCAAAAGAATCAAGACGGCCAAGATCGCAGCCGGGATCGCCCAGGCCGATTTCCTGCTCTGTTTGAGCCATGTGACCGGGCACGTCCAGACTGGACTGGGAGCGGCCATCAAGAACATGGGCATGGGCTGCGCCTCGCGCACCGGCAAGCTGGACCAGCATTCGGAAGTCCAGCCGCGGATCAACCCCAAGATTTGCACGAATTGCAGCCTTTGCCTGGATTATTGCCCGGCCGGGGCCATCATCCAGAAAGACGGAAGCGCCCACATCCTCGTCGACCGGTGCATCGGCTGCGGCGAGTGCCTCGTCGTCTGCAAGGCCGGCGCGGTGAGGATGCGCTGGGATGAGGATTCGGCCCGCATCCAGGAAAAGATGGCCGAGTACGCTTTTGCCGTCTGGAAAAGGTTCAGGGAGAAGGCCGGGTTTATCAGCTTCCTGCTTAAGATCACCAAAGACTGCGATTGCATGGCTAAGGATCAGCCGGAGATGGTCGGGGATATCGGGATTTTGTCCTCGGCCGATCCCGTGGCTCTGGATAAGGCGTCAGCCGACCTGGTAGTCGAAAGAAGCGGGAAAGACATCTTCCGCGCAGGCTACGACATCGACTGGTCGAGCCAGCTCCGCCACGGCGCTGAGGTCGGGCTCGGGTCGCTTGAGTATGAGCTCGTAAAGCTGGATTAACCCTCTATTCTAGCTTCGAAGAAAAAACAGGAAGCGTCTAAGGAAAATCAATCCCCGCAGCCCAAGAAGGCTGTGCACAGACCTCCGCCCGCCGCTGTTCCTTTCCCGCAGCCGCAACCGTCTTGTCCGGCTGACGGCTCTTCCATCGCTTCGCAGGAGACTGTTACTCCACACCATCCGCCGCAGCAGTTCGGGCAGTTGCAATCAGTCTCTGTTTGGACTCCCTCCACCTTGGGCACGATGGCCAGGACTTTCATTATTTTTCCGCGGCAGGTGACATATTTTGTTCCCGGCGGAACGTAGACGATGCCGTTGCTGCAGACCTCAATAAGCTTGGCGGATAGCTGAGCCTGAGCGGCCTCGTCTCCGCTGTTCCCGGCCGAAAAGGCAGCGGCCAGCAAGGCGAAAAAAAGAGCGGCAAGAAGACACTTGGAGAGTTTTTTCATAAGGTAATCCTCCTTTCCCTAAAGATTTTATAAACCCTTAATATTAGAGACGAAGCGGGGCCTCGATTTTTCTCATTGTCCTGAAAAAATTGACAGGGCCATTGTTTTCTTTTATAAAATTCAGGATTCGATGGCCAAGGACAGGACCGCTGAGGAGGATTTTAAGGCTATTCTGGGGGAGTTTTCCGGCTCAATAAGAGCCCAGGTCTTGAGCCACGGTCTCGACCGGCGGGGAATCGACCCTGAAGACGTCATCAAGGAAATAAAGGTCAGGCTGTGGAAAAGGCTCTGCGGTGAGAAAAAAGTGGTCAATCCTTCGTCTTATATAAAGAAAGTTGTGAGCTCTGTCCTGATCGACCAGCTTCGAAAATCAAGGGCCGAAGAGAGACTCCTCCATCAAGCCATGCAGAAAGATATCGAGGAAGAAAAGCCTCAAGCCGGAAAAGCATCCGATGCATCCCTGCGCCTGATTCTTGAAGAAGCCGTGGACTCGCTCATCGAAACGCGGCGCAAGGTCGTCAAGCTCTTTTTATTGAACCTGACAATCGAGGAAATCTCCTCGGCTCTGAGATGGAGCCATGATAAGACCCGCAATCTTCTCTACCGCGGGTTGGCCGACTTAAGGATTGCGCTAAAGAACAGGGGGGTTGAGTATGAAGATTGATACCTCTACGCTTAAAGCCCTTTTTCAGGCTCAGGCCGGGTCGAAATCGTCCGGTCCGAGGGAGGATTGTCCCGCGCCGGAAAGAATCGTTAGCCTGCTGAGGTCCAGGCTGCCGAGGAAAAAGACTACAAAAATCATCGACCACCTCAGCCGCTGCCCTGACTGCGTCCGGGAGCTTGACTTCCTGCTCGCTGTTTTGAGGCAGGAAGAAAGCTTTATCTTTGAGACAAAGGCCTGGCTCGACAGGCAAAAAAGATCAGGCTTTGGGATTTTTCCCAGGCGTCTCTCCTGGAAGACGGCTTCTGTCCTGGCCGGGTCTGTCCTCCTCGTCCTGGCCGTCCTGGCAACGGTTGTCCTCCGGATTCCTGAAAAATACCGGGCCGCAGCCCCGGCTAAAATTATTCTCCTTCACACGGCCGGAGAAAAGACGCCAAAATCTTCTCTTGTCTTTAGCTGGCAGGGTGTCCGCGGCTCTGAGTATTACATCATCGAGCTTTTTGATGAGGACCTCAGGCCAATCTGGAAAAGCGAAAAAATCACCCAGAATCGTTTTACGCCGCCTTCAGGCCTCCTCACCAGCCTTTCCTCCAGAAAAACGTATTTCTGGATGGTCACGGCCTTTTCAGGCGGAGAGAAAACCGCTTCTTCCCTTGGCGAGTTCGTCCTGACCGAGTAAGGAAAATCATCGGAAGCCGGGGCCGGAAGAGGATTCGCCGTGGAGGACAAAAGCTGCCCAGAAAAAAGGATGGGAATACTTCGACTCCAGAAAACGCAGCTTGGCTGAGCGAAGAGCCTGGGCCTTGTCCTTCCCGGCGGCAAGATAAGAGTAGAAATGCCGCATGAATTCAACCGTCGCCCGGTCGCTGATTTTCCACAGGGTCGAGACAACGGAACTCGCACCGGAAAAAAAGAACGTCCTGGTCAGGCCCATGATTCCCTCTCCTCTTTCCAGATAGCCCCTGCTCGTCCGGCAGGCGGAGAGGACGACGAGGTCCGCAGTTAGCTTGAGGCCGGCGATCTCGCTCGCCTGGAGGAACCCGTCCTCGTCCTTTGCCTCGTGGAGGGACAGAAACAGGCCCGACCGGAAGGGGACTTTTTCGTCTAAAAAGCCGTGGCAGGCAAAGTGGATGACCCGGTAGTCCTCAAGAGAGCTTTGCTTCAGGATGTCCTCGGTGGCTTTTTTCCCGAGGTAGATATCCCTTTTTTCTTCCGGAAAATGCCGGGAGATATCCCTTATCTCCTTTTCGCTTTCCTCGAGAGGAGACAGGTCATAGCCCTGCTCCTCGACCATTTCCTGGGCGATCGCGGCCACGGTTAGCCTGGCTTTTTTTGCCGCGGAGGGCGCAGGATAGGCAGGGTTGCCAAAGGCAAGGAAAGACTTGGGAAAGAGGCTTGTCTTTTTTCTCTCTTTAATCAACATAAGGGATGAACAGGAGGGTGCATAGGAAATGGCGTACCTGGATATCAAAAGCTTTTCCTGAGAGGACTGATCGGCGGGAGAGAGAGCAAGCGTCTCGAAGGGAAGATGACAGAGAATATCATCGGGGACGATGATGAGGCGCTCGATCAAAGGCGGCAGGCTCTGCAGGGCAGGGCCTAAGAGGTCGCCCGACAGGCGGCGGCCGGGTTTGCGCCAGTCCCAGTCTCCGTGAGGAGGACGGGAAAGAAGGATGAGATAAGCGGACAGGGATTTTCTTATCTCCTCCCTGGCCGGCAGGGACAGGAGGCTCAAGTTGTCCTTGGTGAGGACGAAGAGTAACGATTGGGTCTCGCCCAGAAAATATTCCAGGACAGCTGTCTTTTCGTCTAAGAGCTGCTCCTGCACTCTTTCCAGCCGGACCGGCTGGAAAAAGACTGTCTTAGAAATCCTCCCTTTTTTCTCCGGCTTTAGGGCGGGTCTTTCCTGGCTTCTGGCCGGATCGCCGGCTGGAGCCTGCGGTTCTGTTCCGGGAATTTCTGAGATGACCTGGCTGCCCGGGCTCGCCTCGATTTCGCCCATCGTCTCCATGAAAGCCCGCGCCTTAGCTCTCTCCACGGTGTAGAAAATATCCCCGGCCCGGGACCGAGAAAGTTTCTCCTCATGGAGCTTGAAGAGAAGCGATATGAGCGACTCATACACCCGGAACTTGTTCCGCATGAACCCTGCCTTGAAATCATCGGCGAGAATCTGGACCCTGGTTCTATCGATGGTTTCGAGAGAATTGTCATAATAAGCTATGGCCCGGCCATAATCTTTTTCCATTTCCGAACACTGGCCCAAATTAAAGAGGAGTTCCCACAGGATGAGGTTTGAATGGCTGTTTTTTCCCAGGAGTAGGGCCTGCTCGAAATACGAACGGGCCTTTCCCTGGTCTTTCAGCTTGAGATGGCAAATTCCCATGTTGTTCAGGATGTTGATGGCTGCTTCCCAGTCCTCGATTTTCTCTTCGATTTCATGGCCGGACAAAAGATAATGCAAAGCAGTGTGATATCTTTCCAGGTCAAGATGGATTTTGCCGATATTGTTGAGAATCCTTAGCTCTGTTTCTAATATCCTGTTTTTTCTTGCCAAATCAAGAGCTTGATTGAAGCAGTCAAGAGACCGGTAAAGGTCAGCTTTGTTGAATAAGAGAATTCCCTTATTGCGATAGGCTTCGCCAAGGTTATTCATTGTTTCTGAAAAAAAATATGAATTTTCCGATTGACGATCGATCTCTTTGGCTGCTTCGAGAAAATCGACAGACTTCTCGTAGAAGCCAAGGTGCATCAGGATGAGGCTGATGTTTTTCAAGCATATCGACTCATCCTCCTGGCTCGAAATCTGCCTGGCCAACCCCAGGGCTTGCGAATAGTTCTCCAGGGCCTCGACATAGTTCTTCTGCTGGAAAAAGTACATCCCGATGTTGCTCTGGCACTTGACCTGCTCCCTCCTGTCTTTTAGGCGGGAGGCGATTTCAAGAGCTGTTATGTTCAGGGAGAGAAACCTCCCCTGGTCTTCGCTAGCCCAGTAAGTCAGGCTGAGCTGGCGGAGGCACTTGACTTCATGCTCCGGGCTCTGGATTTTTCTGGCCCAGTCGAGGGCTGAGCTAAAATCGGCGATTGATTTTTCGAGTTGTCCGTTGAGCCGGGCCGCCTTGCCTTCCGCATAAAACTCCAGGACCTTAAGGGCGCCGCGTGATTCTTCCTGTTCTTTTTTCAGACTCAGGCTTTCCGTTTTCTTGAGCGCTTCCGCATAAAAGGGTCTTGATTCTTCGGGACGGCAGAGAGGCCAGCAGAGTTTTCCCAGGCGCATTAAACACCTGATTTCCTTGGGGCCGTCGTTTGTTTTGCGGGCGAGCTCGAGGCCCTTGTTAAGGAGGGAGAAAGCCGCCTCGAATTCCCCTTCTTGCCATTTGGCTTCCGCGGTTTTGACGGCCTGGCGGTATTCTCGGTCCAGGATTTCCCGGGACTGGGTCTTCGCCACGGAAAAAGCTAACAAAACTGCGACGGCCAGCGCCATTCCGGCCGCCTTCGGTCTTAAAGGCATGGGATATCGTTCATGTTGGAATAGGAATCATTTTCACAAAGAAAATTCTATCCGTTATCTTCGTTGATTTCCAGCGGAAAATCTCTGATGGCCACCATAAGGCCGGACCTGAAAAGAGCGGGCAAGACGGAACAACAAAAGAATTGTGCCTTCAGCCGCAGTCATCTGAATGGAGACATAGGGAGAGAGGGAGCGGTTGGGATCAGCTCGGCCGGTGACACGCAGAATTAGCCAGGTGCTCCCTGACCTCCCTGAGGAGGATTTTTTTGTTGTAGGGTTTTGGCAGAAAAGAGCTTCCCGAAAGCGCGTTTTTCTTTCTTACCTGATTTTTTTTGATTAATGAGGAAAGGAAAATGATCGGGATTTCCTTCGTCGTGGCGTCATTTCTCAGGATGCAGGCCGTCTGGATTCCGTCAATTCCCGGCATGGCGATGTCGAGAATGATTAAATCGGGCAGGGCATCCTTGGCTGTGCGGACAGCGTCAGCGCCGTTTGTTGCCTGGATGACATAATAGCCGACGCTTGACAGGATTTTGTCGAGCAGCCTCAAGTTGACTCGGCTGTCGTCAACGATCAGGATTTTCTTTATCTGGCGGGTTGAGTTTTCGGATGCCATCAGCGGATAGACAAGGACGTTTTTTTCTTATTAAATAAGAGACGTTTCTGGCTGCCGATTTTTCTCACTCCAGGAAAAAAAATTTTCTTTTTCAAGCTTAGAGCAGGCTTTGAACGAGCTTGTGATTTGGCGGATAAATTCGAGGTTTGAGAGAGGATAAAGGCTTTAAATTCTGCCCATAAATCGGGGAGGGGGGATTCGAACCCCCGACCCCAGCGTCCCGAACGCTGTGCGCTAACCAGGCTGCGCTACTCCCCGAGAAGCTTACCCATTATAGCCGCAATCGGTCCAAGTTGGAAGAGGGACAATGCAAGCCAAGTTTGCCAACACGAATTGCGCATCAGCTCAAAATGCTTTGCTCTTAACTGAATCAAGATCGACATGCTCTCCACCCGACGAGAGGCGCGGTTCGAGGGTGAACCGCGACAGGACCCGTGGGGTGATTCTATCGGGAGCGCGAAGCGGTTCCCCCTGCCGGTTGACTTCGTCCCCCCTAACAAGTAAGAATAAAACCTCTGCTTACACTCGATAGAAAGGAGAAGAAAAGTGAAGATGTTGCGCCTGATTTTCGGTCTGGTTGCCGTTATCGGCGTCTTGACCTATTTCGTCCTTGCGGACGACGGAATGTGGATGCCTCACCAGATGAAAGACCTCGACCTTAAATCGCTTGGCCTGAAGATGAACCCGGAAGAGCTCTATAGAAAAGATGGCACGGGGCTGATGAGCGCTGTCGTCAGCTTGGGCGGAGGAACCGGTGAGTTTGTGTCTCCTGACGGCTTGATCCTGACCAACCACCATGTTGCCTTTGGCGCCATCCAGCGGGCTTCGACCAAGGAAAAAGATTACATCCGGGAAGGCTTTCTGGCGCAAAACCGGCTCGAGGAAATCCCTGCTCAAGGCTATATTGCTGACGTCCTCTTAGGCTATGAGGAAGTCACAAACAGGATGACGGCGGCCATCAAGCCCTCTATGACTTACAAGGAGATTTATGAAGCCATTGAAAAAGCCGAAAAAGAAATTATCGCGGCAGCCGAAAAGGAAGGCCGGGACCTTCGGTGCACCGTCGCCCGGATGTACAACGGGAATCAGTATTATCTTTTCAGGTTCAAAAGAATCAGGGACGTTCGCCTTGTCTACGTCCCGCCCCAGGACCTGGGCAATTTTGGAGGCGAGGTGGACAACTGGATTTGGCCGCGCCATACCTGTGATTTTTCCTTTCTCCGCGCCTACGTCTCCGAGGAGGGAATCGGCGTTGATTACAGCGCCGCCAATGTCCCCTATCATCCGAAATCTTTCCTGAGAATCTCTCTTCAGGGAGTCAAAGAGGGCGACTTCACGTTTGTCATGGGCTATCCTGGCCGGACCTACCGCAACTTCACTTGCTCCGAGGTCAAGTTTGAGAAGGAGGTCCTGTCGAGGCGGATGAAGGAGTATAAAGATATCATCGCCTTCTATGAGAGAGCCTGTCAGGGTCGCCGGGAGGTCGAGATCAAGTACTCCAGTCAGCTGCGCCGGCTCTACAACTCGCTAAAGAACTACCAGGGAAAACTTGAGGGCATGGAGAGAGTCTCCCTGATCAAAAGGAAAGAGGCCTTTGAAAAGGAATTCCTGGATTGGGTATCAGGCAATCCGGAGAGATTAAAGCGGTACGGGGATGTTTTAGCGAAAGTTGAGGCTTTTATGGACAGGTATGCCGAGTTTTATTGGAAAAACGACCTCATGTCCGGGCTGACCGGATCAACCGCCGGCTCGACGATCCTGTCCCAGGGATACCTGATCTACCGGGCGGTTGAAGAGAGACAAAAACCGGACAGCGACAGGGAGCCTTCCTATCAAGACAGGAATCTGTTTTCTATCAAGCAGAGCATTCAGTTAGCCGAGAGAGGTTATGATCTTCCCACAGACCGAGCCCTCCTCAAGCATCAATTGAAAAAACTTCTTCAGGTGCCGGATTCCCAGGTCCCGGAGGCTCTCCAGGACATCGTCGCCAAAAAATCAGAGAAAGCGATCGGGGATTTTGTGGATGACATGTACAACAAGACCATACTCGTTTCTCCCGAAAAGAGGCTGGAGCTCCTCGACTTCAAGCCCGCCGAGTTGGACAGGCTGGAAGATCCTGTCATCAGACTGGCCGCCGGGCTGGAGAAGAAACTCAAGGTCTTGCGGGAAGAAGGCAAAGCCCTCAGCCAGGAACGCGCCGAGCTCAAGAAGATTTATGAAGAAGCCCTCCTCAACCGGAACGGGGGAAGGATTGCTCCTGATGCCAACGGAACGATTCGTTTCACTTACGGCACGATCGAAGGCTATTCGCCAAGGGATGCCGTCTTCTATTCTCCCTTGACAACACTCAAAGGAGTCATGGAGAAAGAAAGGGATGAGTTTCCGTTCCGCGTGCCGACAAAACTCAAAGAGCTTTAGCAGGCCAGGGATTTCGGCCGGTATGAGGACGAACGGCTGAAAGATGTTGCCTGCTGTTTCCTTAACACCACAAACGTCACCGGCGGGAATTCCGGTTCTCCAACCCTCAACGCCCGCGGCGAGCAGGTGGGGATCATTTTCGACATGACTTATGAGAGCGTCGTCGGCGATTATCATGTCCTGCCCGAGCTCCAACGTTCGATTAGCGTTGATATCAGGTACGTCCTGTTCATCACGGAAAAATTTTCCGGAGCCGTCCACATCATCAAAGAGTTGGGGCTATGACAGCCTTGGGAACTCAAGCCGTCGATCGCCAAGGGTAGCGAGTTCAGAATGGTGGCTGCAAAGCGGTTGCGCCTGATCACTGTGCCCGCCTTCGCTTTGTTGACGGGGGTAGCATTAAACGACGGCTGCTCGCGGACGACGGTTGATAGAGGACTGACCGTTGCCGGATCGACCAGCATCCAGCCTTTTGCCGATCGCTGGGCCGAGGTCTATATGAAGGAGCACCCCGGTCGTGCGATCAACGTTCAGGGCGGCGGATCGAGCGCGGGAATCCAGGCGGCCATGTCCGGGGCGGCCGATATCGGTATGTCTTCGCGGGAGTTAAAAGATGAGGAGAGGAGCCTGATCGAAATCGTTGTCGCCCGCGACGGCCTGGCTGTCATCGTCAACACTGAAAATCCAGTCAGCGAGATGAGTCTTGTCCAGGTTCAAAACATTTTTGCCGGAAACATCCGGAGCTGGAAATATGTCGGCGGTCCTGACAGAAGAATCCATGTCGTCACCCGAGAAGAAGGCTCGGGAACGCGCGGCGCTTTTATGGAGATGGTTATGGGAAAGAGCCGGATTTTTTCGGGCGCCATCGTCCAGGACTCCAACGGCACCGTCAGGGAGATTGTGGCCAACGACCCCGATGGCATCGGATACATCTCACTCGGTCTAGTTAACGAGAGGGTGAAGGCTGTCGGCCTTGACGGCGTGAATCCCACACCTGAACATATCGGGCAGAAGAAATACAAGCTGGTACGGCCGTTTCTTTTCGTGACCAGCGGCCCGCCCAAACCCGCGGCGCGGGAATTCATCGACTTTGTTCTTTCTCACGAGGGACAGGAACTGATCCGACAGGAAGGGCTGCTTCCCGTTTTAGGAGAAAAGGAAAAATGACCCACCTCGAGAGAAAAGAGGGCCTGATCCGCATGGCTTTGCTCGTCGTCGCCTTATCGGCCACCTCTGTCCTCTTGGTGATCACGATATTTATTTTTGAAGAAGGCCTGCCAATCATGGCCAAGTACGGGATCAAAAAATTTCTTTTCAACCTCGACTGGTACCCGTCTGAACAGACCTATGGTCTGCTGCCGATGGTCATCGGCTCGATCATGGTCACGTTGGGTGCTCTGGCCATTGGCGTTCCTTTCGGGCTGGCCTGCGCTGTCTTCCTGACGGAGTTTTCTTCGAAAAGGCTGCGCCGGGTGATCAAGCCCTTGATCGAGCTTTTGGCTGGGATTCCCTCTGTCGTTTACGGTTTTATGGGAGTCGTTATCCTCGTGCCTTTGATCCGGGAGACCCTGGGCGGGCCTGGTCTGTCGGTCCTGGCCTCTTCCATCATCCTCGGAATCATGATCCTGCCGACCATCATCAGCATCTCTGTTGATTCTCTTGAGGCCGTGCCGTCTGCTTACCGTGAAGGATCGATCGCCCTGGGGGCGACTCGCTGGCAGACGACCAGGATGGTCATGTTCCCGGCGGCCGGGTCGGGGATCATTGCCAGCATCATCCTGGGAATGGGCAGGGCCATCGGAGAAACCATGGCCGTTATCATGATCGCTGGCAATGCCATCGCCGTTCCCCGGTCTCTCCTCGATCCGGTCCGGACGCTGACTTCCAATATCGCCTTGGAAATGGCCTATGCCAGCGGCGAGCACCGGCAAGCACTCTTCGCTACGGGCGTTATTCTTTTTGTGATCATCATGATCCTCAACACGATCGCGAACGTCACCTCAAAAAGGAGGAGAACCTGAGACCTTATCTTAACCCGCGCACAGAACAGAAGCTCGCCACCGCCTCTCTCTGGGTCTTCACTTCCCTGACCCTCTGCGTCCTCTTTTTCATCATTTTTTTTGTCTTGAAAAAAGGGCTGCCTGTCATCAGCTTTAAGTTTCTGGCAACAAACCCCGCAGAAATGGGAAGAACGGGTGGCATTTTCTCGACCATTATCGGTACGATCGCCCTGACGGCGATGTCGGTGCTCATCGCTGCTCCCCTGGGAATCGGTTCGGCGATTTATCTCACTGAGTACACCCGGGAGAACTGGGTAACCCGGGTCATCCGTTTCGGCGCTGAGTGCCTGGCCGGCATCCCTTCCAT
>CAZKBY010000005.1:0-29812 GCA_964550915.1 uncultured Eubacteriales bacterium | reverse complement strand
TCTCATAAGAACCTGGTTTATGACTGCTCTGTTGCTGTGGCCATCGTTGACTCAACGTTCCCCTCATTCATCGGCAAGAATAGTAAATTAAACCTCAAAAGGGTGTCAAGGAAAGCTTGACAGCGCCGAGATGTTGGCTTGAGGCCGTTCCAACCACCAAAAGCGACCGAAATCAACCAGACTCCCGCAAAATTATTGACATATTTATGGGAACGAGCCAGAGATGTAGAGCGAACGGACTGCCCGGAGTTCATCGCCCGGGCCGCTCCTATATTTTCACGACTTGGTTCCAGCTCAATTTGACATCCGACGACCCCCCGATTTATCATTCCCTGCGAGGAAGGGAAATGAAATTTGTGGCTGGGGCATTTACTTAGCCAGCGCCGCCAAAAAACGAATTTCTCATCCAACAAAAGGGAGGTATTGAAATGATATCATTAACCAACTTTAAGAAAACACTTCGTTTGGGGCTGATTAGCCTCGCTCTTCTTGTTGTCTTCTTTTTGCCGGCGGCCGGCCAGACGCCGGCCAGGCAGGAAGAAACCATCCCGCTCGACCAGAAACTCGGCATCGACCCGGCGCTCATTCATGGACAGCTCTCGAACGGTCTGAGCTTCTACATCCGCAAGAATGGCCGTCCCGAAAACCGGGCCAACCTCCGTTTGGTGGTTAACGCAGGTTCCGTCCTTGAAGACGATGACCAGCTCGGGCTGGCCCATTTCGTCGAGCACATGGCCTTTAACGGCACCAAGAATTTCGCCAAGCAGGAGCTCGTCCATTTCATGGAATCCATCGGGATGCGTTTCGGCCCGGAGCTCAACGCCTTCACCAGCTTCGACGAAACGGTTTATATCCTGGAGATCCCCACCGACAATCCCGACATCATGAGGACGGCCTTCCAGATTCTTGAAGACTGGGCCTCCGGGCTGTCCTTCGATCCGCAGGAAATCGACAAGGAGCGCGGTGTCATCATCGAGGAGTGGCGCCTGCGGCGCGGCGCCAATGCCAGAATGCAGGACAAGCAGTTTCCCATCCTGTTTCAAGGATCACGTTACGCCAGGCGCCTTCCCATCGGCGAGATGAAGGTCATTGAAAGCTTCAACCACGAAACGCTGAAAAGGTTTTACCGCGACTGGTACCGTCCCGATTTGATGGCCGTCATCGCCGTGGGGGATTTCGACGAGCTGACGGTCGAAAAACTCCTCCGTCAGCATTTCAGCCGCCTCGCCGTTCCTCCCCATCCGCGTCCGCGCACATTCTACGAAGTCCCCGACCACGCCGAGACCCTCTTTGCCATCGCCCAGGATAAGGAGGCCATGGGCACAAATGTCGCCGTTTACAACAAGCTTCCCCTCCGAGACCAGGGCACGGCGGGCGCCTACAGGCAAGGGCTATTGGAACAGCTTTACAATGCCATGCTCAACGCACGGTTTTACGAGCTGGCCCAGAAGCCCGACCCGCCTTTCTTGAGGTTCTTTTCCGGCCGGGGACGGTTCATCCGGACAAAGGAATTTTATTCGCTCGCCGCGATGGTCAAAGACGAAGGGATCGAGCGGGGCCTGGAAGCTCTGTTTGTCGAGTCAGAACGGGTCAGGCGGTTCGGTTTCACTCAGTCGGAGCTCGACCGGCAGAAGCTCGATCTCCTGCGCTCCCTGGAGCGGCTGTTCACCGAAAAGGAGAAGCGCGAATCGAGCTCCTACGTGGAAGAGTACACGCGCCATTTCCTGCAGGGCGAGCCGGCTCCGGGCATCGAGAGAGAGTACGAGCTGGCCCGGCAATTTCTGCCTGGCATCACCGTCGAAGAAGTCAACCGGCTCGGCCGGGAGTGGATGACGACGAAAAACCGGGTGGTCTTAGTGAGCGCTCCGGAAAAAGAGGGCTTAAGCGTGCCCTCCGAAAAGCGGCTCCTCGAAATCCTCGAGCAGACGGCTGCCAAGGAGATCGCTCCGTACATAGACACTGCGGCCGAGAAGCCTCTCCTCCCGGCCGTTCCCCAGCCCGGGAAAATCATCAAAAGCACAGTCCTCAAGGAGATGAACATCACCGACTGGGAGCTTTCCAACGGCGTCCGGGTGATCCTCAAGCCGACCGATTTCAAGGCGGACGAGATTGTCATGCGGGCCTTCAGCCCAGGGGGCACATCGCTGGCCAAAGACGAAGACTTCATTGCTTCCGTGACGGCGAGCCAGATCGTCTCGGCCGGAGGGCTGGGTGATTTCAGCACCGTCGACCTGCGGAAAGCCTTATCGGGGAAGGTTGCCTCGGTCAGGCCCATGATTGGCGAAATAGAGGAAGGTCTGATGGGGAACGCTTCGCCCAAGGACATCGAGACGCTTTTCCAGCTCATTCATCTCTCCTTCACGGCGCCGCGGTGCGACCCGACGATCTTCAACGTCTTGACCGCGCAGATGAAGGCCGCGCTAGCCAACCGGGCTGCCAGCCCCGAGGCGGCCTTTATGGATACGCTCCAGACCGTCCTGAGCCAGAACCATTTTCGCGCCCGGCCGATGACAGCTGAAATCGTCGCCGAGATGAACCTCAATAAATCCTGCGCCTTTTACAAGGAGCGCTTCGCCGACGCCAGTGATTTCACTTTTCTTTTCATCGGAAATCTCGACCTTGAGGCGACGAAGCTCTTGGCCGAGAGATATCTCGGATCGCTGCCTTCGCTCAACAGAAAAGAGACCTGGCGGAATGTCGGCATCAACCCTCCAGCAGGGGTAGTTCAAAAAGAGGTCCGTAAAGGAATGGAGCCAAAGAGTCAAACCGCCATCGTCTTCAGCGGTCCTTTTCAGCACGACCAGGCCCATCGCACAGCCATCCGGGCGCTCTGTCTGATCCTCGACTCGAAGTTGCGAGAGCTCGTCCGGGAGGAGTTGGGCGGCACCTACGGAGTCAACGTCCGGCCTACCTATTCCAAGATCCCCGATGAGGAATATAGCCTGATGATTAATTTCGGCTGCGACCCAGCGCGCGTGGACGAGCTCGTCAAGGCGGTTTTTGAGGAGATTGAAGGCCTGAAAACAAAGGGGCCCTCAGACAAGGACGTGAATGACGCTAGGGAGGCCCTCTTCCGCGAATATGAGAAAGGAATGAAACAGAATAGCTGGCTCCTAACTCAGATCTATTATAAATACCAGCTCCTGGAAGACCCGAGAGAGCTTCTGGCCTTCGAGAAGTCTCTTCAACCGCTATCTCCTCAAGTCGTCCAGGATGCCGCGCGCGCCTATCTCAACACGGACAATTATGTGAGGGTGACGCTCTACCCGGAGAAAGGAAAGGATTCTCCCTAAGTCCTCGACCGGCCTGAATGAGACGTCGTTTCCATCCTTATGCTCCGCTCTAATACGCCTTCATGTCCAAGCGATAAGAAGAGATTCGTTTTTTTGGTGCGCTGGCCTGATGAAGGTTCAAGCGCCAATTCGGGCACCTCATCCTCCGATGCCTGGAGAAAGATAGAGAAAAAAGATATGCCGGAGTTGAGGAACTCATTTCAGAAATATCCAAAATAGAAAGAGACATTACCACGATAAAAAGAGAGCCGGCAAAACAAGCGGTCCCTCCTGAGCCCACGAAGAAAAACCTCCGGAAAAAATTTTCTCTGTATGGAGGAATTTCGGCCTTTTTCGTTTTGATCGTCCTCGCCGGCGTTTATCTGCTCAGACCGAAAGGAGAAGCGATTGTTTCCATCGCCATCCTTCCCTTTGGATACACCGGGGCAAACTCCAATCTGGAATATCTCAGTGAAGGTGTACCAGAAAGTATCATCAGCAGCCTGCAGCAGCTTTCCAGCTTGAAGAAGGTGATCGCTTTGAGCTCTGTGATGCGCTACAAGGGAGGAGAAATAGATCCTCGGGTGATCAGGCAGGAATTCGGTGTGGATGCCGTGCTTTTCAGCAAAATCAATCAGGTTGAAGATAATCTCTCCATCAGAGTCGAACTTGTGAGAACTGCCGACAGCAGCCGGATTTGGAGCAACCAGTATAAACGAAAAGCTTCAGAAATATTCAATGTCCGAGAGGAAATTTCCAGCGCCATCGCCGATAATCTCCGGCTGAAGCTTGGTGGAGAAGAAAAAAGCGACTGGCCAAGCGTTACACAGAAAACCTGGAGGCTTATCAGGACTATCTCACGGGTCGCTTCTATTGGAATAAAAGGACAAAGGAGGGCTTATTAAAACCAACAAGCGATTCAATTCAGCCTATCTGGGGCTCGGCGACTATGATCACACATTTGAATATATGGAAAAAGCCTATAAAGAACGAGCGGCTTATATAGGCTTCATCAAGGTGGATCCCACGCTCGAAAAATTGCAGGCCCACCCGAAGTTTATCGCTCTGTTGAGAAAAATGAATCTCTAATCTGATAAAGAGCTAAAATCAATCAGACTCCACCAAAGTTTTTGTTGTCGCCACGACAAACCTGGCATCTTTGATGGCTTTCCTTGCGTCTTGATTTGTATATTCTTCAGTCGGAATAAAATCAATGTCGCCGTAAAAAGCCAGCTCCCTCTCCCTCCGTAATATTTTTGAGATCAAAGCGAGCCTTTCCAGGCGCCTGGATACAGTCTTAGGCAATTTGTCCTTGTGCTCAAGCAGAAGGCCACCCACATCATGAATCTTTGGCGGCTCTACCCCCACCAACCTGAGCATACTTTTCAGGGATAATTCTACGATCTCTTGCGCTTCTCGGATGACGTCAGAAAATGCCCTTTTTTTGTAAAGTAAATCAAGAACATCGAGTCGGTCATTCGCCTTTTTCAGATAACTCAGGGCCAGAGTCCTATTATTCATAACTCGATGACCTCGCCGGGCCTATAATCTGGTTTCAAAACCCAGTGCCAGACGTTTCCTGTCCAGACTCTTTTTGCGCCCAGCTCTTTTAGCCTGTTTCGCAGCCTGTCGAGGATTTTAGAGAAAAAACCGTTCCGGTCATAAAGAATCGAGGCATCTTCCACCATGTCAAGGAATAGAGGGCTTCCCCTTCGAGCTTCCCCGGGCGTTTTAAAAATAGCGGAGATATAAGTATGGATACCCTCTTTTTGCAGAGATTCTAAAAAAGGCTCAATCCTTTGTTCGATAGCCGCAAACTGACCCACCCTCTTCATTCTGCCCCTGGGAAGGTCTTCTGCGATTATCAAGATATCCAGATCAGAATCAAATCGATACGTTTCTCTGGCCACAGAGCCGAAGACAACAAATGAGACAAGCTCTTCCCCATAAAAAGTTTTGGCTTCTGCCAGAAGCCTGTCCTGAAGTTCCTTAAATCGTTCTTTTAACATATAGGATTTATTAAATTTTATAAATATCTGGATAATCAGTCAACTGCGAATTGCGAATTGAAAACCGGCGCTTGCTTGTCTATTTCAGTTGCGATCCTTTATCTTCATGGTCGCCAACATCGCGACTTCGAGATAATTGATGATTGGAGTCGCTGCCTCGCCGCCAATTATTCCTACGTTAGTGATGGAGAAAGTGCCACCCCTGAGGCCGGCCAGGTCGAGTGTCCTCTTCTCCGCCGCCTCGGCCAGATCCTGGATTTCTTCGGCGATGAAAGATAAGAAACTCTTTTTCTGCTGCGCTGGTTTGATGAGGGTTCAAGCGTCGATTTCGCCTTACCCCATCGCTGGGGATGATAAATCGGGGCGTGGCCGGATATCTACGTCGAAAAAAACGGGATAATCCATGAGGACCTCGAACCCTGCTCCGGGTACGACCGCCTCTGGAGATAGCAATTCCTAGGTGTCCCCAGGGAGTACCTCTGCAAATTCTTACTCAAGAGGATGCCCTGATTCTATCAGTTAGCCCAGTCAGGGAAGACATCCCGGCCCGGCGAATCGAAGAGCGGAGCCACCGTTTTGTTTCTTACATCAACCATGAAGAGCGCCCATTCCCCCTGGTCAGCGTAGCCGCTCTTGGGGTTTGAGCAAAAGACAATCTGCTTTTTATCAGGCGACCAGGAAGGAAAATAGTCATATGTTTCATCGCGCTCGGTTACCCGCTGCTGCCCGCTCCCGTCCCAGGCCATCGTCCAAATATCGCCCTTGCCATCTGCCTCGCCGCTGACATAGACGATCGTCTCTCCGTCTGGGGAGAAACGAGGGCGGCAGCTACTCCCCCCTTGAACAAGATCTCTATAAGATCGGCGTTCCCAATCAAAGAGGAAAACATCCCAGCCCATGAGTTTCTTTCCCGTGAAGGCGATGAGGGGAGCGACGGGCGAGCAATCCGCCAAAAAGTTGGTGCGGGAAAAGTCCGGGATGACTCTCTTTTTTTCTTTTGTGGCCAAGTCAATCATCCAGAGATGAGATTGTCGGCCTCGCTCCTCTGAGTAAAGCAAAGTTTTTCCGTCCGCAAACCAGGCCGGATATTGCTCGTTTTGGGGTGAATCCGTTATCCGGACCGGGTTTTGGCCGGTCGCCTCCATGATAAAAATATCAAAATTGCCATCCGGGTTGGCTGAAAACGCTATCCTCTTCTGGTCGGGAGACCACCTCGGATACGTATCAACCCAAGAGTTGTCGGTTACTTTCTCCACCCCTTTATTGGTTAGAACATAAATCTCGTTATCCCCGTCGAGGTCAGACTGGAAAATGATCCTTCCGGCAAATGAGGATGATGGCCGCAGACTGCTCAAGTCCGGTGCCTCCTGACCGAGCAAGTCAAGATGGCTCTCTTCTTCTTTCCCGCACAGGCTGAACAAGAACAGCAAGACCAGAATGAGCAGCCAGAAAATTATCCTCGTTTTCACGCCCAACGATCTTCATTATAACGAATAACGCACGATAATGAAACCAGGTATCTCGAAAAACATGTTGCCAATGGCCATTCACCGTGTTATCATAGGCCGGCGCTGCAAGTTCAAACGTGGCTGCGGAGGGAAGTAAGCTTTCAGGTTATCCGGCGCGACTAAACAGGAGACCAAGAGAACAGGTACAGGAGCTTACAGATTGGAGAACATCTGCCGTGAAGGAGGAGGCTTTTGATTAGGAAAAGTATTCAATTTACAGGTATTTTGCTGTTGATATGTTTTCTATCTCTGCCTGCTTTTTCGCTATCTTTTCCGTTCGCGTTCCAAGAAAAACCGATCCGACAGGGCTCGGTGGAATTTATCTTTGGCAGCTATAACATGAACGAGCCTCGCTTTGACGCCGTCTATTCGGCAGGCGGGATGATGGCCGGCCTTGGCCTATCCTCGGCTATCATTTCTAACGTCAATTTTTATTTAGAAATAAAATCTTATGTCCGCAAGGGAACCCTGACCTTTACCAAGGAAAAAACGGAATTTACGCTTGTCCCCATTTCCCTGGGCGTGCGGTATATCTTTCCCTTCGGCATCCTTAATCCTTATGCTGGCGCAGGCGCCGATTTTTATTTCTATTATGAGGATAACCCCATCGGAACCGTCTTGAATTACACCAACGGCTATCATTTTCTGGCGGGGACCTACCTCCGATTCTTGAAAAACGTTCCCGTGCTTATTAACCTAAAGCTTAAATACACAAGAGCCGGGGCTGAGGAGGAAGGCGTCAAAATCCAGTTAGGCGGGTTCGAGTACGCCGCCAGCCTGGTTTTCACCTTTTAATCGCACTCCTTTTTTCTGATCACCTCGACGGTCTGAGCCCAGCAAGAACTCCCAACCATCTGATTCTTATGATAGTACAGGGGTTGCCCTAAAGCCCCCTTAGCGGAGGCGGGACCTGTCGGGTTCTCCGACAGGACTGGTTCCCCGGGACGCGGCGGCCAAGGGGCAGCCTGCTGCACCAAATTGATTCAGATGAACGGAGAAGCGTGCCTGAGTCAGGGCGGTGCTCAGAAAAAAAATTCAATTGTGCTATAATCACTCTGCATGAAAAGACAGAAGAAAAAGAAAGCAGCCCGGGCCAAGAAAGACTCTTCTTCCAAGCGAATCAGGTCGTTCGAGGTCTTCTGCTTTCTGCTTGTCCTTTTTTCTCTCTACACCCTGATCAGCCTGGCGAGTTATAACGCCAAGGACCCCTCCTGGGCGAGCGCCGGGGCCCCTGGACAGAAAGTCTTCAATTACGGCGGCAAGGTCGGAGCCTTCCTCGCCGAAGCCTTGCTCCAGTTCTTCGGGCTCGTCGCCTTCCTTTTTCCTCTTGTCCTCGGCTACCTGGCCGTAAAAGCTTTGCTTCCTCATGGCCACAAGCGGTTCCTCACCAAGCTCGCCGCTGGCTTTTTTCTTCTGCTCCTCCTGTCGGCCCTTTTTACGCTCCTCTTCCAGCGCTTCGTCTGGAGAGGGGCTGACTTCCAGTCGGGCGGTCTTCTGGGCGACATCATGTCGACCTTTCTTGTCCGCTATTTCAGCGCCGCCGGCTCCCTCATCCTTCTTCTTGCTCTCCTTCTTCTCTTCATTGCTTTCTCGACGCAATTCTCCTTGAGCAGGTTCATTACGTTCTTCGCCCGCTTCCTGAGCTTCGCTTTCAAAGAAGTTCGGATCAGGATCACCCACTACCAGAAATCCAAGGCCAAGGAAAGGATGCGGAAAAAAGTCATCGAAAAATACACCCAGACAGCGCCTGTACCTCAACCCAAGGGAAAAGAGGCCACCCAGGCAGGAGAACGGGCCGAGGAAAGAAGAGAAGAGAAAAAAGAAAAAAAAGAGGACCTAAAAAAAGCCGCCAAGCCAGAGCCGATCCTCGTCCATCCTCCTTTGGCCCGGCCGCCCGAAAAGCTCCTCTTCCCCGAGCTCGAACAACGAGGAGATTACAATTTCCCGCCCCTCACTCTGCTCGACCCCGGAGCCCCCTCAGAGCAGATCGACAAAAGCGAGCTCTACGAGAAAAAGACGCGGATCGAGGAGAAACTGAAGGAATTCCGGGTTGAGGGCGAGGTCAAAGAATATCATCCCGGCCCGGTCATCACGACCTATGAATTTTGTCCCAACCCGGGCATCAAGGTCAGCCAGGTAGCCAGCCTTTCCGAGGACCTTTCTCTCGCCTTGGGGGCGGAATCAGTGAGGATTCAGAGAATCCCGGGGAGGTCTTCGCTGGGCGTCGAGATCCCGAACAACAAAAGAGAAATTATCAAGCTCAGGGATATTATCCAATCGGAGAAGTTCCTCAAATCTCCTTCCAAACTCAGCTTCGCCCTGGGAAAGACGATCCACGGTGAAGTCTATGTCACCGACCTCTCCATCATGCCGCATCTCCTCATCGCCGGCGCCACGGGGACGGGAAAGAGCGTCGCCCTCAATGCTCTTATCGCCAGCATCCTTTACAAGGCTACCCCCGACGAAGTCAAACTCATCCTGATCGACCCCAAGAGGCTTGAGTTCACCCTCTACGACGGCATCCCCCACCTTCTCAGCCCGGTCATCAACGACCCCAAAAAGGCCGGGGGCATCCTGATGGACGCTATCAAGAGGATGGAAGAGAGGTATCACCGCTTGAGCTTCTTCAAGGTCAGGGACATCGAGCAGTATAACCACCAAGTCCACAAAATCCTCAAGGAGAAAAAAGGGAAACTGACCGACGAGGAGAAAGAAAAGCTCAAACCCCTCCCCTATATTGTCATCATCATCGATGAGCTGGCCGAGCTGATGATGGTCGGCGCCCAGGAAGTCGAGTACGGCATCGCCCGCCTGGCCCAGCTAGCCAGAGCCGTGGGCATCCACCTCGTCATGGCCACCCAGCGGCCATCCATCGACGTCATCACCGGGACCATCAAGAACAACTTCTCCAGCCGCATCGCTTTCCGCGTTCCCTCAAAAGTAGATTCCCGGATCATCATCGACACGGCCGGAGCGGAAAAGCTCTTGGGCCTGGGCGATATGCTCTTCATGCCTCCTAACTACCCTCGACTGATCAGGCTCCACTGCGCTTATATCTCCATGCCCGAAGTCACCCGCCTGGTCAAGTTCGTCAAGGAGCAGCGGCCGCCGGAATTTGACACGAAGCTGGTCAGGTTTATCAAAAGTCCCGCCGAGCAAGGATGGGAAGACCTGGGAGAAAAAGACGAGTTATACGAAAAGGCTGTGGAACTGGTCCTCCTGACCGGCCAGGCCTCAGCCTCCTATCTCCAGAGGAAACTGAAGCTTGGGTATGCGCGGGCCGCTCGAATCATCGATCAGATGGAGCAGGAAGGGATCCTCGGCCCTTCTGAAGGAAGCAAGCCCCGGGACATCCTCGTCGACCCGCAGTCCTTCCTGACCAAAAGGGGGAAGGAGTCCTGATTGTTCTCCCGCTTGAGAAAGAAAAAGAAGATCAAGCGATCGCTCAAGGATTTGAACCTGCAGAAAGCCCTCGGCCGGGCCTCTTCCGAGCATTATCAAAAATACCAGAAAACAATCCAAGAAATTCCCTGGGAAGACATCAAGAAAAGAGCCCAAGCCATCAGGGAAAAGAACGTCGGCCGCCTGCCCGAGCTCATCCAGAGGTTTAGCCAAGAGGCCGAAAAAGCCGGGGCCTCGGTCTATCGAGCCGCCACGCCTGAGGAAGCGCTCCTCGCCATCCAAAAGATCGTTTGCCAGAAAAAGGCCAAGCTCGTCATCAAGTCCAAGTCCATGGTCAGCGAAGAAATCAAGCTCAACTCTTTCCTGGAAAAAGAAGGATGCCAGGTCGTGGAGACAGACCTGGGAGAATGGATCATCCAGTTAGCCAAGGAAAGGCCTTCCCATATCACGGCGCCTGCCCTGCACAAGACAAAAGAGGAGATCGCCGAAATCGTGAGCCGTCACTTAGGCCGGCCAATCCCTGCCGACAGCCGGGAAATCGTGCGCCTTGCCCGGCAAGAAATGCGTCGGTTCTTCACCCAAGCTGATATCGGAATCTCAGGAGCGAACCTGGCCGTGGCCGAGTCGGGCACGCTCGTCATTGTCAGCAACGAAGGCAATGCCCGGCTCGTCACTTCTCTCCCTCCGGTCCACGTCGCTTTAGTGACGACAGAGAAATTCGTCGAAACGATGGAGGAGGCGGTAGCGCTCATCAAGGCCCTGACCATCGCCTCCTCCGGCCGGAAGTTGACCTCTTATGTTTCGTTCATCACCGGGCCAAGCGCGACAACGGACATAGAAAAAGAGCTCGTCATCGGCGTCCACGGGCCTCAGGAAGTCCACATCATCATCCTTGATAACGGAAGGCTTGCCTTGAGGGAGGACGATGACTTCAAGAGAATCCTCTACTGCCTGAAATGCGGCGGCTGCATGTTAGTTTGTCCCGTCTTTCAGTCGGTGGGCGGACATGTCTTCGGCGGCCCCGTCTATCCGGGCGGAATCGGGACGCTGCTGACGGCCGTTACTCAATCTCTCGACGATTCGTTCGATCTCATCGACTTCTGCTCTGACTGCAAAAAGTGCGAGGATCTCTGTCCTGTCGGCATCCCCACCGGCGATCTGCTCCTTAAGCTTAAGGCGGCCAAGAAACCTGACCTGCTAGAAAAAAGCCTTTCCCTTTTTGTGCGGCGCCAGGCCTGGGTCGAAAGGACTGCCGGGATCGCCCGGATTCTCCAAAAGGGCTGGCAGAAGGACGGGTATATCAAGGGACTTCCCTTTTCCTGGGCCAAGGGAAAAAGATTTCCCGGCTTAAGAAAGGCAGCAAGCAGGCCTCCTCTGAATGCGAAAAAAGGCCCGAAGGTCTATGTCTTCCAAGGGTGTCTGGTCAGGCATTTTTTCCCGGAAATCCTCGACAGCGCGGCCCGGGCGCTGGTTCATTTCGGGTTTCAGGTGGTTTCTCCGCCGGACCAGGTTTGCTGCGGAGCACCCAGCCTCCACCTCGGCGCGAGCGAAGCTGTCCAGGCCTTGGCCGCTCAAAACCTCGAATCCTTGGCGAGGGAAAACCCGGACGTCATCCTGACCCTCTGCCCGACCGGGAATGCACTTCTAAAAGGTCATTACCCGAAGATCGACAGTCGAGCTTCTTACTGGAGCGGCAGAATTCACGATTTTACGGCTTTTATGGTTTCCCGAGGATTTGTTCCCCAGATAGGTCCGGAGAAAAAAAAGACCGGCCTTTACTACCATTACTCCTGCCATTATGTTCACGAATTGAAAAGGCGCGACGAACCGGTCAGGCTCCTGGAGGCCCTTGGCTATGTCCTCTCAGTCCAGGAGAATCCGCCGGCCTGCTGCGGGTTCTGCGGTGTTTTTTCGCTGAAGAACCCGGAGATCTCGGCCCGCCTCTGGGGAATCAAAAAGAAAAAAATCTCAGAGAGCCGGGCTTCCCTCATCGCCACGGACTGCCCGGGCTGCCTTTTTCAGCTTCGAGCCAGCTTGAAAAAAGAGGGCTGGCCTGTCCAATCCTTCCATTCGGCTGAAATCCTGGCCCAATATCTCATGAATCGATCGGAAAAATAAAATCGATAGGAACAGTATAAAAATTGAAAACTAAAAGGCCTGGTGTTCGGTCCGCCGGATGATTTCGTTCTGCAGGTCAAGGCTCAGGTCCACAAAATAGTCGCTGTAACCGGCCACCCGAACGATCAGGTCCCGATATTTTTCCGGGTGTTTTTGAGCTTCCCGGAGGGTATCGGCGGTGACGACGTTGAACTGGAGGTGATGCCCATCCATCTTGAAATAAGCCCGGATGAGGTGGCAGAGTTTGTCGATTCCCTCCTCATCCGCCAAGAGCTGCGGCGTGAATTTCTGATTGAGGAGAGTCCCGCCGGTTCGAAGATGATCGATTTTGGCCGCCGATTTGATGACGGCCGTTGGCCCGAACCGGTCAGCCCCCTGGACAGGGGAGATGCCTTCCGAGAGGGGTTCTGATGCTTTTCGGCCGTCCGGGGTAGCTCCGGTTATTTTCCCAAAATAAATGTGCACGGTCGTGGGCAACAGGTTAATCCGGTAGCATCCTCCTTTGGTGTTTGGCCGGCCGTTGACGCCGGAATAATAGACCTCAAAGACGTCCTTTAGAAGGCGGTCGGCATAGTCATCGTCGTTTCCGTACTTGGGGGTCTTATTTAAAAATTTCTGGCGCCACGTCTCATAACCCTCAAAGTTTTTCTTTAAAGCTTCGAGCATCTTGTCCATCGAGATCAATTCTTTGTCAAAAACATTAAACCTCAAGGACGACAGACAATCCGTGACGGTTCCCAGCCCGACACCCTGGATGTAGGAATTGTTATACCTGGCTCCACCGTCATGGTAATCTTTGCCTTTAGCGATGCAATCATCGATGAGAAGAGAGAGAAAGGGTGTCGGCAGGTATTCGGCATAGATTCGCTCGATGACGTTGTTTCCACGGATCTTGATATCAAGAAAGTGGTGAGCCTGTTTCTTAAAAGCCTCAAAAACCTCTTCAAAGGAACAAAAGCGGCGCGGGTCTCCTGTCTCGAGTCCGATTTTCTTACCAGTCCGAGGGTCCCGACCGTTATTCAGGGTGATTTCAAGCACCTTGGGAAGGTTAAAATAGCCGGTCAGGTTGTAATTTTCCTTGCCGAAAATTCCAGCTTCTATACATCCGCTCGCCCCGCCCTGGCGGGCATCCTCCAGAGATTTCCCCTGACGGAGCATCTCCTGGATGATCGCATCGGTGTTGAAAAAGGAAGGCTGTCCGAATCCTGTTCTGACAATCTGGATGGCCCTCTTGACAAAACGATCAGGATTTTTCTTGCTGACCTGGGCCGCTGAGCTGGGTTGAACGATTCTCATTTCCTCGACGACATCCAAAACAAGGTAGGTCAATTCATTGACGGCATCAGAACCGTCGGGTTTCACTCCCCCCAAATTGATCAAACAAAAATCAGTGTAGGTGGCGCTCTCTTCGGCGGTTACTCCCACTTTGGGTGGGGCAGGCTGGTTGTTGAACTTCACCCAGAAAGCCTGGAGGAGTTCCCTAGCTCTCTCTTCGCTGAGCGTCCCGTCTTTTAGGCCTTTCTTAAAGAAAGGATAAAGGTGCTGGTCCAGCCTTCCCGGGTTGAATGAATCCCAGGTGTTGAGCTCGATAATGACGCCCAGATGGACGAACCAATAATACTGCAGAGCCTCCCAGAAATCCCGGGGCGGCTTCTTCGGGACATGCATACAGATAGCAGCGATTTTTTGAAGCTCTTTTTTCCTGGCCGTGTCTTTTTCCCTCTTGGCCAGCCGACGAGCTTCCCAAGCATGCCTTTCCGCATAGGCAATCAAAGCGTCAGCGGCCACGGCCATGGCCTTCAATTGTTCGCTCTTGCGAAAAGCTTCCCGGTCATTGAAATAATCAAGTCTGGCCAGACTCTTTTCGATGTCTTTTTTGAAGTCCAAAAATCCTTTTTTATAAATTTTATCGTCCAGGACCGTGTGGCCGGGAGCCCGCTGTTCCATGAACTCAGTGAAAACGCCCGCTTCATAAGCGTTTTTCCATTCTTGAGTCATCGAGTCAAAAATCTTTTCCCTCAGGGTCTGCCCGCGCCAGAAAGGAATAATCTCGTCCTGGTAAATCTGGCGAGTCTCTGGGCTGACCCTGAAAGAGGTTTTTTCTCTTGCATCCAGGATGTCAAGGTCTTGAAGAGAATGGCAGGTGATTTCCGGATAGGTGGGCGTCGCTTTGGGAGCGGACCCCCTCTCCCCTACAATAAGCTCTCCTTCGCCAATAAAGATATCCTTGTTCTCCAAAAGGTATTTAAAAGCCAGCGCTCTTTTCATGGGAGCGCTAAGGGCCTGAGAGGCGGCCTTCCTGTAAAAGCGGGTCATGAGAACAGCCCGTTCAGGCGTGATCCAGGGCCTGACTGAGATGCTTTCCTCTCTGAGCTTTCGAATTCTTTCGTTCATCTTTTCAACCTCCAACGGTCACCTCATAGCCAGAGCTTTCCAGCCTTTCCTTTATTTTCTTGATCATTTCCCCGGTCGGTGGTAGGACGTTTCCAATCTTGTAAGGAAGAGTGAACCGTCTGTATTTTTCTTTTCCCAAATCATGGTATGGCAAAAGGCTGAGGCGATGGCTATTCTTCAGCAAGCCGAGGAATCCCAGAATGTCTTCGATATCCTTTTCGCCGTCGTTCACTCCCGGAATGATGGGGATACGGACGACGACTTCCTTTTCTTTCTCATCGAGTTTTTTTAAATTTTCTAAGATAATCGCATTCGAGCCCCCCGTAAATTGGCGGTGCTTTCGATCATCCATGACTTTCAAGTCATAAAGGTAAAGGTCGACCTTTTCTGAAATCCTGTCGATGACCTCGGGCTTCGCATAGCCACAGGTATCAACCACCGTATGCATGCCTCTCTTCTTTGATTCTTCGAGAAGGACCTCTAAAAACTCCGGCTGCATGAGGGGTTCTCCCCCTGAGAAGGTAACGCCTCCTCCCGATTCGTCATGAAACATGAGGTCCTTTTGAACCTCCTCCATGACTTCTGTCACGCTCAGCCGGCGTCCCGCGATTTCGACGGCTCGAGAGGGGCAAACCTCAGCGCACTTTCCACAAAGGTTGCACTTGTCCTTATCCAAAGAAAGGAGGGAAGGGGTTTTGGAAAGGGCTTGCCGATCACAAACAGAAAGGCACTCCCGGCACTCTCGAAGACAGCGGGACGGCCACAGAGCAAGCTCAGGCTCCGGCGATTGCCCTTCAGGATTATGACACCACTGGCAACGGAGGGGGCAGCCTTTAAGAAAAACGGTCGTGCGGATTCCGGGGCCGTCGTGAATGGAGTATTTCTGGATATTAAAAACGATCCCCGTCAGCATCGAATCGCCTTCCTCTTTTCAGCCCTCTTTCGACAACTTGCTCGTGTACTTGAGGGCTTTGGCATAGTACTTATTGACGAACCTTTCCTGAACCCGGAATGACCAGTGAACGTCTCGAATGTACAGGGCCGCGTCCTGGTATTCTCCCTCCTTGATCAGGTTGAATATCTCTCGATGTTCCTTGTTGTTGGAGGTTTCCTCCCATTCCTTGACGAATCCTTCCTGTCTGGGAAAATCATAGAGTCTCTTCTTGAGGTTGTTGACGGTTTTGATCAATTTTTCGTTGCCGCACAGGTTGAGGAAGACCTCGTGGAACTTGAGGTTTTTCTCATAATAGAGGTCGAAATTGTTGTCGTCGATGGCCTTCTTCATCCCTTCGATCAGCTTTTCCATCGTTTTGATGTCCGCATTCTTGATTTTGCGCGAAGCCAAGAGAAGCGCCGTGCTCTCAAGCGAGCCGATGATCTCGTAGTAGTTTTTTATATCCTGGAGGGTCAACACGTTCACGACAACGCCCCGACGGGGTAGGATCGAAACGAAGTCTTCCATCTCGAGCTGGAGGAGAGCATCGCGGAGAGGCGTTTTGCTCACCCCGAGCTTCTTGGCTGTCTCGTCCATGTTGATGACCGAGCCGGGGAGGATTTCTCCCCGATGCATCTGTTCCCTCAGGTATTCATAAACCTGGTCTTTCAACGATTTTAGGTTTAAGATGGGTTTTTCTGCCATGACCGCACTTTCTCCTTCGCTGGGCCAATTTTTATTATAAAGTATATCAGATATTAGCTCCCAGTTCAAGCTTAAAAACCCATTTTTTTAAACGTTCCTCAATAATCTCCCTCCCTATCCTCCGTCTTTCTTACACTATTAATTCACCGGCCAGAAAATACCAAGATCGGATGCCCGATTCGTACGTCACCTCACCAACCCGTCATGGAATCCGTATTTTCTCGGGAAAAGGGCCGATCGACCATCCTGTTGTCCGCGTAATTCGGGCCTTCCTGGTCAATTTTTTGTCGCCAATTTCAAAGCTGACCAGATATTCGCCGGGCGGCACCCACTGGTCCAGGACATTTCTTGGGCGCCTTATCATGGCAGCCTCATCTTGCTTTGCCGGCTGAAGCCGCATATCCCAAACAACTCCATTTATCCCTTGGTCGGCGCTGCCTTCCAGCCTCGCGATTTCCTGGCCGTAAGGATCTGTGATGAGGATATTTGCTCTTCCCGTCATTTTGTTTTTCAGGTAATAATTGATGACAACGCCGTTGGGTTCATTCGGGGTAACCACGTGCCGGTCGCCGAACAGGTAATCATTGGCTCCGAAAGCCCGGGGGACTCTCTGCGTTCTGGGTTCGACTTCAAAGACATGCATGTCTTCAGTCAAGATTTTTTCATTCAGCTCTTCGAGGGGCGAGATATCCGTAACGTAAAGACCCCGCCCGTAAGTTGCCACGATCAGGTCATTCTCCCGGCGATGGACGAGCAGGTCGTTGACGGGGACATTGGGAATGTTGTTATTCATTTTCACCCATTTTTTCCCACCGGTGATAGAAACAAAGACGCCCGTGTCAGTGCCTGCAAAAAGCAGATGGGGATTCTTCCATCCTTCGATGATGACGTTTACTGGAGATTCGGGAAGGCTGGCGGCGAGCGAAGTCCAAGTCAACCCGTGATCCTCGGTTTTTAAAATAAAGGGCCTGAAATCGTCGTTTCTGTAGCCCGTTTTTGCCACGAAAGCTGTCCCGCCCTTGAAATGAGAAGCATAGACCCGGCTCACATAATAATCCTTCGGAGCGCCCATCTCGGCAATTTTTTGGCTAAGGTCAGTCCAGGTTGCGCCGTGGTCCCTGGTGACCCAGACTTTGCCGTCGCTCGTCCCGACCCAGATGATCCCCGGGGTTACGGGCGATTCTGAGATCGTGCTGATGGCGAACCACGGTATTCCTCCTTCAGAGGTTCCAACCATCTTGGCCGTCTCATTTGTGCTCAGGTCAGGACTGATTTCCTGCCAGTGGTCCCCACGATCAAGAGAGCGAAGAAGAACTTGTGCCCCGGCATAGATCACTCGACTGTTATGAGGTGAGATGTGCAGGGGAGTGCACCAGATAAAACGGTAGGGCGGTTTGCCTCGCTCTCTCCGGGGTAGGATACTTGTCCGATATCCAAGCTTCTGGTCGACCCGGAAATGGCCTCCGTTCTGCATGGTTGTATAAAGCCAGCGGCTGTCTTCCGGGTCTACTTGGGTAAACATGCCATCTCCGCTCCCCACGGCAATCCAGTCAAGGAAAGTCACCCCCCGGCTGTCCGGGCTATTGCTCGGACCTTTCCACATCTCATGGTCCTGGAGACCGCCGTAGATATTATAGGGATCTTCCATGTCAACCCCGATGGCATAGAACTCTCCCAGAGGGAGGTGGTCATAGTGGTCACAGGTAAACCCGCCGTCGTAGGAAATGTAGACTCCCCCGTCGCTTCCCATGATGAGGCGGTCTGAATTCTGGGGATCGATCCAGAGCGTCCGGACATCTCCGAACATCTTTGTGAATAGCCTTTTGGGCGGCCAGTCGAGATCATGCCATGTCCTTCCCCCATCCGTTGAGTTGGCCAGCGAAATGCCCGTTACAAAGATCTTCTTGTCATCATTGGGATCGACCCTGATCTGGCTGAAATAATAGGGGCCCTTGCTGCTGACATTATCTTCCAGGGAATTCATTTTGGACCAAGTCTCGCCTCCATCCTCGGTTCTGTAAACTTCTCCGCCAATCTCCCTTTCTTGAGGCCTCAACCCCCGGCTCTGGTCCTGCCTGGCTTCCCTCTCCGTCGGGGGCCGCCTGTTAGCATTCTCGACCACGGCATAAATGATATCCGGGTTTTTCAAATAGATGTCGAGCCCGATACGACCGATCTTGCCCCCGGGCAGCCCGCCACTTAGCCGAGCCCAGGTATTTCCCCCATCCACAGTCTTATAGATAGCGCTCTCAGGACCTCCATTGACATAAAGCCAGGGCAGTCTTTGCTTGTCATACGTGGCCGCGTAGAGGATATCAGGGTTAGCCGGGTTCATAACCAAGTCGATAACGCCAACTTTTTCATTGATATAAAGGACCTTTCTCCAGGTTTTGCCTCCGTCCTGTGTTTTGAAAACGCCGCGTTCCTCGTTTGGGGTATAGAGATGCCCCATCGAAGCCACATACACGACCTCAGGGTTACGAGGATGGATGACGATTCTGGCGATATGGTGGGAATCTTTCAATCCCATGCCTGTCCACGTTTTTCCACCATCCACGGATTTAGAGACTCCGTCCCCGCTGTAGGAGGTCCGAGAATTAAAAGCATCGCCTGTTCCAACCCAGACAATATCAGGAGAGGAAGGAGCCAGGGCGACATCGCCTATGGTCAGCTTGCTCTGGCCGTCAAACACGGGTACAAATGTCGTCCCATTGTTTGTCGTTTTCCAGAGCCCTCCGCTCCAGGTCGCAACGTAGAATGTGTACAGGTGATCCCGGGAAGGAAATTCTGGAACGGCCAGGTCAGAAATCCGCGCTCCCACCCGAAAGGGCCCCAGGTTCCTGAAGGTAAAAGCCTTCAGCAAGCTTTCATTAAAAAGTTCCTGCCCTCTTGAATCTCCACAGAAAAAAAAAGTGTCCATGTGAAAACAACGGCCCATGTGTATCCGTGCTTCTTGCCTTTCATGTCCCCTCCCTGTTTCTCAGGATTCATGTTCCCGGACTTCTTTTGTGCCCAGCCAAAGCCAAAACAAAAAGACCTGCTCCAAGATGGCTAAAGCGAAGGCTTGACGATCTTTCCGCCCTGAATGATCAGGTCCACAGATCGCAAGGCCTTGATATCATTGAGCGGATCGCCTCTCAGGACAAGGAGATCAGCCAGTTTGCCCTTCTCAATTGTCCCGAGATTGTCTGCCGCCGCCGAGACAGTCGCGCCGATTTTCGTCGCCGCCACGATCGCTTCCAGGGGAGTGCAGCCATTTTCGACAAAACGCTCGATTTCTTCAAAATAGAACCCGGGATAGACGACCATGTTTTCACCGATGGCGTCCGTGCCAATGGCCATTTTGACTCCAGCTTTCTTCAGCTTTTGGAATATCTCAAGAGACTGGAAATATCTTTTCACCTTCCATTCCCAGTCCGCCCCTTTCTCCTTGTATTGGTTTCCCAATCTAACCAGGATGGAGAGGGTGGGCACGCAATGGATGCCTTTCAAGGCCATCCGCTCAATGACATCGTCAGGGATGGCATAGGCATGCTCGATGCAATCGGCTCCGGCCTCAACAGCCCAGCGGACGAAATCATATTGCTCCTTGTAAACTCCCGAATGAACCGTGATGAATTTTTCGTGAGCGTGAGTTTCCTCGACCGCCGCTTGGATCTCTTCTCTTGAGTAAGGGGAGAGAACTTTGATCAGGTCCGCGCCAGCTTTGAGTCTTTCTCTAACCGCCCGGCGAAACCCATCCGGGCCGTCAACTTCTTCTGCTATCCCCCTGGTGTTTCCTTCCGTCCCATGGCCGCCTGTGCTCGTTATCCCCATCCCCGTGACCACGGGGCGGGAGCCGAGGAAAAGATTTTCCTGGAAAGCTTTCCTGGCTGCGATTCCCACCCCCTGATAAGAAGAAACATCCCGGACTGTGGTCACCCCGACCATGAGCATCCGACGGAGAAAATGGGCCGCCCGAAAGGCTGAGATGGAATCATCAATCTGGAAAAATTCATCTGATCTCGGCGGATAGGTAAAATGAACGTGGCTGTCGATCAACCCCGGGATGACGGTCTTGCCTTTGAGGTCGATAATACTGGCTTTCTTAGGAATCCCAATTTCTCCTCCTCGTCCCACGACCGCGAACTTGTCTTTTTTAATGACAATCACGGCATTTTCAAGCGGTGGAGTGCCCGTCCCGTCGATCAACCTGGCTCCCTTAATCACAAGACACTCTGGCTTCTCTTCCTGTTCGAGTGACAAACAGAAGCCACTGTTGAACCAGAGAAAAAGCATGGAAAAAAAGGCTGCGCCAAGCCTCATCTGCTCACCTCCCGGTTTGACCCTCTTCCCTCAGTCGGCGTCTTCCCAAAAAGGATGGCCGATCCTGGAGTCAGCCTGAGCGCCAACCGGCAAAAAATGCAAGACAAATTTCTTTATCCAGACAAATCCTTTTGAGCCGCTGACAATGCGTCCTCGGGAAACATCGGTTATTTTTGGATGATGGCTAAATCATCAATAACCCACATGCCGCGGCCGTTGGTGGCGATGACAAGCATGTTATCCCGGGGATGAATCTGGAGGTCCCAGACCGGCGCGTGGGGAAGATTGCTACCCAGGCAATTCCAGGTCGCGCCTCCGTCTGTTGTCACATAGACCCCATAGTCTGTCCCTACATAGAGAACTTCTTTTTTCTTCGGGTCCTCACGGATGACATTGGTCGGTCCGCCGGGAATATTGCCGTTTATCGCCACCCAGGTCTTTCCATAATCAGTTGACTTGAAGACATACGGAGCAAAATCGTCATCATGGCGCCCGATGAGCGTCGTGTAAACTGTCGCCTGGTCATACTTCGAAGCGACAATCGTCCAGACATGCTTGTTGAAAGGAAGGCCCGCGGTGATCTCTGTCCAGGTCGCTCCGCCGTCCTTGGTCACATGGACGCGTCCGTCATCGCTGCCTGCATAGACAAGTCCAAACTTCAACGGCGATTCAGAAATCGCGGTTAAGGTCGCAAACGGGATGGAATAGGGAAGCTTTCCTTGCTTCTGGGGGTCGAAAGCTGTCAGGTCCGGGCTGATCCGCTCCCAGGTCTCGCCCCTGTCCAGGGAACGGAAAACATACTGAAAGCCATGATAGAGGATATGGGGGTTGTGAGGAGAGATGATGGTTGGGGCCAACCATTGACCGCGGTGTTCGGGCTCTCCTTCCGCTGGCTTCGGATAGACCTCTTTACTTGACCAGACGCCGTTCTTATATTCTGATCGCTCCACCCGTCCATAATAAGACGAAGAATAGATGGTGTTCGGGTCGGACGGATCAATGGCGATGTGTGTTCCCTCGCCTCCCGGGGCTCTTTCCCACTGGACTATCGGAACCCGGCCCCGCCGTCCCGGCTCTTGGGCCGCTAACGGCGCAACGCCCACTCCCCTGTGCGTTCCCGAGTCCTGGACCGATCCGTACACGGTGAAGGGTTTTTTCATGTCAAAGGCAATGTTGTAGAACTGAGTGGCCGGAATCCCCCTGTGAAAATCTCGCCAGGTCTTGCCACCGTCATAAGAAACATTTGCCCCGCCGTCGTTAACATTGATCAAATAATTGGAGTCGCTCGGGTCAATCCAGAGGCCGTGGTGGTCGCCGTGAAGGTTTTCCCAGAAGAGGCGCGCCCAGGTTTTACCTCCATCAGTTGATTTATACAGACCCAGCCCCATGAGATACACAGTATCCTCGTTGCTGGGGTCCACCCGGATCTGGCCGAAGACCCAGCCATAAGTTCCTCCGAAGCGTTCGAACAGCCGGTCGGAGGGGCTGACCTTTTTCCAGGTTTCACCCTGATCGTCAGAGCGATAAACTTCGGCGCCGACGATGTCCGGGTATGTTCGCAGCCGGCCATAGGAATCTCGCTCTCCCGGCTGTGGTATGCGCAGCGCTGTGTGGTTATCCACATAAGCGTAGACGACGTTGGGTTTGCTCAAGCAGAGATCAAGGCCGATTCGTCCTGTCATCTTGGTGTCGGGAAGACCGTTGGTCAATTCCTTCCAGGTCTTGCCGCCGTCGGTCGTCTTGAACAGGCCATCCTCTCCTCCGGGGACTGGATCGCTCCAGCGCTGGCGAATTCGATTCCACATGGAGGCGATCAAAATGTCGGGATTCTGGGGGTCCATCACTAAATCGATGGCACCGACCTTCTCATTGATGTAAAGAATTTTTTCCCAGGTCTTGCCCCCGTCAGTCGTCTTGAATACTCCGCGGTCTGGGTTGTATGTCCACTCATGGCCTGAGGCTGCAACATAGACGATATCCGGGTTTTTCGGGTGGATACGGATCCGGCCGATCGTCTGGGTGCCGGCAAGCCCCACGTGTTGCCATGTCTTCCCGGCATCCGTGGATTTATAAACACCGATGCCGGCGATCGAGGCGCGAAAGATGTTGGCCTCTCCGGTTCCCAGCCAGACGATATTCGAGTCTGATTCGGCAATGGCGATGTCCCCGACAGAAAGCGTCGGCGCTTCGTCGAAGAGCGGCTCCCAGGTGACGCCTAAATTTTCAGTTTTCCACAGGCCACCGGTAGCCGAGCCGACGTAAATCGTGCTCTTGCTACCCTTCGGCACGTCGACATCCGTGCACCGTCCGCCGATGCTTTCGATGCCCCCGCCGATGAACCGCCACTTGAGCTCTTTGTACGGGCTTGCCGCCTTCAGGGCCAGGTGCTGCTCATGCCATTTCAGGCGCAGCGCCGGGTCTGTGCTTTCGACCTTTTTAAGCACTTTTTTCGGGGCAACGCTTTTTTGAGCCGCCAGTTGAGCAAAAAGAGCGAGACTCAAGATTATGAATACAAAACAGAAAAGACGACTGAACTTTGTCATTTTAACTCCTCCGTATAAGTTTAAGAACAAGATAATCAATTAGCACAGATTGGGTGAAATAAAAAGTTCTTTAAAAATCTGCTCACCTGAAAACCAGCGCCTCAAGGCAACGATTTCTGTCTAAATAAAAGAAGAGGGAGGGAGGAAACTCCCTCCCTCTTCACTCCTGCACCTGTCCTTTAGAACGCATAGCGCACGGAGAACCGAAACACTCTGGTCAAGTTAGAGATGCTGGTAATCCTCTTATAAGTTCCGCTCGCCGCGTACGTGCCTGTCGTCACGTTGTTATCCGTCGGCCTCCAGGTTCCTGCCGGATTCTGAGTGAGATTGACGTAATAATTGCCGAACAAATTGTACACATCCAGATAGGCGCTGATCGCGCCGAATTTCCCGATGTTGAAATTCTTTTCTAGCCTGAAATCGCAGTTCTGGTAGGTGTAATATCTTCGGGAGCCGTAGGTTTCTGTGTTCACGGTGTAAAAGGCACTGCGGTTGAGGTCGATGCCGTTTGCATTTGCCCAGGCGGCGGGAACATAGACGGTAACGCTTCTTTGCCACGGCGTTCCGTTGTAGAAGTTGTAGTAAAACGAGGACAGAATCCCGAACGGCAGGTTGAAGGCACCGTAGAGTTTTATGACCAGGGGGCGGTCTTCGGGAAGCCGGCCTTCTTGGTTGACGAACCAATTGGCGCTATTTCCAGGCGCGGAATAACCCCAGATGTCGCCGTAGCCGCCGGGGATATTTCCCCATGTTTTGGAGACGGTCACGGACCCGCCGAGCTGCCAGCCCCTGGAAAAGCGCTTATCAAAGGCAATGTCCAGCCCTGAGTACTTTCGGTAGGCTTCTGGAATATTTGTCAACAGGTTGAGCATCTGGGGGGCGCTGGACTTCATGAAATACATGTTGACGGTCTGGGCGGGGAATTGGTCGACAGCCGGAATCGTCGTCGTGAAAGGCACCCAGTAGCCGCTGTCCGGACGGTACCACGTTTTTCCCGTCTCAAAATCATACAGGGCGTCGTCGATGATGTTCATCTTCTTCTTGTACAGGTAGCTTAGGCTTATCTTGAAATTGGGGAAGAGTTCGTGGTCAATGCCGAGCGTAATCTGGTTGTCATAAGTTGCCTTGACGTTCGTATCGACCAGTTTGCTCCAGTATTCCCGGAGCATAATAAGAGGGCTCCGCGTCGTCACGATCTGGTACCTGTCGATTCCCGCATTATCAGGCACTCTGTTGCCGTTTTCATCCCACCAGTTGAGAGTGTAGGAGCTCAGCCGGAGGGGGTTGTAGCTGACAATAAACGACGAGTAGAGCCAGTCGCTGAATCGTCCGATGTGGAGCTTGAGGGCTGTCTTGCCGTCGCCGAAGACGTCAAAGGTGACGCCCAGGCGGGGAGTAAACAGGTCCCACTTTATAAAAGGATCGACGCCATCCTGGCGGAACTCGTCATAAGGATTAATTCCCCAGGTTGGTTTAAAATAGGCCTCGCCGACTGAATAGGCGATCCCTCCGCTTTTCTCTTTGTAAAGATCAGGAATCCATCCCCTTGTGTAGTCATACCGGAGGCCAAGGTTGATGGTCAGCCTGTTTTTGATTGTCCAGGAGTCCTGAACATATCCGGAATAGCGGATGTTCGCGGACTTGGCCATCGAGTTTTCCCTGCTTTGTCCCATGACATACAGGAGGATTTGACCATCACCGTAGGTCGGATGGGGAGCAGTCAGCCCATAGAGGCCTCTCCAGTAATAGGGATTGCCATTGTACCAGTTCTGGCGAAGAGGATTTGCCTGCCAGCTCGACCAGTTGCAGGCGCCCGTTGCCAGCTCCAGGCCGGCCTTGAACTCATGGTCGCCGCCCAGGAAGTTGTCCTGGAAGCGGGTCAGGTGAAGGGAGGACTGCGTGGAAGGGCGTCCGATCCACTCGTTGGTCCGGTCTCCCGTGCCAAACCAATAGCCCGAATAATAATCGTAATTGTGCTGAACGGTATTCAAGTCTTTTCCAGACTGCGAGGGGTCGGGAAGCTTCAGCATGGCCGAGACTTCGAGGAACCCAAACCGGGCTTCCAGAAAAGTGTTTGTGTTGAGAATGTAAGTGATCGTTCCGAACCCGGAATAGTTTGCCCAGGGGTCGTCGGTGTACGTGCAGTCGTAGGGCATGAAAAGGCCGCTGGCCCGGGTGTTGCGGTAGATTGCTCGATAGTTGCCGTTCAGAGCAATCCTGAGGTTCTTTGCCGGCTGGAACGTGAACTTGGCAAAGCCTCCCCAGTTCCAGGCCTCTCGGTTGAAGTCATCGTAGGCAACACCAAGAGGAGATGTCCACGGGACAAACCCGCTCCGCGTCTCGGCCCGGCCATAACGCCCGTTGAGGAAGAACCAGAGTTTGTCCTTGAGGACAGGGCCGCCGAGGCTGCCGGTCAGGTCGTAGCTGTAGATATCGACCGTCGGCTTTCCGAGTCCCATGGAGCGGAGCTGGTCTTCGGGGACGACGATCGTCGTCCAGGGCTCGCGGTTGAAAAAGACCTGGAAAAGGCCCGAGAAATCGTTTCCGCCCGATCTCGTCACGGCGTTGACAAATCCTCCGGAAGTGATCCCCACTTCGGCCGGCGTTCCGGCGGTCATGATTTGGACTTCTTCCATGATGTTAAAGTCGATATTAACTCCGAGCTGGGCGTTATCGGGGTCGTTGGCGTAAAGGCCATCGACATGGTAGATGGTGTTCGCAGCCGTACCTCCTTTGACGCTTTGCTGACTGACGACGCCTGGCGCCAGAGTGACGACCGTCTCAAGAGTCCTGGCAATGGGCAAGTTCTGGATCAAATCGGATTTGAAGTATTTGGCGACAGTAGAGGACTTGACATCGACGACAGGAGAAGCCGCCATAACCGTTACTTCCTCAGCAATCGCGCTTTGTTCCATGGTGATAGTCAGGGTCACAGTCGCATTGAGACCAACATAGATATTCTCTCTTTTGTAAATCTTAAATCCTTGGAGCTCTGCTGTTAACATATATGTCCCGACGCGGAGAAGAGGAAGACGGAAGACGCCACTTTCACTCGTCACCGCCGTCTCGCTCTTCATGATAGACGGGCTGGTGACCGTAACGTTGACTCCGGGAAGAGGGCTTCCTTCGGTATCTTTGATAATCCCCCTGATCGTTCCGGTGTCCTGGCTGGTGCCCTGGGCGCCTACCAGAGAAACAAGAAAAAGACCAAACATAAATGCTGCCAAAAATCTTGTCGAAATGTTACTCCTCATTCTTGTTCACCTCCTTTTGCTCAGATGGAATTAGGGCCAAATCCTTATCGTCGTGACTCCCACCTCCTTTCCGGAAAAATGCCAGACTCAATCCAACGGCTTAATAATTCTTCCTTTTTTATTAATTCCCCTCCTTTCAATGGACGAGCTAAAAACCGATCCGGTCCTCCTTGCGAATCCTTAAAAATCGCATGTGTGGTATATTATATATGACAGCTTTGATATCAGTTTGTCAAGCAATTTTTTTCTTTCCGCTCCAGGTACAAATTGCAGGATTTACTCAACAGAGTGCAGACAGAAAGCCTTACCCAAATGGGCCTGAACGCTTCTTGAAAATAGCCTGGCAGACGAAAACTTCATATCCAATCGGCTACCGCTTGCCCTTTTCCGCCGACCTCTTAGCCATCCTCTTTGCCGATTTAACGCTGCCAGGGAAAGCCCTCGTCGTTTCCCTGGCAATTCGGCCGGACTCCTTCTCGACTCCCATGAAGGTCCTCTTCTCGAAACTGAGAGAAACGATAAGAAAATAACAATATCTAAAATATCATATTGAATATTTTTTTTACCCTCTTTATATTATTCCTGCTCGACCATGGGCGATTGTTTTTCCCGCAAGCGAAAGAAATGCGTCCTGCGTCCCTGTCTCTTGCCATCCTTCAAAAACATAAACCTGGATTAAAAGGAGGAAAAATGAAATCTAAAAACATCAAGGTCGTGTCGGCCTGGGGCCTGTTTCTTTTCATCCTTCCCCTGCTCCTTTCAGCGCAGGGGACAAGGGAAGATTATGAGCGCGCCGCGGGCCTCAGAGCCAAGCTTCAGAACTTGGTTGTCAATGCGGTGGACCGGAGAGGCTGGATTGCCAAGACGACGCGCTTCTGGTACCGCAGGTCCATTCAAGGCGGTTATGAGTTCATGGTCGCCGACGTGGCCACGCAGGGCAAAAAACCTGCCTTTGACCACGAAAGAATTGCCGCCGCTCTGGCGGCTGCTTCAGGAGAAAAAGTGGACGCCAGAAACCTTCCCTTTCTGTTCATTTCCTTCATCGACGATGAGAAGGCCGTGGAATTCGAGTTTGGCGAGTGGAAATGGAAATGTGACCTGACGACCTACACCTGCACGAAAACGGGACCCGCGGAACGTCGAGGGCGTCCTGGCCTAATAAGATGGGATATGTGGGAAAGAGGTCCGGCGCCGGTGGCTGCTTCGGCTGAAGCCAAGGCCTCTCCGGACGGCAAACGGGAAGCTTACATAAAGAATTTTAACGTCTACGTCCGGACAAAGGACAAAAAAGAAGAATTCGCCCTATCGGGCGACGGCTCGGAGGGCAATTATTACACTTTTGCTTCTCTTGTCTGGTCGCCAGATTCCCAGAAACTCGCTGCCTATCGCCTGCGCCGGGGCTACCACCGGATGATCCATTATGTCGAATCTTCTCCGGCCGACCAGCTTCAGCCCAAGCATTGGTCCATGGAATACGCCAAACCCGGCGATGCCCTTGATATCAACCAGCCGGTCCTCTTCCTTGTTGACGCGAAAAAACAAATCAATATCGACAACAGCCTTTTCCCCAACCCTTTTGACCTCTCGAGCATCGCCTGGCGCAAAGACAGCCGCGCTTTCACTTTTGAGTATAACGAGCGAGGGCATCAGGTTTATCGCGTCATCGAAGTCGATGCCTCTTCCGGTCAGGCCCGCGCCATGATCAACGAAGAAAGTCCCACCTTCTTCTGTTACTCCGGCAAGAAATACAGGTATGATGTCGCCGACGGAAAGGAGATCATCTGGATGTCCGAGCGAGATGGCTGGAACCATCTTTACCTTTATGACGCCGCGACCGGCCGGGTGAAAAATCAAATAACCAAGGGGGAATGGGTCGTGCGCGGGGTCGATAAGGTAGACGAAGAGAAACGACAGGTGTGGTTTCAGGCGAGCGGCATGTTTCCAGGCCAGGACCCTTATTTTGTTTACTATTACAAGATCAACTTCGACGGCACCGGTCTGACATTGCTGACGGAAGCCGAGGGAAACCACAGCGTCACTTATTCCCACGATATGGCCTATTACATCGACACCTGGTCGCGTGTCGACTGTCCGCCCGTCTGCGAAGTTCGCCGCAACTTGGACCTTCAACTCGTCATGTCCGTGGAAAAAGCCGACATCCAGGAACTTACCAAAGCTGGCTGGAAAGCGCCCGAGGTGTTTGTGGCCAAGGGCAGAGATGGAAAAACGGATATCTGGGGAATCATCTTCCGCCCGATGAATTTCAATCCCAGAAAAAAATATCCCGTCATTGAGAATATCTATGCCGGGCCGCAGGGGTCTTTCGTTCCCAAGTCGTTCAGCGCCTTCAACACGATGCAGTCGCTCGCCGAACTCGGGTTTATCGTCGTCCAGATAGACGGCATGGGCACATCCAACCGGTCCAAGGCTTTCCACGATGTCTGCTGGAAGAACCTCGGGGATGCCGGTTTCCCGGACCGGATTCTCTGGCATAAGGCGGTGGCCGCAAAATACCCTTACTATGACATCAGCAGGGTCGGCATCTACGGCAACTCAGCAGGCGGCCAGAACGCATTGGGCGGGCTCCTTTTCCACCCGGAATTCTACAAAGCAGGCGTTTCCTCCTGCGGCTGCCACGATAATCGCATGGATAAGATCTGGTGGAACGAGCAGTGGATGGGCTGGCCAGTCGGACCAGAATATGCGGCCTCCTCTAATGTGGATAACGCCTCCCGGCTCCAGGGCAAACTCCTGTTGATCGTCGGCGAGATGGACACGAACGTCGACCCGGCCTCCACCATGCAGGTAGTTAATGCCCTGATCAAAGCCAACAAAACGTTCGACCTGTTGGTAATACCAGGAGGAAGTCATGGCATGGGAGGGGCTTACGGCGAGCGAAAGCGCAATGATTTCTTTGTCCATCATTTGCTTGGAGTGGAACCGCCTGACTGGAACCGGGGTGAAGCCAAGAAATAGGATAATCCCAGATTAATGGATAGAGGGAAGGCGCAGAGATCGCAGAGTCTCGATCTTGGCCCGCTGCCATTTCTCCTTGGGAATAGAAAGGAAGACATCAACCAGGTGGGGATCGAACTGACTTCCGCTGTGCCGTTCGATTTCTCTCCGGGCCTCCTCAAAAGTCTGCCCTTTCCGGTAGGGCCTGTCCGAGGTAATGGCATCAAGCGTATCGGCCAGGGAAAACAGCCGGGCTTCTAAAGGGATGTCTTCGCCCGCCAGGCCATAGGGATAACCCTGGCCGGAGTAAAACTCATGGTGAAAAAGGACGACCTGAGCGGGCCTCTGGAGAAAGCAAAATTCCTCGATGAGCTTATAGCCAAGGAGTGGATGGTCTTTGATGATCTCTTTTT
>CAZKBY010000004.1:0-31153 GCA_964550915.1 uncultured Eubacteriales bacterium | reverse complement strand
TCGCCGGGAACAGCTACGTGTACATCGTTGAGGACTCCCGGGGCCGCCACGACTCGGACGGCACCTTCCACGCCATGCACGACGAGGCCGACGACGGCTACGATACGATCGAATGGGCGGCCGCGCAGCCCTGGTGCGATGGCAACGTGGGCATCATGGGCGGCTCCTATGGCGGGCAGAACCAGTGGATGGCGGCGGCCAGCCGTCCCCCGCATCTGAAGGCGATGGCGGTCCTGGTCAGCCCTCCCGGCCCTTTTTATAACATACCCTTTCAATACGGGGCATTAACGCTCCTCGTGCTCGACTGGGCCATCGGGACCACGGATCGCGTCGGCCAGAGGTCCAGCGAATTCGGTCTCGACCGGGTCATTCGCCAGCTCCCCCTCGTCACGCTCGACGAGTTGGCCACGGGGCGACGCATCCCTCTCTGGAAAAGCTTCTTTGCGCACCCGACCTACGATGATTACTGGAAGATAGTCGATTACGAGCGGCACTACGATAAGATAGATATTCCGGTCCTGCACATCTCGGGATGGTACGACGATGACCAGCCCGGGACATTCAGAAATTTCACCGCTATGAGGCGGCTCGGGCGCAAGGGCCAGAAACTACTGGTAGGGCCCTGGCCCCACGCCGTCAACTCGGTCACTAAGATAGGCATTCTCGACTTCGGCCCTTCTTCCAAGATCGACCTTCAGGAAACCTTGCTCCGTTGGTTCGACCGCTGGCTGAAAGGGGCACCCAACGGAGTGGATGCAGAGGCGCCAGTCCGCATCTTTGTCATGGGCGCAAACACGTGGCGCGACGAGCCAGATTGGCCCCTTCCAACAACGCAATGGACAAAGTATTATTTCCACTCCGCGGGCAAGGCCAATACTCAATCCGGTGACGGCGTGTTGTCCCCCGCTCAGCCGAAGAACGAGCCTCCGGACAGATATGACTACGACCCGGCCGACCCAACTCCGTTCATCATGCCGGTCTCAAGCGGCCAAATCGGCGGACCGGATGATTATCGCCCGGTAGGAGAGCGGAAGGATGTCCTCGTCTATACGACGCCGCCGCTCGAACAGGACATAGAGCTTACAGGTCCCCTCACCGTCAAGCTGTTTGCCTCATCATCGGCACCTGATACCGACTGGAACGCCATGCTCATCGATGTTCATCCGGACGGATATGCTCTGCGGCTCAACGACGGCGTCATCCGGGCCAGCTTTCGGGAATCTTTCGAGAATCCCTCCCCCATCGAGCCAGGAAAAATCTACGAATACACGATCGATTGCTGGGTGACCTCGATGCTCATCCGGAAAGGCCACCGCATCCGCGTCCACATCGCCTCGGCCGCGTTCCCCAAGTTCGACCGCAACCTCAATACGGGCAGTCAATTCGGGATGGACACCAAGATGCAGATAGCCCACCAGATAGTCTTTCATGATGCGAAGCATCCCTCTCACATCGTCCTGCCAGTCATTCCGCCGAAATGAAACGAGGATTCCATGTCCCAATCGCGAAAAACCTTCCTAAAGGCGAGGGGGCCCGTAATCTTGGCATCAAAGACGCCGCTCGGCTCGACTGCTGCTCCTAAGAAGCTTGAAAAAAACGCTGCCGGGAAGCTCCGGATCAAAGACGTCGAGCTCTACGCTTTCGACATCCCGCTCAAAGAGCCGTTCCGCGTATCCTTGGGCATATTTTCAGCCGCCTACAACGTCCTGGTTCGCATCGTCACGGATTCGAACCTCGTGGGACTGGGCGAATCGAGCCCCTTCCCCGCCATCACCGGGGACACTCAGGATACAAACCTCATGATGGCCCGGAGCATCCGGGAGATGATCAAAGGCAAGAATCCCCTGACAGAGGATACCCTGATTGCTGAGATCGGGCATATCGTCCATTCCAACCCGAGTATCGTGGCCGCTTTCGACATGGCCCTGATGGACATCCTCGGAAAGGCCGCGAGCCTCCCGATCTTCCGGCTCTTAGGGGGGGACAAGAGGACCTTCGAGACTGATGTCACAGTCGGCATGGACAAGCCCGAGAAAATGGCTGCCAGCGCCGGGGGATATAGCGCCCGGGGTTATAAGAATATCAAGATAAAAGTGGGGCTCGAGCCGGATCTCGACGCCGAGCGTGTCCGGGCGGTCCGCGAGGCCATCGGGAAGGACGTCAGCCTCAGGATCGACGCCAACCAGGGCTGGACAGTCCCTCAGGCCATTTACGCGCTCCGCAAGATGGAGCGGTTCAACGTCCAGTTCGTAGAACAGCCAGTCGTCGCCTGGGACGTGGCCGGCCTGAAAACCGTACGAAACGAGAGCCCTATCCCCCTGTGCGCCGACGAATCTCTTTTCCTTCCCCAGGACGCCATGAAGCTAATCAAGGCCGAGGCCTGCGATTATTTCAACATCAAGCTGATGAAAGCCGGTGGGATGATGAATTCCGTTCGGATTGCTCACCTCGCCGACGCGGCCAACATACGCTGCATGGTCGGTTGCATGCTGGAGACTCGCCTCGCCCTCACGGCCGGCGCCCACGTCGTAGCCTCCCAGAGGAACATCACATTCGCCGACCTCGACTCTTATGCAGTCCACACCCTGGACCCGATTATTGGCGGCATGACGGTCGGCCAGGCCGGCACGATCACGCTTCCTGAGCTTCCGGGACTCGGAGTCGACATCGACCCGGCGTTCTTGAAAAAGCTCAAACGGATCTAGTGGTGTGTCGCCGGGCCCGCTTTTTAAAGCCGCGCTCTACTTGGTTGGGGTTTGTCCGCTGGCAGGCCTCTCCGGGGCGCGCGTGAAGACGATATCCTTGACGCCCTGGGCGAAGGGGATGGACACCGAAGCCACGTTCCCCTTGAGGTCTGAAGTAAACGATGCCTTAAGCTTCATCCCGCTCTCTTCGTTCGCCAGCTCGAAGACGTCATAGTGATAATGACTCACGGTGAAGGTCGTATCCCAACGCTTCGCCCGGAGGCCATCCCCCTTTTTAATAATGGTGAGTGTCCCGTAAGCCGGATGAACGTAGTCCCCTGCGTAATCCTCGAGCGGATGGGATGGCCGGGTGCCCGTCTTCTGGTCCTTGTCGGGCTGGGTTCTTCTCTTCTCGGCCTCTGCTTTTCTCTTGTCCCGGATCTCCATGTAGCGGCCGCTCCAGGAGACCTGATCGAGTCCCAGCAGGCGGTCGAAGACGTTCATGGCGACTATCTCGGGAAAGTCGGTTCCGTTTTTGTTGCACAGAACGACGACTCCGATGTTTTCCCGGGGCAGAAAGGCAACCAAGGCCCTGAAGCCGTCGATGGACCCGCCGTGATGGATCCAGGGATGTCCTCTGTAGCTCGTGATGAACCAGCCCAATCCGTAGGTCGTCGTGGCCATTTCGGGAAATCTTTCGAGGATGCGGAACACGTTCTCCTGGATGACCATCTGGGGCGAATGGATCTCTGAAAGGCTGGCCGCAGAAATAACTTGTTTGTCCCCGACCCTGCCTTTATTAAGACTGAATAAAACCCATTGAGCCATGTCCAGGGCGCTGGAATTGATCGAACCGGCCGGCCCTATGGCGTCGATGTTCCGGAAAGGTATCTCGATGACCTTGTCATCTTTTTCCCCGTAGGGCAGCGCGTGGTCCGGCTTCTTCCGGGAATCCTCCACAGAGAAGTTGCTGTCCTTCATGCCTAAAGGTTCGAAGATGCGGGTGCGGACAACGTCTTCCCATGTTGAGCCCGTGACTTCTCCGGCCAGGTAGCCAGCCGTCAAGAACATAAGATTGTTGTACTGAAAAATAGCCCTGAAATCGGCTCTGGGCTCTAAATAGCGCAGCCGATCGAACAGCTCCTTCCGAGAAAACGAAGTCCCGAGCCAGACGAATTCGTGCCGGGGCAATCCAGACCGATGGCAGAGCAGGTCGCGCGGGGTCATTTGCGCCGTAGCGAACTCGTCCTGGAGTCTGAACGTGGGAAGATAATCCCTGACCCGCTTGTCCCACTCGAGCTTTTTCTCGTCTACGAGGATTCCCAAGGCAGTCGCCGTGAACGCCTTGGTGGACGAGACAATGGCGAAGATCGTCTGAGCGGTCACTGGCAGCTTGTTCTTAACATCCCTAAAACCGTACCCTTCGGCAAGGATGACTTTCCCGCCCTTAACGATGGAGATCCCGGTGCCGGGAACTTTCCATTCGTCCAGGGTTCTGTGGACGAATGCGGAAAAATCCTTGGGATCGAGACGAGCTTCTTCCTGCATTGCGGCGGGCGCTGGGTAAAGGAAAAGCACGAATACAACGAGGGCAGCGAAAAATGCAATGATCCTTTTTGTCAAATGTTTCCTCCTGTTAGCGCCCATCCAGGACGCCGAATTTCAGTAAACTATATTCTATAAAATGTAGCGATATCGAAGTCAACCCAGAATTTAGCTGACCCTAGAGACTGGCGTAATTATCTCAGCTATCCAACTCAAAATTTTAAGCGCAACGTTGATCGACCACTCCTCACCGAACGCCAAACCCGCGACATAAAAAGTTCCAGCCGGAATCTAAAAAAACTTGACAACTGGTGCTATATTCTATAGAGTATAGCCGAAATGAAAGGGATTCGGAATTTTTTCCGAGGAAAAATTGTTAAAAGCAGGGGTGAGAATGACCTGAGTTTACAATTAAAGTCGATGTGAGGTTTCTAAAATGAAATTTAGGAAGAGGGGAAAGATGGAAAAAAAGCAAGGAGAAAAAAGGGCCCTCTTTTATTTGGCGTGTTTAATATTGTTCTTTTTCTTGGCTGGCGAAAAAGCAGTTGCCCAGACAACTCTCGTGACTCTTGAAGGAATAATCTCAGACGAGCAGGGCAGTGCTCTGCCTGGAGTGGCGTTGCTCTTGAAGAACACGGAAACGGGTTACTCATACAGCGCGACTTCTCGGCCAGACGGCTATTACATCATTTCGGGTATTCAGCCTGGACAATACGAAATCGAGGTCAGCCTTTCAGGGTTTAAGACTCAGAAAAGGCTGGGCCTCGTATTCAACGTGGGAGCGAGGTTGAAAATTGATTTTGCTCTGACAGCAGCGGCCATCGAAGAAGAAGTCACGGTCACCGCCGCATCCCCCATGGTCGAAGTCACCAGGTCTGAGGTGAGCAAGGTTATCGACCGTTCAAAAATTGAAGACCTGCCGCTTTTAGACCGTAATTTCGGCGACCTGGCGATGATGAAAGCGGGTGTTCAGGGAAGCCGGTCGAATGCTCTGCCGGCCGGAAGCGAAGAGATCATCGTAGACGGTGTCTCCAACGAATGGGTGGGAACGAATGCCCAGAGGTCAGCTATTCCTGCAGACGCCATTCAGGAATTCCGCGTCATCACCAACCAGTATCAGGCCGAATACGGAAACTCCTCTGGGATGGTCTGGACAGCCGTCACCAGGTCCGGAACAAACGAGTTTAAAGGCCGGCTTTCTTTCTTTTACAGGGACGAAGCTTTTGACGATGTCAACTATTTTGTCAACCATGCCGCGTATCAAGGTCCCGAGCTCCCCAAAGAACAATGGAGCGAAGCTCCATATTCTCATTACATTTTTGGCGGAGTCCTGGGAGGGCCGATCAAAAAAGACAAAGCTCATTTCTTCCTTTCGTACCAGGGCATGAGGCATGAGGATTATGCCCTTATCACTTCTCCCTTGGTCCCGAAAGAAGAAGTCGCCAGGCGCCAGGTTCCCAACCAGTTGCTGGCAAAGTTCAACTATCAGCTCAGCGAGAAGCACCTCCTCTCATTGCGTTACACTCTGGATGCGCAAAAATCTACAAACCTGGGAATAGGCGGACTTTCCACCAAAGAAAGGGGCTACGACAACAAGTGGACTGTTCATGAAGCGCAGGGAAGCTGGATTTCGTACCCTTCGGATAACTCCATGAACGAGTTCAGATTCCTGTATTCGTTAACGAAAACAGATCTCTCCGTCTACTATCCCGGAACGTACACGGTGGACCGTCCCTCAGGGTATTTTGGGAAGCCCGGGAACCTTCCCCAGGCGTACGATGAAAACAGATTCCAGTTCAACGATAACTTCAGCTGGTATCTCGAAAATCACAACATCAAATTCGGCGTTGATTTTTCTCTCATCTCTCTGGCAGGCTATGCCGATCAATACATCCCGGGATACTTCGTTTTCCTGACAGATAAGCCCTTCGATGCGGCGGATTTCAGCACCTATCCGCTTTATTTCGTCTACAATAAGGGAGTCAGGGATTTTGATTATCCTTATAGGGAGGCAGGAGTTTTTATTCAAGACACCTGGAGAGTCCATCGCCGATTGTCTCTCAACCTCGGGCTCAGATGGAATTATTATTCCTGTAAGGATATCGATCTCGACCACGGCCACATCAACCACCTCAACCCTAGGTTTGGATTCAGTTGGGATCCCATCGGAGACGGAAAGACATCCATCCGTGGCGGCGTTGGAAGGTTCACCCAAAACCCCATATTGAATATCGGGCTCGTCGCCGGCTTGATGGCGGCCATGGACATCAGGACGATTTTTTATCCGGGTTACCCAGATCCCTTTTCACCCAATCCTTTCGTGCCTCCTATCCCGGGCGTCATCCCCATTGATAAATATGACACAATCCCGGGCTTAGCTCCGCCCACCTCGACTCAAATGACCTTAGGGGCTGAAAGAGAGATTTTGAGCGACTTCTCTCTGGGCGTGGACCTTGTCTTGACAAGAGGAAGAAACTTCACGCGGCTGGAGAACTTCAACCCGATCATTCCAGGGACAAAAACTCAACACAAAGATCCAACAAAGGGCAACGAATACACGTACACGGACAACGGAAGAAGCGATTACAGAGCGATTTATTTTACGTTGACCAAGCGCTTTTCTCACGGCTGGGCTTTGGACATCTCCTACACGCTTTCTGAATCCAAGGCTGATGTGGAGACTGAGCAGACGATTGCCTGGAGTTATGACGATAATGCCTGGGAAAGGCAGTATAGCTATACGAATAACGATGCCCGCCACAGGGTTGCTGCCTCGTTGATCGTCAATCTACCGTTCGGTTTTCAGCTAAGCGGGCTCTTTTCGTATAACTCCAAAACCCCGTGGACCGCCATCTACGCCACTGACGTGAATAAAGACAGTTTGAACACTGACTATGTCGACTGGAATCGCAATTCGCGCCGCGGTTTTGACGCCTATGCGATAAACCTGAGGTTATCCAAGTACATCACGATCAGCCGTTTCCGTTTCCAGCTCTTGGCTGAGGCGTATAACGTGACGAACAGAGTCAATTTCGGCAGCATCTATACGAGGTACGGCACGGCCAACTTCGGAAAGCCGCTGGCGGCGGGGAGCCCGCGCCGGATTCAATTCGGAGCGCGGCTGGATTTCTAAAAAGTCAACGTTCAAACTGAAGCAGGGAGGGTTGTTGCCGTCCCTGTCCTTTTTCTTCTAGGAACGAGGCTTTTGAAGCACGGGCAGAGGAACGGACTTGAGGAGATATGCTTAGGTCAAAACCAGAACGCTTTACTTCCCATCTCTTTTTTGTGTCCATTCTCGGCCTGACAGCTTCACTTTTGCTCTTTTCTTCTTCTGGATTCTGTGGCAAGGCGTTCCAGATTAAAAAAAAGCCCGAGCCTCTGAGCGAGTATTCAAGACAGTGGCTGGAAGAAGTCGTCCCTTACATCATCACTCCTGGAGAAAGAAGTGTTTTTCTCAGCCTTCCCGATGAAGAAGAAAGGGGTCGGTTCATTGAAAATTTTTGGAGAAAAAGAGACCCCAACCCCGAGACCTCAGAAAACGAGTTCAAACTCGAATATTTCAAGAGAATTGCCCTGGCCAATAAACTTTTCGGGCAGTCAGGGATCGAGGGCTGGCGCACGGACAGAGGAAAAATCTTTATCCTTCTGGGCCCTCCCCAGGAGATTCAAAGAGACATGAATCCCACGCCAGCCTCCCTGACAACATTTCAGGGGCCGAGTGAAACCTGGGGTTATTGGGGGCTCAAGAACCCGAGACTCCCCTACAACATGGAGTTTGTTTTTGTTGATAAGCTTGGCACGGGCAGCTACACCCTGCAACGAGGCCTGAGTCTCGAGGGGGGAACAAGCTCCCCCCTGGACCTTTCCTCCCTCCATTTCTATTTTGACTATCTGGAAAATGTCGCCGAGGCGATGAAAAATCCTTTTGAAAATCTGGACAAGCTCCGTGGAATAGTTACAACTCAAGTCAGCTACAATTTCATTCCTCTAAAGCCTGATTTATTCTACTTTAAAGCCTCAGAGAAAACAGTTCATGTCCCCCTTATTATTGAGATTCCTTATAGCGCTCTCACTCAGAAAGAAATCATGGACGAATATTATTTCTCGCTGACGTTGTTTCTCAATGTCCAGGACGGCACGGGCAAAGTTCTTTTTGAAAGAAGCAAGGATATCAATTTCAAGCACAACCTCTCCGAGCTAACGTCTCTGAAAGACAGGACTTTTCAGCTTCAAACATCGTTATCCGTGACCGCAGAACGAGAAGCGCATAAGCTCAGTCTCCTGGCTATTGACAATTTTAGCGGGAAAATTGGCCGGTCAGAGAAAGACATCCGGGCGCCAAACTTCAACACGGCAGAATTGTGCCTGAGTGACATCCTCCTCTCTCCCCGGGCGACTCCGGAAAGAAAGGACGAACTTCAGGCAATCTCTCCAGCATCAGGGAGTCTGGCAAGGGAGATAAGACGATCATTCCGGCCCGAGGAAGAACTCCATATCTATTTTGAAGTCTACAATCTCGTCCTCGACGAGGCAAAAGGGCTCAATGACCTGGCGATCGAATATTCTTTTTTAAAAGACGGGAAACCGCTCGTCCGGATTCCCCGACAGAACAGCGATCCTTCAGGAGAAAAGGATTGTCGCGTCCACACGGCCTTTCGTTTAAAGAATTTTGAGCCGGGTTCATATAGTCTTGAGGTAAAGGCAACCGATGGAAATTCTGGAAAATCGTTGACGAAGGGAGTCAAGTTCACTATCATTCATTAAAATTTCCTTCATCCGCAGGCCACGCCCAAGCAAAGCGAGCAGGAATTGCCGTTCTGTCATGGAGAGGAGGCTTTCATGAATATGACAAGGCCGATAAAATCAGTGTGTCGTTTTTTCTTGACGGCATTCATATCTCTAACCTTTTTCTTTTCTCAGGGCTTCAGCCAGGAAAGTGTTCTCCGCGGAACAGTCCGCGATGAGCAGGGGAAACTTTTGCAAAAAGTCAAAATTACCCTCCTCGACCCGAGCCGGGGCACGAGGTTTGTCCTCACCTCAAATAAGGCGGGCGAGTTCATAAAAGTAGGAATCCCTCCCTCCGCCTACAAGGCGAGCTTTGAACTCGAAGGGTATTTCCCTTTTGAAACTCAGCTCGATGTCAGTGTTGGAGTCGAAGAAAAAGTCGTGATCACCCTTAAGAAAATTCCTCCCAAGATCGACGATGATGAAGATTTCGTCGCCGGAATAAATTTTTTTAATGCAGGAAAATACAAGGAAGCGATCGAAGTCTTCTTAAGGGTAGCTGAAAAATTTCCAGAAAATATCGAACCCTTTTATAACCTTGGCGTCAGTTACTTGCGGAACGGGAATCCAGAGGGTGCCATCAGGGCCCTGGAGAAGGGCATTGCATTGAAACCCGATACAGCAGAAGCCTATTTCGCTCTTGGCGAATGCTATTTCAACCTTGGACAGAGCGAAAAGGCGCTGGAAGCCTTCTCCAAAGCAACAAATTTCCAGCCTGATAACGCCAAAGCTTATTATAATCTCGCAATAGTCTATTATAAATACGACAAGACAGACGAAGCTATCGGTTTTCTCGAGAAGGCCATTGAACTGGATCCGAAGCTGTCCTCAGCCTATTATCAAGCCGGACTGGCCAGTATTAAGAAAGGCGATTATAAAAAAGCGATTAAGTATTTTGAGGATTTTCTGAAGCTCAACCCGGAGTCATCAGAGGCGAGCCAAATCAAGGCTATCATTGAGGAGCTGAAAAAGAAACTGAAGGAGAATGGGGAGATAGCAATATAATATAGAACGGCATCATTAAGTGACAACGCATTTCAATCCTGGAAAGAAAGGAGCTCTCATGGAAACTAAGACGAAAAAGGAACTGCTGATTCTAAAGACTTATGCCCTTATCTCTTTGTTGCTCTTCATTGCCCTCTTCTTCATAGCCGCACAGTCAACGCCACAGAGGGCCAGGTTCGAAGAAATAGATGTGGAGCGGATCAACATCGTCGAAAAAGACGGAAGACCCAGGCTGGCCATCTCCAATCGCGACCGGTCTCCCGGGCCGATTATCGGCGGCTTGTACATGAAAAGCCGAGAGGGCCAGCGGCCGGGACTCATCTTCTTCAACGACAAAGGCGATGAGTGCGGCGGACTAACCTGGGGGAGCAGGGAACAGGATGGCCAGATCAGCGCCAATGCCGGCTTGATGTTTGACCAGTACAACCAGGACCAGACTGTCGGGATCACCTACTCTCAAACGAACGAAGAGAGGTCATCGGGATTGAGAGTCTGGGAGCGGCCGCTAACTCCGCTGGCAGACTTCGCCAGGCAGCTAAACGAGATAGAAAGCATGAAGGACAGCCCGGAAAAGGCCGCCGCCGTGAAAAAGCTGCGCGAACAAGCTCTGGAAAGTGGATTAGCCGGGGTCTCCAGAGTCTTTGTCGGAAGAACGACCAAGAATGAGGCCGTGGTGAGCCTGGCCGACAGGAACGGCAAGCCTCGGATTTTGATATCAGTCGACAGCGAAAACGTCCCTTCCCTTCAATTCCTGGATGAAGGCGGCAAGGTGGTTTATAAACTCCCCGGCGATACGCCTCCTGAATCAAAGAAATAATTGACTGAAAAAAGAACCGAGGTCCTTTGGCAAGAGGTCAAAACATGAAGAGAATAATTCGCCTGCGTTTGAAATGGGCAGCAGCCTGCATACTCCTTTCTGCTTTTGTCTTGTCGGCAGTTATCCAGGCCAGCCCGCGCTTTGAGATCTCGGTCCCTGCTTCCCTGCAGAAAGAACCTGTAACCGGCCGTGTGATCGTCGTCATTTCCCGGAAAGAATCGCCGGAGCCCCGCCTGACTATAAGCCCTTATGGCTCTCCGATCTTTGGAGCGGACGTTGAGGGGCTTCCTCCCGATAAAGCGGCCATTATCGACGAAGATGCGCTAGGCTATCCGTTCTCGAGCCTCAAAGAGATACCAGAGGGAGATTACTATGTGCAAGCCGTGATGAATGTCTACACGGAGTGCCGGCGTTCTGACGGCCATACGATCTGGGTTCATTTGGACGAGAGCCAAGGACTTCCTTTTAATCTCTCGCCCGGAAATCTGTACAGTGATGTCCAGAAGATCCATCTCGCTTCTGATGCCGCGCTGATTGTAAGGTTAGAGCTAAGCAAGATCATCCCGCCGGCAACGGTTCCAGCCGATACTGAATGGCTCAAACACGTGAGAATCCAAAGCCACCTGCTGACCAAGTTCTGGGGTCAGCCGATTCATTTCGGGGCAACGGTTCTCCTGCCCAAGGGGTACGACGCTCATCCAAACGTTTCTTACCCGGCCGTCTATGTTTTTGAGCATGGGGTGCCGTTTTCTTTCAGCACCGACCCGAAAACCACCGAGGCGCAGCAGGCAAGAGCCCGGGCCGCCGGGCTACAGACGGGTTATGAGTTCTACCAGTCCTGGTCTTCTGATGACTTCCCTCGGTTCATCGCCATCACCCTCCACCAGCCGACCCCGTTTTTCCCATCCTCCTATTCCGTCAATTCGGCCAACATGGGTCCTTATGGAGATGCCCTCCTCCAGGAGCTGATTCCTTATCTTGAGAAGCATTTCCGGATTATCCGGAAACCTTACGCTCGACTTGTCGAGGGCGCCTCAACCGGCGGATGGGAAGCGCTTGCTTTGCAACTTTATCATCCGGATTATTTTGGCGGAGCCTGGATTTTCAATTCCGACCCGATCGACTTTCGCCGCTATCAATTGGTCAACATCTATGAAGATGAAAATGCTTTCCAGGTGCCGGCCACCGACTGGCGTTCCGCGGAGCGGCCGATGCGGAGAACAACCGAGGGACAGGTGCTCGATACTGTCAGATCTATGAGCCTTTTCGAGCAAGTCATTGGCACCCGGGGCAGGTCTGGTTACCAATTCAACGGTTGGGAGGCGGTCTTCGGTCCGGTGGATTCCGACGGATACCCCAGGCCACTATGGGATAAGCTGACGGGCAAAATCGACCGGACGGTAGCTTCTTACATGCGGGAACATGGCTATGACCTTCGCGACTACGCCAGCCGAAACTGGGCAAATATTGGGCCAAAAATAGAGGGCAAACTGAATTTCTTTGCCGGGGAAATGGATAATTTTTATCTGAACCTGGCGGTCTATCTTTTTGAGGACTTCCTCCGGTCAACAGTCAATCCACATGAGGCCGGCCGTTTTGCGTATGGCCGCCCGATGAAGGGCCATAACTGGCATCTTTACAACTGGGTAGAAATGCTGCGCGAGATGGCAGGCTATATTAAAAAGAAGGCCCCGGCCGGAGAAAACACCGAGGCCTGGAATTACTAAAGCCGGGGGAGCAATAATACTTTCGCCATCAAAGAGCGAATTCTCCTTATAGATAACCCACTCCCCCCCAATGGGAAAGGAGAATGCTTTCAAGCTTATTGGCGTCTTTTTCCTCTATCGCTTTCATGATGACAAGATGATCTTTGTAAGATTTCTCAAAAAAAGTCGGATTATCAACGATGATGAATAGTTGATTGCTGTAGAAGATGAATTTCTCTGCCAGATCGACCAAGAATTGATAGAGGAAATGATTCCCGCATTCTTTCCAGATTCGAAAGTGAATTCTTAGATTTTGCTTTACATAAGGGGCAATTCTTTTCTGGTTATAGAAGTTGCCGAGATTCTCGGTCATCTCCCGGAGGTTTTGGATGTCTTCATCGCAGAATCTCTCCAAAGCCTTTCTGGCCGCAAAAGCATCGAGGATATTGACAACCTCAAAGAGCTCTTTGATTTCCTCGACGCTGACCGACGCTACACTGACTTCTTTTCTGGCATTGATGGTCAGATAGTTTTCCGCAGACAGTCTTTGGAAAGCTTCTCTGGCCGGAGTTGTGCTGACGTTAAAAAGCTTGGCAATTTCCTTTTCGTGAATTTTCTGATTCGGTTTGAGCCTGCCTTCAATGATGGATTTCCTGAGATATCTGAAGATTGTCTCGCTGATTGTCGATGGCGACCTAAGAATTGGCTTCCTCCACCATTCAGGATATAATGCATTGTACATAAAAAAAACGTCTATTTCCATTCAAAAGATAAAAGCGAATAAATCAAATAAAGGCTTGACAGGGCAAGAGCAACTTATTAATATATGCCCTCACGTGAAGAATATAGTCTATATTTTATATTATTGCCATGGCTAAAAGCCTCGGGGAAAAAAGGATTGTTGAGATACCGTCCACGATAAGCGAGACGATCTACAGATATCTCAAGAAGGCGATTATCAGGGGCGAGCTCAAACCGAACCAGAGGCTCCAGGAGAAAGAAATCGCCGGCCTTTTCCAGGCCAGCACAACACCCGTGAGAGAGGCCTTCCAGAGACTTTCAGCGGAAAAGTACATCATCATCAATGCGAGGAAAGACGTCCAGGTGGCTTCAGCCACCTTGGAAGAGATTATGGAGCTTTATGAAGTCGTCAGAGTGCTTGATACTTTTGCCTCTAAAAAAGCCATCGATCGATTAACTGACAAAGAAATTGCCGATCTCCGAAAAATGACAGAAAGGCTTGGCAACTTCTACAAAAAGAAAAAAATCAATGACTACGTCAGAGAGAATCTGAAGATTCACTATAAAATATGGAAGGCTTGCGCGAATAAGTTCCTGTATCAATCACTGGTCAACCTGGGAGAGAAATCCACTTTCTTTGGAAATCAGGTTTTCTTCCTGGCTAATGACTCAAGAAAACAGCCGTCTTTCTTCGACCGATCATACAAGGACCATCTCGATTTGATGAAGGCCATCGAGAAAAGGGACGTGGCTCAGGTGGAAAATATTCTTATCTCCCATTGGGGGAAGGGGTTTTTGGGAGAAGAAGAAAGAGAGCCACAAGAATAAGACGGGGACCGCTCAGGGAGGATCGAAATGAAAGTCTGCCAGAATGATGCCTGGAAAAAGGCATGCTATCTTGCGATTTCGATGCTTGTCATTTCCATCGTCATTTTGGCGCAGTCGCCTTTTCAGGTTAAAGAAAATTACGACAAGACTGAATTCATGATTCCCATGAGGGACGGCCTCAAACTTTACACGCAGGTTTACACCCCAAAAGACAAATCCCAAAAATATCCGATCCTTCTCTTCCGTACCCCCTATTCAGTCGGCGATTACGGACCCGCCATAAGCCGAGCCCGCTTGGGGCCCAACGAGCTCTACGCCAAAGAAGGATTCATCTTTGTTTACCAGGACGTTCGAGGGAAGTTCAAGTCAGAGGGAGAGTTTGTCGTCATGAAGCCCCGCCGGGCAGTGAAGCGAAGCTCGCGGGATACGGACGAAAGCACTGATACGTACGATACGATCAAGTGGCTGTTGAAAAACATCCCCGGCCATAACGGTCGTGTCGGTCAGTGGGGAATCTCTTATCCTGGATGGCAAACGGTCATGGGCATGATAGATGCCCATCCTGCCCTGAAAGCCTCATCGCCCCAAGCGTCGCCGTCTGACATGTGGATTGGAGACGATTTTCATCATAACGGGGCCTTCCGTCTTATGTACACCTTCCGCTGGCTGTCTTGGAACGCCCAGACAAGATTTCAAGCATCAGAGGAAGAACCCGTAAGGTTCGATTACGGCACTCCCGATGGATACGAATTTTTTCTTGAGCTCGGTCCGCTTGCCAAGGTCAACGAGAAGTACTTCCACAACCGAGTTCCTACCTGGAATGAATACATGGAGCACGGAGATTACGATGATTACTGGAAGAAGCAAAACGTCCTTCAGCATCTCGACAACATCAGGCATCCCGTCTTGAACGTGGCCGGCTGGTTCGATGCCGAAGATTTCTACGGCCCCATGAGCATCTATAACACGATTGAAAAGAAAAACCCGGGAAACCAAAGCACTCTGGTCGTGGGCCCCTGGCTTCATGGCGGATGGGCAAGGATGCCAGGAGACGAGCTGGGAAACATCCGGTTCCAGTCAAAAACCGGAGAATACTTCCGCCAGGAAGTGGAGTTTCCCTTTTTTAACTACCATCTCAAGGGCCGGGGCGAAATGAATCTTCCGGAAGCTCTCGTTTTTATAACCGGGTTGAACGAATGGAGGTCTTTTGACCGATGGCCGCCGGAGAATGCTGCGGACCAAGAGCTTTTTTTAACGGCGGGTGGCCGGCTCGCCTCTTCTCCGCCCGCAGAGACGGCGGATCTGACGAATGACTCTTTTGTCAGCGATCCTGATCATCCTGTCCCCTTCTCCTCCGAAATCCGCACCTCCCAAGGTCATCTGTGGATGGTAGAGGATCAAAGGTTTGCTTCCCGCCGTCCTGATGTCCTGGTGTATCAATCCGAGGCATTGACCGAAGATTTTACGGTCGTTGGTCCAATCCTGGCCGATCTCTTCGTTTCAACAAGCAATACAGACGCCGACTGGATTGTCAAGCTGATTGACGTTTACCCGGGCGATGCTCCGGACAACAAGCCAAATCCCTGCAATGTCAGAATGGGCGGCTTTCAAATGCTTCTGGCAGGGGAAGTTTTCCGCAGCAAGTACAGAAACAGCTTTGAGAAACCAGAGCCGATGATTCCCGATCAGGTAACCGAGATCGTCTATGACCTCAGGGACAAAGGTCACTGCTTCCGCAAGGGTCACAAGATCATGGTTCAGGTTCAGAGCACCTGGTTTCCGGTGATCGACCGGAACCCTCAAAAGTTTGTGGATATCTACCATGCCAAGGAATCCGATTTTCAGAAGGCCACCCACAGAGTTTACAGGTCGGCCAAGTATCCTTCGCACGTCAAGCTCAAGGTCCTGAAAAATAAATAGATCGGACAACCATAAGAGCTTCGATTAGGCAAAATTATCTGGACGCCAAAATGAATCGAAGAGAGAGAAGCTCTGCGCACGGCGGGAGAGTGCAACCTCGTCTGTGTCGTCAGCAAAACCTAAAGACATTCAAAGGATCGCCCTCGTGACAAAACTCGAAAAAAAGAAACTCCTGGAGGAGCTCGTCCGAGCTTACCGCCAGAAAAATCGGAAATCGGAAAAATTCTTTGCCCGGGCCTCCCGCTATCAGGTCAAAGGAGGGAGTCATAACCTCCGCCTGTTTGATCCTTTTCCGTTTTATGATGTGGAAGCCAGGGGTTCCCGGGTCAAAGATCTGGATGGAAATGAGTACATCGATTACTGGCAGGGCCATTTTGCCAACATCCTCGGTCATAATCCTCCGCAGATCACTGAGGCCTTGGCCAAGACTTTCCGGAGCGGCCAGGGGCTGACGACGGGCTTCCCGGGTTGCCTTCAGATCGAGCTGGCAGAACTCATTCTGAAGACTGTCCAAGCGGACAAGATCCGGTTCACGACAAGCGGCACGTTGTCCACGATGTATGCGGTGATGCTGGCCATGGCCACGACCAAAAGATCGACGGTCATGAAAGCTGGCGGAGGCTGGCACGGCGCTCAGCCCTTTCTTCTCAAAGGGATTAACACCTATGCCCATGGTTTTAACCTTGTGGAATCCGCCGGCCTGCCGCCAGGCACAGACTCTCTGACCGTGGTCACCAGGTTCAATGACATTGATGACCTGGAAGCCAACTTCAAAGAATATGGAGAAAGGCTGGCCTGTTTGATCATTGAGCCATTTATCGGGGCGGGCGGGTTTATTCTTTCCAGCCCAGAGTATCTCCGCAGAGTTCGCGAATTGACTCGGGCTTGCGGCTGTCTACTTATTTTTGACGAGGTGGTTTCCGGGTTCCGCTTCCATGCCGGAGGAGTCCAGTCTCTTTATGGAATCCAGCCGGATCTCTCTGTCTTTGGCAAGGCGATCGGAGGGGGAATGCCGGTGAGCGCCGTCGTCGGAAAAGAAGAGATCATGGCTCTTTGCAGCACTGACGTCGCACCCGAGCGGAAGGTGAAATTCGACGGAGGAACCTTCTCGGCTCATCCGGCAGCGATGCTTTCCGGGTTAATCTATCTGCGCTATTTGGCCGAGCATCAAAAAGACATCTATCCCCGAATCGGCAAGCTCGGGGAAAAAGTCCGCCGGGCGATCGAGGAGATCTTTGCCGCCCACGGGTTCCACGTCCGCTGCAGCGGATATCCCAATGCCGCCGTCAAAACGAGCTCCCTCGTTGGCGTTCATTTCATGAACAAGCCGATAGACAGGATCGACTTTCCCGAACAGGTATGGGACCAGGACCTGTGTGATATCGAAGTCCGGGAAAAGATTTTCAAGCTGGCCATGCTCTGCGAAGGAATTCATATTTTCCACGGCTTTGGTGCCATATCGGCCGCCCATACTGATGAGGACATCCAGGCGTCAATCGACGCCGTGGAGAGAGTCGCCAGGAAATGGAAAAGGAGTCTTCATTCATGAATAAGATCAACGTCATCATCTACGGCTGCGGCGTCATGGGCCGGAAAATCGCCCAGGCGTTGCTCACCAAAAAGAGTTTCAAGATCATCGGCGCTGTAGACGTCCAACCGGACCTCGTCGGCAAAGACCTGGGCGAGTTCCTGGAGCCTTCCTGCAAGTTGGGAATCATCATTTCCAGGGATGCAGCGAGGCTCCTGGCCAAGCCTCAGCTCCAGGCAGTTGTTCACACGACGACATCAAGCCTGAGGGATGTTTTCCCGCAGATCGCTGAGTGCTTGAAAGCAGGGAAGAATGTCATCTCGACCTGCGAAGAGCTTTCCTACCCTTGGAAGAGGCACCCTAGGTTGGCCAGTGAAATCGATCGTCTGGCCAAGAAGCACGGAGCGACAGTGACCGGAACAGGTATCAACCCGGGGTTTCTCATGGATACGCTCCCTCTTGTCCTGACAGGCCCCTGCTTAGAGGTCAGGTCCATCACAGTCCGCCGGATGATGAACTCGGCCCGGAGGCGCATCCCCTTCCAGAAGAAAGTCGGGACGGGAATGACTCCCAGGGAATTCCGACAAAAAATAGATAACAAAGAAATCACCGGCCATGTCGGCCTCCTGGAGTCCATCAACATGATCGCCTCCGGCCTCGGCTGGACATACGACAGGGCTGTCGAGCTCCCGCCGGAGCCGGTTATCGCCAAAAAGCCAACTCAGAGCGGATTGGGCACAGTCAAACCCGGCTGGGTCATTGGGCTGATCAGTAGAGCCTATGCCCGCAAAAACGGCAAGAATATGATCACCCTCGAATTCTGCGCCCATGCGGGAATCAGACAAGAATACGACGAAATCCTGATCGACGGAATTCCTCCGATACACGAGAGAATCCTCGGCGGCGTCCACGGGGACACCGGCACTGTGGCCATGACCATCAACACAATTCCAAAGGTGATCGAGGCGCTCCCCGGGTTGAAGGTTATGCGAGAACTTCCGCCCGTCGTGGCGACGCTTTAGGGAGAAGATCTGGACGGGGAGCTGGTCCGTCCGCGATGGATAAGATAAAGGCCGCGGGTGACAAGAGGGATAAAGAAAACCGCGAAAATCCCCCAGCTGATGCTGCCATAGCCCTTGGCGACGAGCGCGATCAGCCCGAAAGTGGAAATCCCCAAGCTGGCCAGAAGCAAGAGGGTGGCTATGATTGGCCTCCACCAATCCGGGAATGCCCTCCCACTTGCCTGCAGGGCTGATCGAACCCTTTGATTGAAAGCGTGGATAAAGCCGGTTCCAGTTTGGATCAGGGTTCCAAACAAAACGACAAGATAGGCGACAAGCAAAGCCCCAAGGCCGATTCTCTGGAGGACAAAGTAGGCTGGGACTTCTTGAGAGACGACATCCGGGTAGAAGCCGACGACGGCGATGAAGAAAATAAATCCTGGCAGGATTCCGATCAGGCTGGACAGGATTCCGGAAAGGACCGCTTCTTTTCTTCGTTCAATATGATGAAGACAAAAGAGGACGCTCGGTATAACGCCCATGTTGTATAGAGCGTACTGGAACCCTCCCAGGGGCCACCTGGGCAGGGCAAGACCGCTGGTCATGTTTTTTTGGATCTGCGGGCCAAATTTAAAGACCGCAGCTAAAAGAAAGAGGCCATAAACGACGTAAATAAATATCGACCAAACCGACATGAATTTTTCGAGGATCGTTCCGCCCTTGAACGTGAGGAAGCCGATGGAGACAAGAATCACGGCGACTCCAAGAAGGTATGGCAGACTGAAATTGTCGCGAAGGAGAACTCCAGCGGCAGAACCGACGACAGCCAGGACGAGCACAAGCAAAACAAGGTAGAGGACCTCGAAAAGGATCCAGAAAGGACCGATGATCCGAAGAAGCAGACTCCTGTAATCATAGGTCCGAAACAGGCGGGCGAACTCGAAAGTCACGGCCAGGGTCAGGGCCCAGACAACCGAGGTAATGGCAAACATCCCCAGAAAGCCGCCCAGAGGGCCGTACTTCATGAAATATTCGACAAGCTCTCGTCCTGTGCCGTAACCTCCCGCAATCAGGACTCCCTGAAAAACGAATCCGGGCAAGAGATATTTCTGAAAGAACGAACGATTTAACAATCTAACGTGCGCGAACATCCCAGCCTGCGATCATGTCCTTCTCTTTGGGATAGCGAAGCGACGGGTAGTCGCCAAGCGCCGAATGTCGAAGGACATGATTATACTGCCTTATCCGTTGATCAACAAGTTTTTTTCATCAGAGCCAGCCCGGGCCGCCCGCTCCCGACTCAATTAGATGTCTCTGAATATCACGTTTTATAAGTTTAATTTGCCACTGTCCCACCGCAAGACAAACCCTGACAATGACAAGCCGTTAGGGTCGCCTCCGATGATTTATTCCTATTCGTAGCCTATCTTGAACCTGACAATATAATAGGGGAATATTTCTGCCCCGCTTTCTATTCCGGCATTTTCAAATGTGATGTGGGCCATCTTTTCTTGGGGAATTCGTTTCACCTTCAACGTCGGCTCATCGGGAACTGTCGCCATCTTTTCTCCGAGCCCACCGGGCGCGCGGTCCCTCAGGACTTCACCGGACAGGCTGCAGAGTATCTTGCCTTTTTTGATAATCCTGAGGCCCCAGAGGTTTAGTGTCCGGTCGGCACAAATTTCAAAATCATATGTGGCCTTTTCAAGTATCGCATCCTCGTGTTTCATGCTGAATGGGATGGCTACTTTCGTGAACCTGTGGACAGCCCTGAGTTCGGCAGCAACAGGGAGCACCAATAATGTGATTGCGAAAACAATCAAAAGCCAGGTCCCTTTTCTTAAGCAAAACACGGCTTTATCCTTTATGATTCGTCGTCCCTGCTGGTGGGCTGCCTATAGAATATTCGAAGACTGAAATACAGTCAATACAATCAGGGCTCTATAACGAAAAGCGGGTGCGTTGACAGCGGCACGTGTCCGGTCATATAGTGTGGACCGATGCAGACAGATCCTGAAACCGGCCCGGACATCATCCTTGCTTCCCGGTCGCCGCGGAGACAAGAGCTCCTCAGAAAAATCGTCACCCACTTCCAGGTTGTGCCGAGCAAGGTGGACGAAGAGAACTTCTGGGAAGAAGACCCCGTGCGTTTTGCCCTCCATGCTGCAGAAGCAAAAGCGAGGGTTGTGGCCGAGAAATTCCCGTCGGCGCTGATCATTGGCGCCGATACTCTCGTCTGTCTGGAAAAGGAAATCCTCGGCAAGCCCAAGGACAGGTCTGAAGCCCGCGAGATGCTTAAAAAACTCTCCGGTCAGAGGCACAGCGTCATTACCGGTGTCGCCCTTTATAAAAAGGACGAAGACAGGCTTCTCACTGATTGCGAGATCAGCTATGTCTGCTTTAGGCCGTTGAGCGAGCAGGAGATCGAAAGTTATCTCGCGACCGGCGATTTCGCTGACAAAGCCGGAGGTTACGCCATTCAAGAAGTTGGAGATGCTTTTGTTGAAAAACTCGAAGGCGATTACGACAATGTCGTCGGCCTTCCTGTCAGGAGAGTCAAGAGAATGCTGGCCGAGTTCTTGAGCCCGGAGCATGTTGTTACCATCACCGATATCGCCTTCCCAAACGACTGGGGTGTGGCCACGATCGACAAGGTCGTCACTTTTGTTCCTGGAACGATTGTCGGCGATAAAGTCATGATAAGAATCGTGCGGAAAAAGAAAAAACACTTCTTCGGCCGATTGGTCAAGCTCGATTCTCCCTCTCCTTATCGCGTCGAGCCTGAATGTCCTCATTTCGGCGAGTGCGGCGGCTGCTCCTTCCAGAACCTTGCTTACTCCGAGCAGCTCGAGCTCAAGGAGAACTATCTTCTCAGGACCCTCCAGAGAATCGGGAAAATCGAGACGTCCGGCCTGGAAAAAGAACCCATCATCCCTTCACCGGATATCTTTTTCTACAGGAACAAGATGGAGTTTGCCTTCGGTGGAGAAAGCCAGCGTGTCTTTCTTGGCCTTCGCCACCGTACTTCTCCTGTGGAAAAAAGCACAAAAATCACCGTTGAGCTCAAAAAATGCCTGATCTTCAGCCCCGCTGCCGAGGAGATTTTTCCCTTTGTTGCGGATTTCGCCAAAGAAACAGGACTCTCATCCTATAACCCGTCCCGGCGGGAAGGCTATTTGCGGAATCTCGTTCTAAGAGAAGGAAAAGCAAGCGGTGACATCATGGCCATCCTTGTAACGAAAAGCGGCGGCTCCCCGGAAGCCTGGCGGCTTGCCGAGAGGCTCGATCGCCGGGTTTCCCGATTAAAGAGCTTTTGGTGGGTCGGAACTGACCGAGTCTCCGATGTCGTCGACTTCGCCGTTAAAAAACACATCTCCGGCCAGGAGTTCATCGAGGATACGGTGGGAGGGTTTAGGTTTCGCATCTACCCTGAATCCTTCTTCCAGCCCAACCCGAAGGCAGCGGAGATTCTCTATAACAAGATTGCGGCCGAGGCAAAGGCCAGAAGAAGCCGGAAAGTCCTGGGCCTCTACTGCGGGCCGGGGTCGATCGAGATCTTCCTATCCCGGACTGCCGAAGAAATCGTCGGCGTCGATTCTGAACCGATGAACATCGCGACGGCCTGGGAAAATTGCCGGATGAATGGCATCCCTAACTGTCGCTTTATTGAAGGCCGCGTCGAGCGAGTTCTCAAGGAGGGCAATTTCCGCGGATTTGACCTCGTTGTGCTCGACCCTCCCCGGGCCGGTCTAAGCAACAACGCACTAAAACACATCACGGCCCTCGACATTCCGGCCATCATCTATGTCTCCTGCAACCCGGCCGCCCTGGCCCGCGATTTGAGCCTTTTTGCCCAGCAAGGTTATAGGCTCCAAAAACTCTGCTCTTTCGATTTTTTCCCGCACACGCCGCACCTTGAATCGCTGGCTGTCATCGTCAAATCTTGACTCGTTTTACATTCGGCCCAAACTTTATTAGAATCTCTTCGTATAATAAACGGGAGGATTGCATGGAGACAGTTCTTGAAGTCGAAGGCTTGAGAAAGAATTACGGCAGCCTGGAAGCCCTCAAGGGCATCAGCTTCCAGGTCAGACCGGGGGAAATTTTCGCCCTCATCGGCCCGAACGGAGCGGGGAAAACCACGGCTCTCCGCATTGTGGCCACTCTCCTCTCGGCGTCCAGCGGCAAGGTCACGTTTCTCGGTCACGACCTGAAAAAGGAGCCGGAAAAATTCCGGGAAAAGATAAGTTATCTCCCGGAGGAAGCGGGAGCGTATCGGAACCTCAAAGGCATCGATTATTTGAAGTTTATGGCCAAGTTTTACGCCGATTCCGACGAAAAAACTCGTGAGTTTGTGGATCGAGCCAAGTCGATCGCCGACCTGGGAAATCGGATCAATGAGAAGGCCGGCACGTATTCCAAGGGGATGGTCAGAAAACTCCTCCTCGGCCGGACTCTCATGACAAGGCCGGACCTGGCCATCTTGGATGAACCTACCTCAGGTCTCGACGTTATCAATGCCTTAGAGGTGAGAGAGATCATCAAGAAATTCGCCGCAGAGGGAATTTCCGTCCTCCTGTCCTCTCACAACATGTTGGAGATTGAGTTCCTATCAGACAGGGTCGCTCTCATCGACAGGGGAGCCATCCTGGATTCGGGCACACCAGAGGAGTTAAAAGAAAAATACAAGGCCGGAAACTTAGAAGAAGTCTTCAGGAGCGCCCTCAGATGAAAAAGTTCCTCAACCTCCTGGCCAAGGAAATCAGAGAGCTCGTCACTCTGCAACTCTTCATCTCCCTGCTTTTTACGATCTTCCTTTTCTATTTCATCGGCCAGATGGCCAAGAGCGAGATGAAAAAGGCCATGCGGACACAAAAGATCGCTGTCCTCGACATGGACTCCTCTCCCATTTCCCAGCAGCTAACAGATAGCCTCAATATGGCCCGCTTCCAGGTAGAAAAACTCCGTGGCAAATCCAAAGAGGAAGCCGTAGAATGGACAAAGGCCAGCGATATCAACCTCCTTCTGGTCATTCCTTCGGGTTTCGGCGAGTCTCTCACAACCTTCGAGCTGAAAGAGATGGAAACCTATTCTTTTTTAAGGAGCTTTTCCCTTATTGGGAGCCGGAGCTCGGTCATCTTAGGGAGCGTTATATCCGCTCTCAACAATTACATCTCTGACGACTTTCTAAAGAAGAAGATTCCCGACATAAATCCGGAAAAGCTGAAAAAGCCCATCAAAAGTAAGGATTTCGTCGTCGTCAAAGGAAGGGTGGCCGAGGGTTCGGCTTCGTCGATCGCCGGTTTCGTCTCCGCCCAATCCATTTTTCTCCCCATCATCCTGATGATGATCATCATTTATTCTTCCCAGATGGTCATCTCGGCCATCGCCATGGAAAAGCAGAACAAGACTCTGGAGACGCTGCTCACTGTCCCGATCAGCCGAACGTCCATCGTCACAACCAAGATGTTAGCCTCGGCTGCTGTAGGGCTAATTTCCGCCGTTATCTACATGTTCGGGTTCAGATATTATATGGGAGGCTTCATGGGAGACGTTCGCCAAACGGCGGCCTCGGAAGGCCTGGGCAGGGTCATCCAGGAGCTTGGTCTTGCACCGACCGCCAACAGCTACCTCATCCTCGGAGTTTCTCTGTTTCTGGCCATCCTCTGCGCCCTGGCCATGGCCACGATTCTCGGCGTTTTGGCTGAAGACTACCGGAGCGCCCAGAGCCTGATCATGCCGCTAATTTTTCTCGTCATGATCCCCTACTTCCTGTCCTTCTTCTCGGATATCAAAAACCTTTCCCTGCCGGTTAAACTCTTCGTCTATGCCATTCCATTCTCCCACCCGTTCCTGACAACACAGAATCTGCTCCTGGAAAATTATACGGCCGTCTTTGGCGGCATTCTCTACATGTCGGTCTTTTTTATCGTCTTGATCGTCATCGCCGCGCGCATCTTCTCGACAGACAAAGTCCTGACCATGAAGCTCAAGTTCCGGAGAAAGAAGCTACTCCTCTGAAAAAATAGCCTCAATCAAATCGTCAACAAAAGCAGAAAAATAATCCCCCTTTAAAAGAAGGATGATCGAGCTTGAAACTTGGGCGACGACTATTTGTTATGGCGGTAGTACTCGGCTGGCGTCTGGCTGGCGATATACTCCACAGCTTTTTGAATGCAAACCCGGATGGCTTTCTCTGTCGGCGTCTTGGAAAATCCGCCCAGCCCCACAGGCAAGCTGCCGCCGATGTTCGTCTCTCCACCGCCTCCGAAGCTCGTGGCGCTTCCCTCAACCGTGGTCGCCGCGACAATCTGGGAAGTCTTAGCGTCGATAATCCTGAGATCGATAGCGATGTGAGCTTTCTTCAACCCTCCGCCGACAGTCACGCCCAGAACCCGTGTTCCACCGCCTATACCCTTAGCACCGCCTTCAAATTCGGTCACCGCGGCCGTGATGATCAAGTCGGCGCCGTAAATCTCGCCTGTAGGAGCCTCGGTTCCCTTCTTGACGCGGCCCGAGGCTGCGAGATCCTGTTCCTGGAGGACGGTGTCAAGCTGCTCTCTTTCCAGAACGATGAAGCGGTTGGAGTTGAACAGCGCTGTTGTCAGCATGTCCCTCATGCCATCGCCAATTTCTTTGAAATGGAGGCCGAACATCCCGAACCATCCGGTTGGACCTTCCCCCCTGGCTGTCTTGTCCTTGAACTCTCCGACAGCCAGTCGAGCCTTGGGGCCATCATACCGTTCGGCCTGAGCTTCTGCGATCGACGGGCCCCCTCCCGAGGTCACTGTGGCTGTGGGAGCACAAGACATCAAGAAACCAAAGATCATGGCAAAAGACAAGAAAATAAGCGCCTTCTTCATGTTTTCCTCCTCATCACAAAAGGATTATATAAGCGAATCTAGGCCCTGTCAACGATAGCCTGCGCCTGTTTTTCCTTCAGGAGGACCTTAGAATCCAAAAAACAAAAAAAATTTCAAACAGGGCGCCGTCTAGCCCGTCACTTAGAGGACGTACTTAAAGAGTTTGAGGCCGGCCGGGACTTTTACCTTCTCCTGATAGATTCTCCAATAAAACTCTCTCGCCTTTCCCAGTGTCTCGAATAGCGGATGGCTCTCGTCGGGAGTATGGGTGGCAAGAATGCCGCCTTTGTCGTCGACTAGCACGAGCTTCTGGCACCTGTTCAGGATGCCGGCTGTGCCGACGCTGGCGGCGACAACAAGCTCTCCTTGTTTCACTCGATCGGCGAGCTCTCCATAAGTCAACGGCCTTTCTTCTACTGGCACGCCCATCTCCCTCAGGATAGCTACAATGCCCTGGATTGTTACCGAAGGAAGGATCAGGTTATTTTCCGGGATCTTGATCACCATCCCCTCACGGAGGCCAAACAGACAGCAGGAAGAATCCCATTCGCTGACCTGGCGTTTGGCAATCGGTGCCTGAGGGTTATCATCCAGGAAGAGGGCTGAGGCTGCCTCCGGGCAGAGCTTTTTTGCCTCGTCGATGGCCTTCACGCTCATGAGATAATTGATGCCCAGCTTAAGGCAGCCGGTTTTGTTGATGCCAACGGCTCGGACCAAGTGAGGGACAACGGCCCCGCAAAAGGGCTCTCCCAGGTAGCGGTCGTAGCGGCAGACCATGGCCCGGACGGACGGCTGAGCGGGAAAAGTCACGCCGATACTCTGCTCCTCATCCACCGTGAACGGCCGGAGGTAACCCTGGGCTCCGAGTTCAGCCATTTCCTCCAAGAACGCCCGCACGGCGGGTTCCTTAAAGTAGAGATGGATGAACAGATGCTCCAGCTCCTCGATCTCCGGGACAAGCCCTTGCTGGTCGTTGCTCAAGTTGAAAGCAATCCCCTTTTGAAACCGCTCGAGGTTCTTGTGCCAGTTGAGGAAGATGACCTCACAATCTCCCTGGCCGTTTTTTTTGCAGTAGAACCGGATGCCCTCGAAGGCCAGAAACAGTCCATAGTGGATGGAGCGGGAGACGGCGAAGACTCTGGCGTCGGCTTCGGCGATCTCGAATTGCTTCTCGGTCAGGGTGTATCTCATCTGCCGGGGCGCCCACTTCACTCCTTCAAACTTGGCCATAAGATGACTCCTTATGATGGCGTTGCTCAGAATGATCCTTCCATATGTACCACAGTCCTAAAAGAACCTCAACGGGTTCATGTTTCGCCAGGAGTTTCCCCAATAATCGAATCCAAATTGCTTTAACTTATTTTCTATCAGTGAATTCGCTTAATGACAAATCTCGAACTGAAAATGGGAAGAACTCCCCTATTCGAACTCCTTGATTTTCTCCAAGTAATCAAGAATTCGCTCTTTGAGGTTCTGATCTTTAACCCGTTCGAGCGTTTTCTCTAAGAGCTCGCGTGCCTCTTTAAAATTCCCGGTATTGATGAGGGCGACGGCCAGGTTGATCCTGGCGACATCGCTCTGCGGATAGATTCTCAGGGCATTCTGGAAGCTGGAGGCGGCCTCGGGATACCGGCCCAACTGGTTCAATACGACGCCCTTAAGGTTAAAGGCTGGAAAGGAACGATTGTCTTTCGCGGTCGCTTTCTCGACCGTCTCCAGGGCTAAATCAAGCTTTTTCTGGTCATAATAAAGCTTGGCCAGGTTAATAAGGGATTCAATGCTCCCGCTAATGGCATATGCCTTCTTATACTCCTCTTCCGCCTTGTCAAGCTCCAGCATTTCTCCAAGGACGACACCGAGTCTCAAGTGCGCATCTGCCTGATCGGGCTTTAGCTCCAGGCACTTGCGGAAGGCTTTTTCTGCTTCCAAAAAATTGCGCTTCTGTGACTGGATCACGCCAATCAGATAAAAAGAAGGGTAATGGTTGGGGTCCAGGGTTGTCGCCTTGTTCAGATATTTTATCGCTTCATCCTCCAGGCCGTAGCGCAGGGCTGTCTGAGCCAATTCGTATTGATATTGAGGATCTTTCTCTTTGGGGAGGGTTGATCTCTCTTGGGGAGCTGAGGCGCAACTGATGAAGGCCAGGCTTAAAGCGAGAAACAATGAGAATCTAAAAGAAGCCGCCACTTTTCAATCAGCCTCCTCAACACTTAGCGTTTTGATTCACCATCATGACATAACAGGAATACGAACTCAAGGGTTCCTGGGGTCGCCATTCGGGCAAAACTTAAAACCCCGCCTGGAACTGAAGAAGGATCGCTCGGTTGGCTGTCTCTCCCGACTCCTTCAGGTAAGAATTGAGGTTCACTTGAAGTTTTGTCTTTTCGGAGAAAAACCAGTTGAGTCCAAGAGTCAGGAGGTCACTTCGGCCAGAAGCTGAATCTTTGTCTTGGTCATAAGAGTCCCACTTTACGACCGCCTGGATCTTTTTCGTCGAGATAAAGCAGCCACCCTGGAAATACCAGCCAGCTTTTTTGGTCTGGTCATCCTGACCTGAGATATATTCTAGCCTGGCCGAGAACGCCCCCGAGTCGATGCTGGCCTCGATCCCTATCCTGTCCCGGGTGAAAGGACCGTCTCCCGGAGCAACGCTGTGCCGTCCGTTGTAGACGGATCCGCCGGCCGATATAAAGGAGGCCGGTCTTAGCACCACCCTGGCGCTGAAATCTTTGCGCTCATTCGTGTCTGCCTTGTTCACACCTGACCCGTTAAAAAAACCGGCCATGTACTCAACGATGGCCAACTTGCCGAAAACCATCACCCCGATATCCCGGCCCGGCGAGCCGATGTCGCGGCTGGGAGCCAGTTTGTCTACGACTTGAGAGCGAAGGATTGTGTCGAGCTCAGAACTGGAAGTCCGGTTTTCCCGGCTGAAGGGGACGTAGAACTGCCCGATTCTCAAGCCTGCATAGGGGTTGAACTCAAAATCGACCTGGGCGTCCACGAGGATGGGGCTTTTCATGGCGTCGGCCTGAAGCTTGAACTTTATCTTCCTGGCTATCTCTCCGCTCAGGCTCAGCCTGGCTCTTTTCACCAGGAAAGAATCAACTCCCTCCTCCCAGTAAGAATAAAGAACCTGCGTGTAGCCGCCCAAATGGAGCTTAGCGGTTGAAAGAAGAGGGGCTTTCTCGGTTGACTCCTGACCTGAGACAGGTACGGCCAACAAACTCATTTCAACAAGAAAAACGAGAATCAGACCCGTCACAAAATTTTTTCTTTTTTTCCTTTCTTGTCTCTGCATGGGCATCGCTCCTACTATCGCTTCGTCTTTTTTTTCGCCTTCTTGCTTTTTTCTCCTTCATTTTCTTGTCATCACTGCGGCCTTGTTCATGAGGCTGTATTGCAGTACCACCTGGAGAGCGACTCGAGCGGGGAGTTACCGTCTCATAGAATTCGCGGAGATGGCCGCGGCTTCTTCGAGAAGCCTCGCGGCGTCGCTTGGGGCTGGATTGCGGCGCTCGCCGTGACCGCTCGCGCTAGCAATTTGCAATTGCCGCACAGCCTTCAAGGGAGAGGGTTTTAGCGCGAGTGACATCGCCCTATTAAGTGAATTCACATCAATTACACTTTTCCTATAGGAATATGTAACAATACCAATCGACCTTTTTGCACGCCTGTTTACCAGAAGATGATGTAGAGGGCTGCAGTCACAGCGATGATGATCAAGCTGAGCCACTTGAGAAGGGGGGAGGAGCGCGTGTCAAAGTCCGCCCTGACGGGCAAGGTTTTCGGCTCCTTGAGAGGCTTGATCGCCGTGATTACGGCCATGACCGCAATGAGGATAACGAACGTGACGGCCATGCGGTTGAGAAAAGCGATGTGGCCAAACTGCCACTGCAAGAACCCATAGACCGGCGCACAGAGGAGAAGGGAGGTGATTCCCGCTGCTGCCGGCGTCCGCTTGATGAACAGCCCGAAGACAAAGGCCGCCAGAATCCCGGGCGAGATATACCCCTGGAATTCCTGAATGTAGTTAAAAATTCCCTTGAATTTCGGGTTGCCCAAGTGGGGCGCAATCAAACAGACAACAAGAACGAAAACAACTGTCAGGTACCGGCCGATCCTCACTAGCGACTCACCTGAAGCCTCCTTCTTGATATGCCTTTTGTAAAGGTCCATGGTTAAGATGGTGGCGACCGAATTGAGGAGCGAGCTCAGCGTGCTGATAACAGCCCCGGCGACCGCCGCCAGGATGAATCCCCGCAGTCCCGACCCGACCAGGTTTCTTATGAGCAAGGGATAGGCCTGGTCGGTTGTCGCACCGGGCGAGGTGAGCTCGCCCCTGAAAAGCTGATAGGACATGATGCCGGGGAAGATGATGATGAAGGGAATCGTTAATTTCAGGAAGGCGGCAAACATGATTCCAAGCTGGCCCTGCTTGACGCTTTTTGCCGCCAGGGTTCTCTGGGTGATGAACTGGTTCAGGCCCCAGTAATAAAAATTGGGGATCCACAGGCCGACGACAAGCGCCGTCCAGGGAATGACGGGATGGTCGGCCGGGAGAATCATGTGAAGTTTGTCCTGGTTGGCCGAGAAAAACTGGCCCACGCCGCCGACAGCTCGAAACCCTAAGATCATCGTGACCAGACCGCCCAGGATAAGACTCGAGCCCTGGAAGAGGTCGGCCCAGGCCACAGCTTTCAGGCCTCCCCAGGTCGTGTAGACGGCGGCGATGAACCCGATCAGCCAGACAGACCTCACGAGGTCCATGTCGAAGATGGTGTGAAGGGCAAGAGCGCCGGTGTAGACGACCGCGGAGATGCTGACGGCGATATAAATGACGATTAGGTAAAAGGCCATGATGCTGCGGGCAACCGGGTGATAGCGGTACTCGAGGTACTCGGGAATCGTGTAAATGCCGCTCCGCAAAAACTTGGGCAGGAAGAAAAGCGCGACAAAGACGAGGGTGATCGCTGCCATCCATTCATAGCTGGCCACGGCCATGCCCATAACGCCGGCTCCCTGGCCCGACATGCCGACGAAATGCTCGGTGGAAATGTTGGCCGCGATCAGAGAAAATCCGATAAGCGGCCAAACGAGTCCGCGGCTGGCAAGGAAGAAGTCTTCGCCCGTTTTTTCGCGCCGGCTCTTGTACATGCTGACGCTGATGACGATAAGGAAAAAGGCCACGAAGACCGAAATATCGAGCCAGTGAAGCTGCATCTCCCGCTCCTTATTTCATCTTGTGGCAGCACAGAGGTAACAGCGAAATTTAGACAAAACAGTATTAAACGTTTGAGCCAAAGTCAAGGGCTTCGCTCCGACTTATTCTTCTCCGCCAGCAAATTTGGTATAATGCGGGCCGCCATCGTGAGATCATCACCTCTTCCTGCTGCTTCGGACTTCAGCGCAGGAAAAAAGCCTTCACCGGAGGTGCGTCATGAAGGAAAAACTAACTCTTTTAGCTCTAGGTTTAGCCTTTATCCTTGGTTTGAGTAGCTGGTTGCCCGGTCTGGCCCAGGAAATCACGCCGGATCTTTATAAGGCCCTTAGCTACCGCCATATCGGCCCGCCGGGAAATCGGACGGCGGCTGTCGTCGGCGTGCCCGGCGACCCGCTCGTCTATTACATCGGCGCTTCCTCAGGCGGCATCTGGAAATCCGCGGACGGCGGCGAGACCTGGGAGCCGATATTTGACAGTCAGTCTGCCCAGTCGATCGGAGCGCTGGT
>CAZKBY010000003.1:0-32354 GCA_964550915.1 uncultured Eubacteriales bacterium | reverse complement strand
CAACTGGCCTGACTCATGATGAAAGAGGCTACCCCGTCATCAACGCTGAATGTCAGGACTGGTGCGTCCGCCATCTCGTCGACAAGATCAGGAAAAACGCTCCCAAGATCATCGAATACAAGGAAGAAGAGACTGACGGCGCTGATGTCGTCGTCGTTTCCTACGGGATTACCTCGCGGGTTGCGATCAAAGCAGTTCAGCAAGCCAGGAAAACAGGCATCAAAGTCGGCACGTTGAGGCTGATCACTGTCTGGCCGTTTCCCGAAGACCGGATAAAAGATCTGGCCAGAAAAATCAAGGCCTTTGTCGTTCCCGAGATCAACCTGGGACAGATTCGCCGGGAGGTCGAGCGCTGCGCCTTCGGCCAGGCGCCGGCCATCGGCGTTTCCCACTGCGGCGGCTGGGTGCACGACCCCGATGATATTTTCAAAGCCATCAAGGAGGCAGCCAAATGAAGGAAGAGGATCGTCTGGAAGAACGAAACCCGATGGAAGAATTCCTGCGGATGGACAGGATTCCCCACATCTGGTGCCCGGGCTGCGGGATCGGGACGGTCGTCACATCGTTCGCCGAGGCCCTTCGCAAGAGCCGGATCGACCTCCACAAAGTCGCTGTCGTCTCGGGAATCGGCTGCACCGGCCGGGTGGCAGGCTATGTCAAGCTCGATTCTTTCCACAGCACCCACGGCCGGGCCATCCCCTTCGCCACAGGCCTGAAATTGGCCAACCCCGAGCTCAAGGTCGTCGTCTTCAGCGGCGACGGGGACATCGTCGGGATTGGCGGCAACCACTTCATCCACGCGGCTAGGCGTAACATGGACATTCTGGTGATCTGCGTGAATAATTTTAATTACGCCATGACCGGGGGCCAAGTCGCGGCCACCACCCCCATCCAGGCCAACCTGTCGACGGCGCCCTACGGAAACTTTGAGTATCCCTTCAGCCTCCCCTACCTGGCTGATGCCTGCGGCGCCACTTATGTAGCCAGGTGGACTGCCCTCCACCTCCGCCGGGTCACAAAATCTATTCTGGAGGCGCTGGCTAAAAAAGGATTTTCGTTTATCGAAGTCATCACTCCTTGCGTAACCCTCTACGCACGCCGCAACCGGCTCGGAGACGGCCTCAACCTCCTGAAATACTACTACGAGAACTCCGAGATTCAACACGGGGCTGATACCCGAACTCTGGACATCAGCTACCAGGGGAAAATCACGGTCGGCAAGTTCATTGACAGAGAAAAACCGACTTTTCTCGAATGCATGAATACCCACCTCAAGAAAGTCCTGGGCGATAAATACAGGCCTTATGGAGAATAAGCCATGAAAGAAATTCGATTTTCAGGTTATGGCGGGCAAGGGATCATTCGCTGTGGTCTCATCACCGGCAAAGCCGTTTCCCTATTTGACAATAAATTCGGTACAATGACTCAGAGCTTTGGCCCGGAAGCAAGGGGGAGCGCCTGCAGCTCCCAGCTTGTCGTCTCTGACGACCGCGTCCTCTATCCTTACATCACGCGGCCTGAAATTCTTGTCTCCATGTCCCAGGATGCCTATGAAAAGTATGAACCCGAGCTGAGGGAGGACGGCGTTCTCATCATCGATACTGACCTCGTCAAGATGCGGCCGGCCCGCGGAAAAATCAAAGTCTTCGGGATCCCGGCGACCCGGTTCGCTGAGGAAATGGGGAACCGGATTTTCGCCAATCTCGTGATGCTGGGATTCTTCACGGCGGTAACCAAAGTCGTTACGCCTGAAGCAATGAAGAAAGCGCTCCCCGGCCTTGTCCCCAAAAGATTCTTGGAGTTGAACGTCCGGGCTTTTGAAAGAGGCTACGACCATGGCCTGGAGCAGTTGAGCCAGGTTGAAAAGGACGCGGCCGACAAAAAGCCAGAAGCTTCCGCTATCAGGGCGGTAAAAGGCACGTCTCGAAAGGGTAAGAAATGAAGCGCACGGGAGTCTTCATCTGCCACTGCGGCATCAACATCGCCGGCACGGTGGACGTCAAGAAGGTCGCCCAGGAGCTGGCCAGGCATCCTGGGGTCGTCCACGCCGAAGATTATGTCTACATGTGCTCGGACCCTGGCCAGAATCTGATTATCCAGGCCATTAAAGAGAAAAACCTGGATAACGTTGTCGTCGCTTGCTGCTCCCCTACCCTGCACGAGACAACGTTCCGCAATGCCTCCAAGGCCGGCGGGCTGAACATGTTCTGTTGCGAAATCGCCAACATTCGCGAACAGTGCAGTTGGGTCCATAAAGATAAAAATAAGGCAACCCAAAAAGCCACCAAGATCACCAAGAGCGCGGTGGAAAAAGTCCGGCGAAACGAATCCCTGGATGCTATCAGCGTGCCGGTAACGCGGAGAGCATTGGTCGTAGGCGGGGGGATTGCCGGCATCCAGGCGTCGCTTGACCTGGCCAACAGCGGTTTTGAGGTCATTCTGGTGGAGAAAAACCCGTCGATCGGCGGCCACATGATCCAGCTCTCCGAGACTTTCCCTACTCTTGACTGTTCCCAATGTATCCTGACTCCCAAGATGGTTGAGGTCTCCAAGCATCCCAAGGTCAAGCTGATGACCTACAGCGAAGTCCAGGAGGTCTCCGGGTACGTGGGCAATTTCAAGGTCAAAATCTTGAAGAAACCCACTTACGTGGACCCAGATAAATGCAACCTCTGTGATGAATGCACCAAGGTTTGTCCCATTGTCGTCCCGAACGAGTTTGAGCTTGGCCTGACCGGAAGAAGGGCCATTTACATTCCCTTTCCCCAGGCTATTCCTGCCTCCTATACACTCGACATCAAGGCCTGTCCGGGCCTCTTGCCCATCGCCTGCGGAAAATGCGCCGACGTCTGCGAGGCGAAAGCCATCGACTATGACATGAAGCCGCAGATCATCGAGGAAGAAGTGGGTGCCATCATCCTGGCCACAGGCTATGACCTTTACGACAAGGCGAATATGGCGGAGTACGGCTATGGGAAGTATGCTGATGTCCTGGACGGGCTTCAATTCGAGCGTCTTTGTTCCGCCTCAGGCCCGACCAAGGGCCAGATCCTCAGGCCTTCCGATCACAAGGAGCCAAAGGAAGTCGTCTTCATCCAGTGTTCAGGCTCACGCGACCCGGAGAACCACTGCGCCTACTGCTCAAAAATCTGCTGCATGTACACAGCCAAACACGCTATGCTCTACAAGCACCACGTCCATGACGGCCAGGCCTACATTTTTTATATCGACATCCGCTCAGGAGGCAAGGGCTACGAGGAATTCGTCCAGCGGGCCGTCGAGGAGGACGGCGTCCTCTACCTGCGGGGCAAAGTCTCCAAGGTCTTTGAGGACAAAGGCAAAATCAAGGTCTGGGGAGTTGACACACTAACAGGAAAGCATATCGAAATAGCGGCGGACATGGTCGTCCTGGCCCAGGCTATGCGGCCTTCCCAAGGCGCGCAGGAGTTAGCTAAAAAGCTCAAGCTGGCCACGGACAAGGACGGCTTTCTGGCCGAAGCTCATCCCAAATTAAGGCCAGTGGAAAGCGTAACCTCGGGGATGTTCCTGGCTGGAGCTGCCCAGGCTCCCAAAGACATCCCCGAAGCCGTGGCCCAGGCCAGCGGCGCTGCAGCCAAGGCGGTGACGATTCTCTCCCAGGAAAGGCTCTACCACTCGCCGACTGTGGCCAAAGTCATCAGCAATCTCTGCACGGGTTGCGGGATGTGCGTCCAGGTTTGCCCTTATGAAGCGATCGCCCTCAAAGACGGAAAGGTGGAGGTCAACGAGGTTCTCTGCGAAGGCTGCGGAACCTGTTCGGCTACTTGCTTAAGGGCGGCCATCCAAGTAAAGAATCTAACACTGAATCAAATTCACGACATGATCAACGCCTGTCTCGGAGGCTGAAGATGGCGGAGGAATTCGAACCGAAAATCGTCGCTTTCTTGTGCAAGTGGTGTTCATCAGCCGGAAGCGACCTGGCCGGCGTCTCGCGGATGGAATATCCTCCCAATGTCGTCCCCATCCAGGTCATGTGCTCAGGCAGCGTATCGCCCCTCTATATTTTCTCGGCCTTCAACAAGGGCGCTGACGGCGTGCTCGTCTCGGGCTGCCATCCTGGCGATTGCCATTATATCAAAGGCAACTATTACGCCCGCCGGCGAATCCATCTCGTTAAGAAGCTGCTGGAGTTTGTCGGCCTTGAGCCCGAACGGTTCCAGATGTCCTGGGTCTCTGCCGCCGAGGGAACTAAATACACCCAAGTTATTAAAGAATTCGTCAAAGAGATAAAACCCCTGGGTCCCCAAACCAAATTGAGGAGAAACCCCTGATGGTAAAGATAGAGGATCTCAAAGAAGAAGCGAGGAAGCTCCTCAGGGAAGGAAAGATCAAGTATGTCATCGGCTATGCCACGGGCACGAACGGCTGGATGGCCAGCCCGGTGTTCATCAAGAAACCAGAGGATGTCGATAGCCTTATCTGGGACCCGACTTGTGTCCATAACCTCAGCAGGTTTCTGGTCGATGAAAAAAGACGGAAGGCCAGAGAAAAGCAGCCAGACAAGAGGCCGGTTGGCGTTTTCGTCAAAGGATGCGACAGCCGGGCCATCGTCGTCCTCCTCCAGGAAAAATTCATCGAACGCAACGATGTCTTTGTATTAGGAATGTCCTGTGAGAATGGCGGCGTTGTCGATGAGCACAAACTGGCCCGGAAGCTAAGGGGGCAGAAGCCGAAGAAAATCGAGCTGGGCGATAAGGGTCAGTTTATCGTCATGACCGCCAACGGAAAAATCGAGTTTCCGGCCGGGGAGCTGCTGGCCGAACGCTGCCTTGAATGTCAGGCCAATTTTCCGGTCATCTTTGATATCCTGAGCGGCGAAAAGACGAAAAAAATAGTGGAGAAACCTTTTGGCTCTGTCGAGAAAATAGAAAAACTCTCGCCGGAAGAAAGATGGAGCTTCTGGAAAGAGCAGCTCGACAAATGCATCCGCTGCTATGCCTGCCGGTCGGTCTGCCCGATGTGCTATTGTGACGAGTGCGTCGTTGACAGCATCAACCTGGCCGTATCTGCCGACACGACGGCCGAGGAAAAGGCTAACCGGGTGAAGTGGATCCAGAGGTCGGCCGAGTCTTCAGAGAATTTTGTCTACCACTTTGTCCGAGCCATCCATCTGGCCGGCCGCTGCATCGATTGCGGGGAATGCGAAAGAGCTTGCCCGCTCGATATCCCCGTCCGGTTCCTCAACAAGAAAATGGAGAAGGAAGCGAAAGCTCTCTTCGGCTATGAAGTCGGGTTCGACCCTGCTCAACCCTCGCTCATCTCGTCCTTCAAAGATGACGACCCTGGAGACTTTATCAGGTGAGATGATGGAAAAGACACTCGAAAAAACGTCATTGCCCTCGTGGGTGAAGAAGCTAGATTCCTGGACAATCTATGCACCCAGAAAAGACGAAAACGAGCGCTGGGGCTACGAGCTCGCCGGGAGCGATCCTGTCGGACTCGATTTCACCATCACGACGCTTCCCGCCAAGGCCCTGGTCTTTCCCCAAAGAGAAGTCTTCTTAGAATTCTTGAAAACAGGCGGAGAGAACCGGGAAACGCTCGAAGTCAAGGAGGTTCTGCCCGAAGAGAAGCCCGTCGTTATCCTTGGCGTCAGGCCCTGTGACGCCAAAGCGATGTCGCTTCTCGATAAGGTATTCAGCGGGGATTTTATCGACCCCTATTACTGGGCCCGCCGGAACCAGACAGTCCTCGTCGGGTTGGCCTGTCACACCCCGCCCTGGGAGAACTGCTTCTGCCTTTCTGTAGAGGGCTCTCCTCATTCTGAGGAAGGGCTGGACATTCTCCTGACCGACCTCGGCAACAAGTATTTTGTCAAGACATTGACCGAGAACGGGGACAAGCTCGTGAATGAAGCCAAAGATTTGTTCAAAGAGCCCAGGCCTGAAGACAAGAAGAAAGTCAAAGCAATCCATGCCGAAGCCGAGAAGAAAATTGTCCGTAGGCTTAAGAGTGCAAAAAAAGACTTGGCGGCCAAGCTCAAAGGACAATTCGATTCCCCTCTCTGGGATGAGGAGTCGATGAGTTGCATCCGCTGCGGCATCTGCACGTATCTCTGCCCCTCCTGCCATTGTTTTGATATCAACGACGAGGTGGACTCGGTTTCGCCCCTGCAGGGAAAGAGGGTGCGGACATGGGACAATTGCCAGTTCCCGGATTTCACGATGCATTCCTCCGGACACAACCCCCGGCCGGATAAAGCCGCCCGGCTTCGCCAGAGACTCTTCCATAAATTTCAGTATTTCGTCGAAATCTACGATAAGATCATGTGCACGGGCTGCGGCCGGTGTGTCTCTCTCTGCCCGGTCGGGATTGATATCCTCAAAGTCCTGGACAAGGTAAGCGACCATGGATCATAACGTTTACATCCCCAAGCTGGCCAAGATCATCCAGATCAAGGAAGAGGTGGGCGGAGCGAGGGCCATCAAGACTTTTCGGACCGTACTCGTCAACGGCCACGGCTTCGACTACCGGTGCGGGCAGTGCGCCATGCTGTCTGTCTTCGGCAAGGGAGAGTCGATGATTTCCATCTCCTCTTCTCCGCTGGTTAAGGACTATCTTCAGTTCAGCATCCTCAAAATGGGAAGAGTGACCACCGCTCTCCACGAGATGGAAGTCGGAGACATTATCGGAATCCGGGGACCTTACGGCAACGGGTTTCCCATCGACGAATGGAAGGGCAAGAATCTCCTCTTCATCGGCGGCGGCATCGGCTTGGCGCCGATCTGGTCGGTCCTCCAGACTGCCCTGGATAGGAAACAAGACTACGGCGACCTGACGTTAATATACGGCGCCAGGACATCGAAAGACATTGTTTTCAAAGAGGAGCTGGTGGACCTCAAGAACAAGATGACCGTCTTTCTTTCCATCGACGTGGCCGAACCCGGCTGGGAGGAATTTGTCGGATTTGTTCCCCAGAACGTCTTGGACAAAAAACCCAGCCCGGCTAATACCATTGCTATAACCTGCGGTCCGCCCATCATGATCAAGTTCGTCATCAAGGCCCTTAAAGATCTCGCTTTTGAGGACGAACAGGTCTACACGACAGTTGAGAACAAAATGAAATGCGGCATCGGCAAGTGCGGACGCTGCAACATCGGCCTGCATTACGTCTGCAAAGATGGTCCGGTTTATTCCTGGGCGGAGCTTAAAAAACTGCCGCAAGAATATTGAGCCAAGACTTAGTGAAGGAGAAGAGATGATGGCAACAAAGAAAGCGGCTCTCAAAAAGAAAATGCGGCCCGAAAAACCTAAACCCGGGCATCCAGAGCCCCCCAAGAAAATGACGACCGTGTTCATCATGGGCAAAGCCCACCAGGTTCCGGCCGACGCGACGATCATGGGGGCCATCGAATATGCCGGCTATCAGATCAAGCGTGGAGCCGGCTGCCGGGAGGGATTCTGCGGTGCCTGCGCCACGGTCTACCGGCTGCCCGGCGATTACAAAATCTACACCGGCCTAGCCTGTACGACTCTGGTCCAGGAGGGCATGTGGCTTTCGCAACTTCCGGTCATCCCGGCTCAAAAGCCAACCTATGATATTGAAAAACTCCAGCCAAACGTCACCGCTTTTCAGAAACTCTACCCCGAAATTTTCCGCTGCGTCGCTTGTAACACCTGCACCAAGGCGTGTCCCCAAAGCCTTGAGGTCATGGATTACATTCAGGCAGCCATCCGAGGAGATATCGAAAAAGTCATGGACCTGTCCTTCGACTGTCTCTGCTGCGGGCTGTGCGCTATCCGTTGCCCGGCCGAGATCGTCCATTACAACGTTGGTTTGCTGGCTAAGAGGCTTTATGGGCGCTACCTCTCCAAGAAGAGCCCCGAACTCGAGGAGAGGCTGAGAGAAATCAGGGCCAGGAAGTTCGATAAAGAATATAAAAAGCTGATGAAGATGAAGAAAGATGAGCTCGAAAAACTGTACTACGCCAGAGACACAGAATAAAGGAGAGCAAAATGTACCCTGAATACATGAATGAATCGATGGCCATGGTGGAGAAAACCCGGCCGAAGAGACTTGAGCTTGAGAAATCCGGTAAGCCTGTCTTCCCGCCGATGACCGCCCAGGAAAGGCAGGACGTCCTTGACCGGTTTCATCCCGATTACCGGCCAGAGGCGCGCCGGGTCGTCCGGATTGGTCCAAACAAGGGAGAGTCCATCACCACAGAGGTGGCTGATATGCTCGAATCCCACAGCCGGATCAGACCCGAGCTTTTCGATCTCTCCAAGCCCGATTTCGAAACAGATATCTTGATCATCGGCGGCGGCGGCGCAGGCTGCGCTGCAGCCATTCTGGCCATGCAGAACGGCGCCAGCAGCATCATTTCGACAAAACTCCGACTGGGCGACGCCAACTCGATGATGTCTCAAGGCGGCATGCAAGCGGCTGTCAAACCCCACGACTCTCCGACCCGTCATTACCTTGATGTCTTGGGCGGCGGGCATTTCGATAACAAGCCCGACCTCGTCCGGGCCCTGACCGAGGATGGTCCCGAAGTCGTCAATTGGCTGGAAAAACTCGGCGTCGTCTGGGATAAGAATCCCAACGGCTCGATGTATGTTCTCCATGGCGGCGGGACATCGCGCAAGAGGATGCACTCCTGCCGCGACTACACGGGCGCCATCATCATGCGAACGCTGATGGATGAAGTTCGTAACCACCCCGACAAGGTCACCATCCTAGAATTCATGCCGACGGTCGAACTTATCCTCGATAGCCGGGGGCGGTGCGCCGGCGGTATTCTTTACAATATGGAAACAGAAGAGTATTTCGCCGTTAAGGCCAAGGCTGTTATCATCGCCACCGGAGGCTACGGCCGGCTCCACATCCGCGGCTTTGACACGACCAACCACTATGGCGCCACCGGCGACGGGCTCGTCATCGCCTACCGGGCCGGCGCCAAGCTTCTCTACATGGATTCGGTCCAGTATCATCCGACTGGAGCCGTTTTCCCGGAGCAGATCGCCGGATTCCTGATTACGGAAAAGATCCGGGGGGCAGGCGGCCAGCCGATCAACAAGTTTGGCGAGCTGTTTGTCTTCCCGCGGGAACCGCGCGATGTGGAGAGTTCGGCCTTTATCCGCGAATGCCTGGAAAGAAAAAACGGCATTCAGACTCCGAGCGGCCGCTGGGGAGTCTGGCTGGATTCGCCGCTGATTGAAACGATCCAGGGAACGGGCTACTTAGAAAAAAATTTTCCGGCCATGGTCCGGCAGTTCATCCGCTACAACATCGACATCACCAAGGAGCCGATGCTCGTCTATCCTTCCCTTCATTACCAGAACGGCGGCATCGAGATCAACGACCGCTGCGAGACGAACATTTCGGGACTCTATGTCGCGGGTGAGGCTTCGGGCGGTGTCCACGGCCGAAACAGGCTCATGGGAAACTCTGTGCTTGACTATAACGTTTTTGGCCGGCGCGCCGGAAAGTACGCCGCCGATTATGTGAAATCCGTCAGCCTTAGCAAGCTGACGCTTGACCACATCACCGACTACGAAAACGAGCTGAAGAAAGCGAGGATAAAAACTGATCGCATCGCGCCTGTCCTCCTTCCTTCTTACACTCCTGAGGAAGTGCGGAGGCGCCAGCTCACCGCCCATTACGAGGGCACCCTGCGCTGAGTCTTTGGGCTCGATAGGCCGCTCGAAACAACCCCGTTCAGCCCCGAAATCTATATTTTTCCGATCGATTCTATATCTTAACTAGACTATTCTTCGTTGTCTACCTTTACATGCTTCTTATTCTTCCGACCACCTGCTCCAAGCTCGAGGATCCGCAGCCTGGCCAGGGCGATCCGCCGGCATGAAGAGGCCGCGCGTTTTTGAATGGGCAACATTCGCGTTGCCGGCCGGCATCAAATACGGCTGAACTCTTTGACTGTCCGCTCATGCTGGACATTGCCTGTGTGCGTCGTGCCCAAGGGTTCGACGACCAGCAGATGGACCTCCTCATCCGGGTCGGTCCGGGGGCAATGCTCGATTCCCCGGGGAACCAAGATGACCTCGCCTTCTTTGACCTTGACCGTCTGATCCTTAAAGCGCATCTCCATCTCGCCTTTGACGACATAAAACAGCTCATCTCCGTTGTCGTGCGCGTGCATGGCGAGTTCACCTTGAATTTTCGAGAGATACACCTGCAGACTGTATCCTTCGGCGATGAGATGCGGGTGCCACTGCTTGGTGAAAAGCCCCAGTTTTTGAGTGAGATTGATGGATTTCACGGCGCCTCCTTCCGGCCTCTACAGCAGGCTGGCCAGTCAGGCATTTGACTGCCTTTCCTGTTCATGATCTTCGACATAACCACTGAGCTGATCTGTCACTTCGATCCTTCGAACGCCCCTTTGTTGATTTACTTTGCAGCACCAACGATATCTTTCAATGCTGCCTGGGCTATTGAGGCGATCATTACGACACCGCCGGTTTCTTTGGCAATACTTGAGAAAGCATTGTAAATATCACAGGAAAATTCTTTTGGTTCCACATCCCGGCCAGATCCAGGAAAAGATTTTCGTTCAATTTGCGAATAGCGAAGAGATTTTCCTGGCATCGTATTCCAGGGCATGAAACATCAAAGCGTAATTTTTCGTAGGGATTTCCCCTTGCCCTGCAACAACATCCGCGCTAAAGGAACACAAAGCCGATACCAGCAACATGACTGTCCAATGAACTAAAATTTTCTTCATTTGGTCCTCCTCTAATGATGAATAAGAAGCTTCTTTTTTGCGGCGCCGGCTTGACGAGGACTCACAACAATGATGTTTCTCATCTCATCGTTAGGAATGCTAAATCGCAGTCTCCCCGAATGTCAAATTTAACGAAAATCCGGGATTGATGTCCACCGTCCTGCTGGACATAGACGGCCCAGTCATGGCCGAATTCAACAGGCTTGTCAAAACAGAAAATACCGTGAACCGGATCCAGGTTCGGGAAACTCAAACCGCGCCGCCAGTCCGGGCCGCGGCGCCGCCGTCTTCTCCAAGGATCAACAACGGGCCCCGGGCCCTTTCGATGATTGCGACCAAAGCTTTTGACATTTGAACGATTTTGAGATATACAATTTATGAAGAGTCAGTTTATGCGCACTCCTTAAACCCCCTCCAGGAGGCCGAGCATGGACGAGAACCAAATTGAAAGAAGAGCCTGTGTTCGTTTTAAGATTCCCGGGTCAACTGTGAGCTACCAAAAAAAGGGCCTCTTATTTGCCAAGCCCGGATACATCGAAGAATTCTGTCCCATCCTCGATATCAGCCGCGGCGGTGTCCGCTTCCTAACCCAGAATCCTTTAAAAGCGAATACCGAGGTCGTGCTGAAAATCTCAGTGCCGGGAGAACGGATCCCTTTCACCATGAAGGGAACCGTTAAATGGACGTCCCCGAGCGAAGGGAAAAGCTATCGACATCAGGTTGGAGTCCAGTTTCATCCCTATGGGGAGAAAAAGGACCAGAACCTCCCCGGAAATTTGGTGAAAATCATTTCCTTGGAGCAGAAGTTCCTGGAAAAAGAAGAAGAGGGCGTGGAGCCATCCGGCTCAGACAAAGACGAGTTTCAGATTTGATTTCCGGCTCGGCAGGCCAGCTTATTTTTCTCCCTCCCCGACAACCTGAGAGTAGTCAGCCACCTTGAGAAGCAGCCTGCTGATGGTTTGAAGCAGCGCTAGTCGGTTCTGTCGGATTCTCTTGTCTTCTGTCATGACTAGTACCTTGTCAAAGAACGTCGAAAGCGGTGCCTGCATTTTCAGGATCATGTTCTGGGCTTTGGCAAAATCCCCTGCTTCGATGAGCGGCCGGACATTTTCGGCGATGATCGAGAAGGTAGAAAAGAGTTCCCGTTCCTCCTTCTCAGCCAAAAGTTCTGGAGCGACTTTATAAGGAGGAACTCCGCGGATGATGTTATTGACCCTCTTAGCCATCAGGATGAGCGAGGCAAAAGAAGGGCTTTTCTTGGCGCTGTCCAGAGCTTTGAGCCGGAGATAGGAATAAAAAATGTTGTCGATGTCAGCTCCGAGGGCAGCATTGACGAGGTCATAACTGTATCCCTGGCTTTCGTAAATAAAGCGGAGCCGCTGGACAAACAGACTGAGGCAGGTTGCGAGGATTTCTTCTGCCGGCTTCTCCAGGGCGCCTCCGTAAGCCGACAGGGCTTTCTCCAGAAGACGAGAAAGGGATAAGCTCAGTTTCTTGTCCAGAATGACCTTACAGATACCCGTGGCATTGCGGCGGATGCCAAAAGGATCGCTCGAGCCAGAAGCCTGGATTCCGATCCCCACGACGCCGACAACGGAGTCGAGCTTGTCGGTAAGAGATAGAATGGCTCCAGCTAAGGAAGCTGGAGTGCTGTCCTCCAGGCTGATGGGTTTGTAGTGTTCGTATATGGCCTGGGCTACGGCGTTTGGATAGCCCTCAGCCCTGGCCAAGAGGCCGCCCACTTTTCCCTGAAGAGAAGGGAATTCTTTGACCATTTCTGTGAGCAAGTCGGCTTTGCATAGCTCAGCCGCTGCGATGACATCCTTTTTCAGGCTTTTTTCATCTATCTTATCGCAAATATAGCCTCCCAGCGCCTTCAGCCGGAGGGATTTCTCCCTATAACTTCCCAGTTTTTCCTGGAACACGACAAGTTCAAGCCCAGCAGCCCTTCCTGCCAAGGGCATTTTTAAATCCTGTTGCCAAAAAAAGCGCGCATCCTCGAGCCTGGCCCGCAAAACTCTCTCATTACCCTTGCGGATGAGCAACTTTGGGTCTCTAGCGGCGTCGGCTACCCCGACAAACAAAGGAAGCTGCCTGCCGTCCCGGACGACTGAGAAAAGCTTCTGTCCTTCTCTCAGGGCAGCGCTGATGACTTCCATGGGAAGCTCGAGGTAGTTTTCGGGAAAGCTTCCCACAAAGACATACGGCCATTCGACATCGTAGCTCAGCCTGTCCAGAAGCTCCTCATCCGGATAGACCTTGCCCTTGAGCCGGAGGAGTTTCCGGCCAATGTTCCGCCGGATCAGCTCTTTTCTTTCAGCCGGGTCGATAAGCACCTGGCTTTTCTTGAGCAGCGCTTTGTACTCGCGGAAGGATTTGACCGGGAGTCTGTGAGGCCTGTGGAGTTTGTGGCCCATCGTGAAGTCGGTGGATGTCTTTCCCTGAAGACTAAAATCGACACGTTTCCCTCCGAACAAACAGAGGATATTCTTAATCGGCCTTGAAAACCGGAACGTCCCCTCTCCCCACCTCATCATCTTGGGAAAGGCGAGAGAACTGATGATGCCGGGAAGGAGACCGGCCAAGATTTCCTCGGCAGGCTTCCCGGTAATTGTTTTTCTAATCCCCAGGTATTCGCCGCGAGCCGTGGGAATCACCTCAAGTTTGGCAACGTCCACATTCTGGGCTCTGGCGAAACCCTGGGCCGCAGCCGTGGGTGATCCACCAGGCGAAAGACCCACTTTCTTGGGCGGGCCGATGATTATCTCTTCTTTGTCCTCCTGCCAACGGGCAAAGTCACCGACGACCATGAGGCGGCGGCAAGTGCCATAAGTCTTGAGGGAGGCCACAGCCAGACGAGCCGAAGCAAGTTCCGCCGTGATTTTCTCACTAAGCTGGGCCTGTCCGGCTTGAACATGGGAGGACGGCATTTCTTCTGCCATGATCTCGAGCAAGAATTCCATCAGGCCTTTACCTCTGAAGATGTGTATCTCCGGGCGATGGTGTTAACCATGGCCCGGATTTCACCGATCATCTTCACTCTTTCGGTGACACTGACCGCCCGCCTTGAATCGAGAAGGTTAAAAAGATGAGAACACTTGAGACACATATCGTAGGCAGGCAGCAGGAGGTCTTTCTCCACTAACGCCTTCGCTTCGTCACGAGCTAAGCTGAAAGATTTCTGGAGCCTGCCGATATCAGCCTGGTTAAAATTGTACTCAGAAAACTCTTTTTCCTCCCTGAAACGGAGCTCTCTGTAGCTCGTGTCCTCAGACCACTTGAGGTCATAGAGGTTGTCCTTCCCTTCGAGGAACATTTCCAGGCGCTCAAGGCCGTAGGTGATTTCGACCGGAACCGGTGAAAGGTCGATCCCTCCGGCTTGTTGGAAATAGGTGAACTGAGTGATTTCCAGTCCATCGAGGATGACCTGCCAGCCAACTCCCCAGGAACCGATCGTGGGCGATTCCCAGTCATCCTCATCAAAGCGGAGATCGTGCTCGGAGAGCTTGATGCCCAAGGACACAAGGCTCTGAAGGTAGAGCTGCTGGATGTCGTCAGGAGAAGGCTTGATGATCACCTGGTACTGATAATGTTTCTGGACGCGGTGCGGGTTTTCGCCGAAGCGTCCATCAGTCGGCCGCCGCGATGGCTGAACATAGGCGACTCGCCAGGGCCGGCGGTCAAGGACACGGAAAAAAGTATCTGGAGTCATCGTCCCGGCGCCCACCTCGACATCGTAGGTTTGAGCGAGATAACAGCCCTGGCCGGCCCAGTACTCATGCAGGTTGAGGATGAGGTTCTGGAGCGACATCTCGGTTCCTATGTTTTTGTTACTTCCTCCCACCTCAGGATGGGATTCCGGGCAGCGGCAGTTTCATCCAGCCGCCTGACGTAGGAACGATGCGGAGCCTCATGGACAACAGCCGGCCTTTCGGCTGCTTCCCGGGCGATTTCTTTCATCGCCTCTATGAAAGCATCCAGGTCCTTCTTGCTCTCCGTTTCCGTCGGCTCGATCATCAAGGCTCCAGGGACGATCAGGGGAAAGGACATGGTCGGCGGATGAAGGCCGAAGTCGATCAGCCTTTTGGCTATGTCAATGTTCTGAACGCCGTGTTCCCTCTGGTACTTATCCGAAAAGACGCACTCGTGGAGAGTCGGCGTCACATATTTCATATGATAGACGCCCTCCAGGCTCTTGCGGATGTAGTTGGCGTTGAGGACCGCTATGTCAGCAATTTCCTTCAGCCCGTCCGGGCCGAGAGAGAGGATGTAGGCCAAGGCTTTGACAATGACCAAGAAATTACCGTAAAAGCTGCGGACCCGGCCGATCGTCTGCGGAAGGTCAAAATTCAAGGCATAGCCAGTCCCCGATCTCACGACCACAGGAACTGGCAGAAAGCCAGCCAGTTCCCTTTTCACTCCAACCGGCCCGGCTCCCGGCCCACCCCCGCCGTGAGGCGTGGAAAAGGTTTTGTGGAGGTTGATGTGGATGACATCAACGCCCATATCGCCAGGCCTGAACCGTCCGACCAGCGCATTCAGGTTCGCCCCGTCCATGTAGAGCAGCCCTCCCCTGTCATGGACGATCTGGGCGATCTTGATAATGTCCGACTCAAACACGCCCAGTGTGTTCGGGTTGGTAATCATCAGCGCGGCCACCTTTTCAGTCATGGCGCGCTCCAAGCTTGCCAGGTCAATCGTTCCCCTGTCGTTGTACTTGATCTCCTCGACCCTGTAGCCGCAGATGTGGGCGCTCGAGGGGTTGGTGCCGTGGGCAGAATCAGGGATGAGGACAACCTGGCGGAGGTTCCCACGCTGTGCAAGGCAAGCTCTGATGATCATCATGCCGACAAGCTCTCCTTGGGCTCCGGCGCTCGGCTGGAGGGTAAAAGCATCCATGCCAGTGATTTCCACCAGGAAATCCTCCGCGGCTTTGAGTATCTCCAGGTTCCCCTGAACCAGCTCCTCGGGAGAATAGGGATGCGAGAAGAGAAAGCTTCTCAATGAAGCCACTTTTTCGTTCACCTTAGGGTTGTATTTCATCGTGCATGAGCCGAGCGGATAAAAGGCCGTGTCAATGCAATAGTTGGCCTGGGACAACCTGGTAAAATGGCGGACAACTTCGATCTCCGAGACCTCTGGAAAGCCCTCGATCTCACTCCGCAGGGGAAGGTCCTTGAGGAGGCCTTTATCTTCAGGAACATCTAACTTTGGCAGAGGAAAAGCCCGCTTGCCCCTGGCACTGATTTCAAAAATCAGCGGCTCTCTAATCATGGCAGCGCCTCAGCCACAGACCCGACGAGCTGGTCGATCTCTTCTTTAAAGCGGGCTTCGGTCACGCAGAAGAGAAGGCAATCTTGGAGCTCCGGATAAAGGGGCCCTAGCCTCAGGCCCCCCAGAATGCCCTTGCTCCGAAGATGCTCTTCAACTTTGTCCCAGCCTCCATCCAGCGCGCAGGCAAATTCGTTGAAAATCGGACCGCTAAATTTCTTCCTCACTCCCTTCAACCCCGACAGCCTGGCCAGCGCATAGTTTGCTTTCTGGACATTCTGGCTGGCCAGCTCCCTAAGCCCTTGCTGCCCCAGCGTTTCCAAAAAGATCGTCGCCCGCAGAGCACACCAAGCCTGATTCGTGCAGATATTGGAAGTCGCCCTTTCCCGGCGGATATGCTGCTCTCTTGTAGAAAGAGTTAAGACAAATCCCCGGCTGCCGTCGACATCGCTGGTCTGGCCGGCGATCCGTCCGGGAAACTGCCGGAGGAAATCCTTCCGGCAGGCCATGAATCCCAAGTAAGGCCCGCCAAAACTCAGGGGAAGGCCGAAGGACTGGCCCTCGCCGGTGACAATATCCGCTCCGCAAGCCCCCGGCGGTTTGAGCAGCCCGAGCGAAACGGGTTCTGCCACCGCCACCACAAAAAGCGCCTGGCTCTTGCGGACAATGGCGCCAACTTGAACAAGGTCCTCAACAACACCCAGGAAGTTGGGAGATTGGCAAACAACGGCGCTTGTCTCAGCGTCAATTTTTTGCCTCAACTCTTCAAGATCCATTTTGCCGGACTCAGCAAAGGCGACTTCCTCTGCCTGAAGGCCAATGTTCTTGATGTACGTCCGGATGACTTCCCTGTATTGGGGATGAAGAGTCCGAGCGATCAGGACTCTGGGCTTTCCTTTGATCCGATGGGCCATCAGGACAGCTTCGGCCGTGGCCGAGGCTCCATCATACAGCGATGCGTTGGAGATCTCCATGCCGGTCAGCTGGCAGATCAGCGTTTGATACTCAAACATGACCTGGAGAGTCCCCTGGCTGACTTCAGGCTGATAGGGGGTATAGGGGCTGACGAATTCTCCTCTCGAACTCAAGTAATCAACGATATAAGGAACGACGTGCGCGTAGGCTCCTGCGCCCAGGAAAGAAAGCATACCCGGAGCTGCGTTCTTCTCGCCGATTTTTTCAAACCGCCTGACGAGCTCAGGCTCGGTCAAGGCGGGGGGAACGTTAAGGCGGCGCTTGAGCTGAACCTCAGCCGGAAGGCAGCAAAAAAGCTCGTCCAGAGAGCTGATGCCGAGAACGGCCATCATCTCTTTTTTATCCTTCTCACTCAGAGAGATATAGCTCATCTTCGGTCCTCCCAGGCCTGCGCCATCAGGATTCAATGCCCTCCAGAAACTTTTCGTAATCGGTTGAGCTCATCAGCTTTTCTGTATCCGACTTATCCCTGATTTTCAGGCGGATGATCCAGCCCTTGCCGTGAGGATCCTCGTTGAGCATCTCCGGCGAGTCATTCAGATTCTCGTTGACGGCGATGACTTGGCCGGAAACCGGCGAGTAGACGTCAGAAACGGCCTTGACGGATTCGACCACTCCGATCGTCTGGTGAACATTGAGCTCGGTCCCCAGGGGAGGAAGTTCAACATAAACGACGTCTCCCAATTGTTTTTGGGCAAAATCAGTAATCCCGATAACCGCTTCTTCTCCTTCTATCTTCACCCACTCATGATCCTTGGAATAAAAAAAATCTTTTGGATACATGTTAATCCTCCTTTCAGGACTCGGCTCCGGCTTCAAGCCTTGGCCGGGTTTTTAATTCTACTATAATTCTTTTAAAGATGGTAGAAAACGCATCCTTGATCAGGCAACAATAGCCTGACGCTTATAAAAAGGCGTTGGGATAACGACTGCCCTGACGCGCTTGTCCCGAATGCCCACCTCGATCTCAGTTCCCAGCTCTGTGTCTTCGATGGGAAGATAGGTCAAACCGATGCTCTTCTTCAAAAAGGGAGAATAGGTCCCCGAGGTTACTTGGCCGGCTTTTTCACCCCGGACAAAAACCGGGTAGTGCGGCCTGGGGATGCCTCGCTCGACAAGCTCAAACCCAACAATCTTCCTTTTCAGTCCTTCCTCGAGCTGCCTGCTCAGCGCTTCCCGGCCCAGGAAATCGCCCTTCTTGAACTTTACAATCCACTTGAGGTCAGCCTCCAAGACTGTCGTCGTCTCATCGATGTCATTGCCGTAGAGCATGAGTTTGGCTTCAAGACGAAGGGTATCCCTCGCCCCTAAACCCACGGGCAAAAGACCAAAGCCCTCTCCCCGCTTGATGATTTCATTCCAGATTAAAGCCGGCTCAGGCGAGAGAGTATAGATTTCAAACCCATCCTCTCCCGTGTAGCCCGTGCGCGAAACCAGAGCCTCAATGCCGGCCACTCTCCCCCAGCTGGCCCAAAAAGACTTGAGAACGGCCAGGTCGATGTCGGTCAGTGGCTGAAGAATCTCCGCTGCCTTGGGTCCTTGCAAAGCCAGCTGGGAAAAACGATCGCTGGCATGATCCACTTCGACATCGAAGGAGCCCTTCTGACTCAGAATCCAGGCATAGTCCTTATCCGAGTTGGCGGCGTTGACGACAAGGAGGTACTTGTCCGACGCCAGACAATAGACAAGAAGGTCATCAACGAAAGTCCCGCGCGGAGTTGTCAAGGCCGTGTATTGAGCCTGATTGACAGCCAGACGCCCGGCGTCGTTGGGAGTCAGGTACTGGACAAAACTGAGAGCATCCCTTCCCTGGATGATGATTTCACCCATGTGGCTGACATCAAAGAGGCCGGCTTTCTGGCGAACGGCCAAATGCTCCTCGACGATGCCGCTGTATTCGATCGGCATCTCCCAGCCGAAGAATTCGATCATTCGGGCACCGAGCTTTCTATGTTCCTCATAAAAGCGAGTTCTTGTCATGGTGGCTCACCTCTTGACAGAAACTTCTTTCTACCACAGAAATGGCGGCTGGCGCAAGAGAACCGGGGCTGGACAGCGAAAGGGGCGTCCCCGGCGCAGTCGATTTGCCAGAAAACTCGGACGCTTTAAAAATCAAACGTGTAGGAATATTTCAACAAGAGCGCTGGGCTGCCACTCGACGGCGGATACGGGGTTTTGCCAAGACGGTCAGTGTTCAACGTTTCATTGTAAACCAAGTAGAGGTCGTTTCCTTCGCGGAGGTTAAAGCGCAGGCGCACGTTTCCGATGACCAGGTCGTCCGCGCCGTTGTGTTGGACGAAGGTAGGGATGGAAAATTTCGTGCTGAGCGTGGCCACCAACCGAACCTGGACCAAGTGGGCGATGAATTCCTGATTTCGGCTGAGGAACTTGACCCGGTTGAACTCATACTGACCGCTCAGGCTGAGATCGGGCAGGATACTCCAGGTTGGCATGATCCTCACGGTCGTCCTTGAGCCGTCATAGAATGAACCGCCTTCGATTATGGCCGTGGCTCCTAAAAGCCCCCCTTCGGTGCGTGAAGAAGACTCCGAAGTCCAGAGAAGGTGTATTCCCCGGGAGGCACATTCGCCTCTGTCGAGAACTCGAGCAGTTCTCGCAAACTCTCCTTGTTAAAGCGATAGGCAAAATACCCGCCCCACCCCGATTTCGTGTTGAACTCCCAGCGGGGCATAAAATGGGCTGACTCGAGCGTACTATCCTCATTGCGCAGGGCCAACGAAGCCTCGGCCTGTATCGAATGAGACTGCAAAAAGGATTTTTCTCCTGGAATCCAGCCGTACAGGATTTCAACCCGGCTGGCCGTAAAGTCTTCTCGCATCTCAAACCCGATTCCGGGAACATAATCTTTTCCCGCCCGGGAAAAGCCAAAGTAGGCCCCCAATCCCTTTTTTGTACGCCGTTCACAGGCAAGGCGCAGGCGAGTGGGGTCAAAAGATAACAGGTTGTTCTTCCTCCCCTGGCCGTTGACCTCGACCCGCACGTCCCAGAATGTGTTCCAGCTGAGGTTGAAAGGCTCCTCCATGGGCAGGCGAGATTCCGCGTCATTGAAGACGTCAGCATCCCGGCCGATACCGGCGGGATTAGACGAAAAGCGCGAATTTAGATATGATAGGGCACTAAAAAAATGCAGGAGAGGTAAGGTCAAATGAAAACAAAGAGATTTCTAATTTGCGCACTGACTTTTTCCCTAGCGATTTTAGCCGCAGGATGCAAAAAAACCAGAACCCAGCCCAAGGCTGTGGCTCAGGAATTCAAATGGCAGGTTGACCAGTTTGCCGACCTGAGGATCCTGCGCTACCAGGTCCCCGGGTTCGATAACCTGCCTCTTGCCCAGAAAGAGTTGATTTACTACCTGGGCCAGGCTGCGCTTTGCGGTCGGGACATTATCACCGACCAGAACTACAAGCACAACCTGATGATCCGTAAAACTCTCGATGCCATTGTCGAAGGCTACAAAGGTGACCGCACTGACCCCCAGTGGGAAAAGTTCATGATTTATACAAAAAGAGTCTGGTTCTCTAACGGGATCCATCACCACGACTCGACGGATAAGTTCATCCCGGAATTTTCTCCTGACTACTTCGCGACGCTGGTCAAAGAATCTGATGGTGTAGAGTTCCCGCTGGCCGGAGGCCAGACCGTAGATGATCTGATCGCCTTTCTCCGGCCCATCCTTTTCGACCCTTCTGTGGACGCCAAAAAGGTTTCTCAGGATTCGAGCAAGGACCTGGTTACCAACTCGGCTGTCAATTTTTACGAAGGCGTCAGCCAAGCAGAGGTTGAAAATTATTACCGGAGCATCATGGACGAAAATGATCCCACTCCTGTCCCCTACGGACTCAATTCCAGGGTGATAAAAAAGGGCGGGAGGGTGGTCGAGGAAATCTATTCGGCTGACGGCCTTTACAAGCCCGCCATCGAACGTATCGTCTTCTGGCTCGAAAAAGCAGCCGGCGCGGCCGAAAACGACCTCCAGAAACAGGTCATCGAAAAGCTCATCGAGTACTACCGGACCGGTGACCTGAAAAAATTCAATGAATACAACATCCTTTGGGTCAGGGACATTGAATCCAGAGTCGATTTCATCAACGGCTTTATCGAGGTCTACAGCGACCCCATGGGGATGAAGGGAAGCTGGGAGTCGATCGTCAACTTTAAAGACCTCGAGGCCACAAAAAGGATGGAGACGATCGCAGCCAACGCCCAGTGGTTCGAGGACAATTCTCCGACCGATCCCCGTTTCAAGCGGAAGGAAGTCAAGGGGGTAACAGGCAAAGTGATCACAGCGGCTATGCTCGGCGGAGACGCTTATCCTTCTACTCCGATCGGCATCAATCTTCCCAATGCCAACTGGATCAGGAGGACCCACGGTTCCAAATCGGTAACCCTTGAAAACATCACTTACGCCTATGACCAGGCCTCACTGGGTTCAGGCTTTAATGAAGAGTTCTCTTTTTCCAAAGAAGAAGTCGAACGGGCAAAAAAATACGGATCCCTGGCTGGGAACATCCACACAGACCTCCATGAGGTCCTGGGCCATGCCTCCGGACAATTACTTCCAGGAGTGAGCTCGGAAACACTCAGAAACTATCACTCGCCGATCGAGGAAGCAAGGGCCGATCTTTTTGCCCTTTATTATCTGATGGACGATAAGATGGTTGAACTGGGCGTGTTTCCTGCTCTCGAGGCGGCCAAAGCCGATTATGACAGGAACATCCGGAACGGGCTGATGACTCAGCTTACGCGGATTCAGCCCGGAAAGACGATCGAACAGGCCCACATGCGTGCCCGCGCCCTCATCGCCCATTGGGTCTATGAAAAAGGGCAGCCCGAGAACGTTATTGCCAAGAAAACCAGAGAGGGGAAGACCTATTTTGCAATTCAAGATTACCAGAAGCTTCGCCGGCTGTTCGGAGAGTTGCTGGCCGAGGTCCAGCGGATCACCAGCGAAGGCGACTATGAGGCTGCCCGGGACCTCGTCGAAACCTATGGAGTGCAGGTCGACGGCAAGCTCCATCAAGAGGTTCTCGACCGTTACTCCAAGCTGAACCTGGCGCCCTACAGCGGGTTTATCAACCCGGATTACACTCTTGTAATAGAGAACGGCAGGATCGTCGATGTGAAAATTTCTTACCCCGATGATTACGTCAAGCAGATGCTTTTCTACGGTAAAGAATATTCCTTCTTAAAATAAAGAAGCCCATCAATCCTCTGCCCTTGTCCGGAGCGGCTGTTTTGCTATAATATGAAACCTCTTATGATCAAGCTGAAGACCCGACTAAAGAAAGAGCTAATGAGCCGATTGGGGGACGCTTTTCCCCTGCCCGAATCCGAGATTGAGATCTCCTATTCCCCCGAACGGAGCTTCGGCGACTTGAGCTTCACTTTTCCCTTTAAGCTGGCCAAATTGCGACAGACCAATCCCCGCCAGGTCGCTCTGGAATTTTTGCCCTGTTTTTCGGGGCTCGTCGGAGTCAACAAGGTGGAGGTGGCCGGACCCGGTTACATCAACCTTTATCTCGACCGAAAATCCTTCTTTCGCCAGCAACTTGAATCCCTGGGCGCATCTTCTCTTCAGCCGGAAGAGGAAAAAATTATCATCGAACACACCAACATCAACCCGAACAAAGCCGCTCACATCGGCCACCTGCGAAACGCCTGCCTCGGTGATACCTTAGGCCGCTGTCTCAAGTACAGAGGGGAGCGGGTTGAAATCCAGAACTACATCGATGACACCGGCGTCCAGGTTGTCGATGTTGTCTTCGGGCTCATGGACTTGGAAAAAAAGGGTCTTGCCGATCTCGATAGGTTAAAAGAAAAATTCGATTACTACTGCTGGGACCTCTATGCCCGGACCTCAGCCTATCTGGCCAGCCATCCTGAAGCTCAGGGAAGAAAGGCTGAAATTCTCAAGAAAATCGAACACGGCCAGGACCCGGAGGCAGCCCTGGCGTTTGCCGTCTCCCGGCGCATCCTCAGAGCCCATCTTCAAACGATGAAAAGGATCGACATCACCTACGACCTTCTCCCCTGCGAGAGCAGCATCCTGGGGCTTAAGTTCTGGGAAAAAGCCTTCACCCTGTTGAAAGACCGCGGAGCTATTGCCGTGGCCGATAAAGGTCCGAACGCCGGCTGCTGGGTCATGCGGCTGGAGGAGGAAGAAGACAAAGAGAAGGTCATCGTCCGCTCGGACGGGACGGTAACATACGTCGGCAAAGACATCGCCTATCAGCTCTGGAAATTTGGCTTGCTGGGAAAAGATTTTTATTATCAGCCCTTCATCGAGGAAAACGGCCGGACGATCTGGATAACGACGACATCTCCCGCAAAATTTGCTGTTTGCTTCGGACGAGCTACCAAAGTTTACAATGTCATTGACTCTCGCCAGGCCTATCTTCAAAAAATCGTCGTCCAGGGTCTGAAGTCTCTGGACTACTTCGACCAGGCCGCCAAATCAATCCATTTCTCCTATGAAATGGTTGCTCTCTCGCCCAAAAGCCTCAAGGAATTAGCCTACGAGGTTTCAGAGGAAGAGAAAGACAAGAGCTTTCTCGAGGTCTCAGGACGCAAGGGCCTGGGAGTGAAGGCTGACGACCTTCTGGACAGGCTAGAAGAGAAAGCTCTGGCCGAAGTCGAGACAAGGAATCCTGACCTTGCGGCCGAGGCCAAGCTGGCCATTGCCCGCCAGATTGCCTGCGGCGCTTTGCGCTATTTCATGCTCAAGTTCGCCCGCAACTCGCTGATCGTCTTCGATTTCGAGGAGGCCCTGAACTTTGAGGGTGAGACAGGCCCCTATCTCCAGTACACGGCCGTCCGGCTGAACAGCATTTTCCGCAAGCTCGAAGACAGGGCCGGCTTCGGCCCGAGAGAGCTCGAGTCTCTCCTGGCCAGAGAGAGAATGCCTCTGGAAACGCTGCCGGAAGCTGAGAAGAAGGATTTCTGGGAGCTTATTTTCTACGCCTCTCAATTTGAAGAGAGCGTTCTCCACAGTATCCTATCGCTTGAGTTCTCCCATCTGGCCAAATTCGCCTTCAACCTCGGCCAGAAAATAAACGCCTATTATCACCTCTACTCTATCTTAGGGGAAGAGAGCAAAGACCTCAAAGAGATGAGAATCCTCGCGATTTTCTATGTCAGGGAGGTTCTTAAGAAGGCGCTTAATCTCATGGGCATTTCACTGCCCGAAAAAATGTGATGATAGAGTGAGAAACGGGTAGCCAAGAATCGCCGTTATAAAATAAGGCAAAAAAACGTGAAAGGAGGTTCGCATGATCGAAGTTGAACACCTGACCAAAAAATACGGCGACCTCGTGGCGGTCAGTGACTTGAGCTTCAAAGTCGAGAAAGGCCGAATCTGGGGCCTTCTCGGCCCCAATGCTGCCGGAAAGACGACGACCATGCGCGTCCTGACCGGGTATCTGCCGGCTACAGAGGGAAAGGCCACGGTCTGCGGGTTCGACGTCTTTGATCAGCCTAATGAGGTCAAAAGGATCATCGGGTATCTTCCCGAGGTTGTTCCCCTTTACCCGGAGATGACCGTCTCCGACTACCTCGACTTTGTCGCTGCCATCAAAAAAGTGCCGACGGCCAAGAGGAAGCAGGCCGTGGACCGGGCCGTCGACATCAGCGGACTGGAGAAAGTTAAAAAAAGGCTGATCAGGAACATATCCCGCGGCTACAAGCAGAGAGTGGGGATTGCTCAAGCCCTTATCCACAACCCTGATGTCCTGATCCTGGATGAACCGACGATCGGCCTGGACCCGGCCCAGATCATAGAGATTCGCCAGCTTATCAAGTCCCTTAAGGGTGAGCACACAATCATCCTGTCGACGCACATCCTGGCCGAAGTCACCCAGACCTGCGACGGCGTCGTCATCATCAACGAAGGAAAGTTGATGGCCGCGGGGTCTTTGGAAGAACTCTCTGCTTCCATCAGAAAAAAAGAAGGCGTGACGATCCGACTCCGCCTGGCCGGAGATGATGTCGCGGCCGGCCTGCGCGCTATTCCGGGAGTGGAGAAAGTCACCCGCCAGGACGGGGAGTTTGCCATCGAATGGAGCCAGGGAAAGGATCTGCGAGAGACGGTCGCAAAATTGGCCGTGGAGAAGGATTGGGGCCTTCTAGAAATGAGGCCCATGGCCATGAATATCGAAGACCTCTATCTTCGCGTTGTCTCTGGAGGGACTGAGCCATGAAAAACATCTGGTATGTTGCCAAGAAAGAAATCAAGACGTATTTCACTTCCCCGATCGCCTATGTTGTCATCGCCGTCTTTCTCCTCCTCGTCGGTTTTTTCTTCTACAGCGCCGTCTGGTGGTTCAATTCCCAGTCCATCCAGATGGCTCAAAACCCGTACTACTACCAACAGGTCAACATCAACCAGATGGTCTACTCCCCTCTTTTTCACAACATGAGCATCATCCTCCTCCTTATGATCCCCCTTCTCACGATGCGCCTTTTCTCTGAAGAAAAGAAAATCGGAACTGACGAGCTCCTCTACACATCGCCCATCAGCGTCGGCCAGATCATCCTGGGCAAGTATCTGGCCGCGTTAGTTGTCTTGGCAGCCATGCTCATCCTGACTGGCATCCTCTCCGTTTTCACCTTCGCCTTCGGCAATCCCGAGCTCCCCCAGATCCTGAACGGTTACTTGGGGCTGTTTTTGATGGGCGCAGCCTTTATCGCCGTGGGCATCTTTTTCTCCTCCCTGACCGAAAACCAGATCGTGTCGGCCATCCTGACGTTCGGCGCCCTTCTCCTGTTCTGGATCCTCAACTGGGCTTCCTACTCGGCTTCGGGCCTGTGGAAGGGCGTCCTCGATTATCTTTCCTTTTTCCAGCACTTCGATGACCTGACCCGCGGCATCTTGGACACGACTGACCTTGTGTACTACCTCAGTTTTTCCTTTTTCGGGCTTTTCCTCACCTATTCCGTGATCCAATCGAGACGATGGAGGTGAAAGATGGAAAAAATCAAGAAGAACTTAAACTACATTGGCCTAACGCTCATCGTCGCTTCCTTGATGGCTTTAAGAATCTGGCCCTACAAAAAAATGCCCGCTTTGGCAGCTGCTCTTTTGGGTGTGGTCGCGCTTATCGTCTACATCGTTCTCAACCTGTCCTCGCTCAAGCGGAGCGTCAGCCGGAAATCTTTCCTCTACTCGAGCAACCTTCTCCTCATCATCGTCATCGTCCTGGCCATTCTTGTCCTGGTGAACTATTTTTTCTCCCGGCATCACCACCGGTTCGACTTCACCGAATCAAAGCTTCACAGCCTGTCCGACCAATCAGTCAAGGTCGTCAAGAACCTGAAAAACGACATCCTGGCCAAGTGCTTTTTCAGGGAAGGAAACTACAGCCGAAGCAAGATGGAAAACCTCCTCAAAAACTATGCTTATCATTCGAAAAAGGTCAAGTACGAGTTCATCGATCCGGATAAAAACCCTGGACTGGTCAAGCGGTACGAGATCACCCAGGACGGGACGACAATCCTGGAATGCGGAGATAAAGAAAACAGGATCACTTCGGCGGACGAGGAAGACATTACCAACGCGATCATCAAAGTGACGAGGGAGAAGAAAAAAGTCATCTATTTCCTCGAGGGTCATGGCGAAGGAAGCATCGACGAGAGCGGTGACAACGGCTATTCGACGGCCAAGCAGGAGCTCGAAAAACTCGGCTATGAGGTCAAGAAGCTGACGTTGGCCCTCTCAGAGACGTTTCCCCAAGATTGCGCGTTGCTCATTGTCCCGGGCCCGGAAAAAGACCTGCTCCCCAACGAGCTCGAGACGATCAAGGATTATTTAGAAAAAGGCAACCGGGTCTTCTTTATGGTTGACCCAGAAACGGCGCCCGGCCTTTCTATCTTTTTCGGAAACTTCGGCGTTAAACTTGAGGACGATGTCGTCGTCGATACGATGAGCCGTCTTTTTGGCGGCGATTACTTCATGCCCCTGGTATCAGAGTACGAATACCACGCCATCACGACGAACTTCCGCTACGCCACGTTCTTCCCCTATGCCAGGTCAGTGGACATCGCCCCTGAAAAGCCGGAAGGCATAACGGCGACAGTGCTTGGCAAGACAAGCCCGAATTCCTGGTCGGAGCGCCAGCTCGCCGAGCAGAAGGTCACTTTCGATAAAGACAAGGACAAGCAAGGGCCGATCTCCCTGGCTATCGTGGCGACGATCAAGCCAAAACAGGAAGGAAAAACCGAAGAAAAAGCAGGAGGGAACAAGGAGACTCCCCAGCCGCCCGAGAAAGCTGAAGCCGAAAAACCAGAAGAACAGGAGCCAAAGAAGGAAGGCCGGCTGGCTGTGTTCGGCGATTCCGACTTTGTGGCCAACCGCTACTATAACCTGTCGGGAAACGGGAATTTTTTCCTCAACACCGTCAACTGGCTGACCGAAGAAGCTGACCTAATCTCGATCCAGCCAAAGACATCCTCCCCGCGGACAATCCAGCTCACGCCTTCCCAGGGAAGGATGATTTTTTTCGTCTCTGTTCTTATCCTTCCCCTGATTGTCCTGGTCACAGGAATTTCAGTCTGGCTAAGGAGGCGATCGCTATGAAATTCAGGACAACCGTCATCCTCCTGGCCGCATTTGTGGCTCTGTTGGCCTTCGTCTTGCTTTTTGAATCGCGAAACAAAGAGAAGAAGGAGGCTGAAGACAAGCTCATCGACCTCGCTTCTGACGACGTCCAGAAAATCAGCCTGAAAAAAGAGGACGAAACAATCGTCTTCAAAAAAGACGAAAAGGGAGACTGGCTCATCGTCGAGCCCCTGGAAGCCAAAGCCGACACGTACGAAGTCAACCGGATAGCCCAGGACTTCTCAAGCTTAAAGATCGAAAGAGTAGTCGAGAAAGAGGGCGGAGACCCGGTCAAGTATGAGATCCCGAAAAAAGAGCTGACTCTTTGGTACAAGGACAAAGAACAGCCGGTCAAGCTTCTCATCGGCCTGGAGAACCCGCTCGATAAAACCCTTTTCGCCAAAAGAGAGGACGACCCGAGGATTGTCCTCCTGGCCAGCCATCTCAAGAGCTCTCTCGACAAGACGATTTTTGACTTTCGCCAGAAGGACATCTTCAAGTTCGAGACTCAGGACGTGAAAAGCATCAAGCTTCAGGCCAAAGATATCTCCTGGGAAGCTCAGAAAAAAGAGGAGGAATGGTTTTTCCTTAAGCCGGTTTCAGCCCTGGCCAGAAAAAGCCGCATCGAGGACATTTTGCGCGCGCTCTCCAGCCTCAGAGCCAAGGAATTCGTCTCCGAGCAGAAACAGGATGCCGACGTCGAGAAGCACGGGCTAAAGGATTCGGAATATACAGTTGTTCTATCTTTTCCATCGGAAAACAAGGAAATGACATTCAACCTGCATAAAGAGGGGGATAAGGTCTATGCCACGACATCCTTATCCTCCACGATTGTCGAGGCTGAAAGCCAGGTTCTAACCGATATCGAGAAAAAAGTCGAAGACTTGAGGGAAAAACAGGTCGTCGTGTTCAACACCTGGGAGGCGGCAAAGGTCCAAATCAAGAAGGCTGACTGGGCGCTTATCGTCGCCAAAGGGAAGGACGACAAATGGCTTTTCGAAAGCCCGGCTAAAGAGGAAGCCGATAGGTCTAAAGTCGAGACGTTCGTCCGCAAAATCGAAGGCCTGGAAGCTTCAGAGTTTATCGACTCGCCGGCCGGCCTTGAAGAATACGGGCTCGCTTCGCCCCAAGCTGAAATCACAATCTGGACAAAGCATGACGAGACTGAAAAACAATTTCAGGTTTTCGTCGGCCGGCAGGATGAGGAGAAAAAACAGGTTGTCGTCCAAAACCCCAATCTGGACTATCTTTTCAAGGTTGATTCGTCCTTCCTGAGCGAACTGCCGGCGAAAGCCGAGGACTGGAAGCCGGCCCCGCCCGAAAAGAAAAAAGAAGAAGCAAAAAAGGAAGAGAAAAAATAGGGAAAAAAGAGCATTTCCTCGCCGAAAGCCTCATCCGCTGGTACAGGCTGAATCGGAGGCCGCTTCCTTGGAGGCAGAAGAAAGATCCTTACCGAATCTGGATCTCGGAAGTCATGCTCCAGCAAACCACGGTCAAAACGGTCCTTCCCCGGTATCAAGAATGGCTGAAGGTTTTTCCCGACGTCCGGACGCTGGCGAGCGCTGCGCTCCAGAAAGTCCTCAAAACCTGGCAGGGCCTGGGTTATTATGAGAGGGCCAGGAATCTGCGCCGGGCGGCGAGAATCATCGTCAATAAATTCGGCGGCAGGATTCCCGGCCGGTACGAAGACCTGATAAAACTCCCGGGTTTCGGTCCCTACACCACCGCGGCTGTCCTGAGCATTGCCTTCGGCCTGCCCTATCCCGTTCTTGACGCCAACACCAGGCGCGTCCTCATGCGGCTGGCAGGGCTGAAGGCCGAGGCGAACGAGCGCCATGATAGGATTCTTCTTTCCTTCCTTTTGACCTTTTTTCCGGACAAAAAGGCCGGCGAATTCAACCAGGCTTTGATGGAGCTGGGCGCGCTTGTCTGCAAGCCGCGATATCCTCTCTGCCTCCGCTGCCCCGTTCAGGATTTCTGCCTGGCTTTTAAAAGAGGCGAACAGGAGGTCATCCCGGCTCCGAGGGCTCGGAGATATGAGCAGATCGAAACGGTCGTAGCTATCATCAAGGAGGATGGAAAATACCTCATCCAGAGGCGGCCGGACAAGGGACTTCTGGCCGGCTTGTGGGAATTTCCCGGCGGAAAAAGAGAAGCGGGCGAGACGCTCAGGGAGGCCTTGCGGCGGGAGATCCGGGAAGAGTTGGGCGCAGAGATCGAGAACGAAAAACTGCTTTTCAAGGTCAATCATTCCTATACCAAGTTCCAAGCGGCGCTCTATGCCTATGAGTGCCGCTTGCGGGATAGACCGCGGCGTGGAAATAAGGCTTTCCGCTGGGTCCCCCTCAAATCCCTCCGCAAGTATCCATTTCCATCAGGAAGCGCTAAAATCATCAGTTATTTAGAGGAACTATCAGAAAAGCAATAAAAAAGATGATACCAAACGGTTGGTGTCCAGGCTGCCCCACAAGCCCCCATAGCGGAGGGGGTCCCGGGGGTTCGAGGGCCGGGGCGGCCTGGGCACCTGCAATTCCTTACCAGGCTGCTTATTGCTTTTGTATGGGAGGAAAGGCAAAGGGTAAGCCTAAGGCAAGCCGCCAGGAGTGAGCGAGGCTCGTGGACATCAGATATGAATTTGTCAACTACGGAGAAGACCTCTCTCCTCAGCCTGATACGATCGTCCTGGATGTCGGCATGAAAACAGCCCCTGGTGTCATCGACCATCATCATCCCGAGGCTGAGCCCGAGTGCACAGCTTCTCTGATCATCAAATACCCTCGCCTTGTCCTTGACCACCTAAAAAGCGGTCTCGGGAGAGAGGCTGGCCAAAGACCTTCAAGCCTCCGGGTTGTGACGCACCGCTTGCCAGATTTCGACGCCCTTTCCTCCATCTTTCTTGCCCTTAAACTCTTGGAGCTCGGAAAAGTGGACGCATCGATGGAAAAAATCGCCGGCTATGCCAAAATCGCGGACTCAGCTTCCCTGCCCCGGGACATCGACCTCGCTGCCACTCCCTATTCCATCCTGAGAGCCCTTTTTTCAGGCGTTAAAAAAGAGGAAGAGGAGATAAACAAAGAACGCGTCGCAGAGGGCATGAAATTCATGAAATTCCTGTACTCAAAGGCGGAAGAAGGATATGACATCCTCGAAAACCGACAGCTATTCGCCGGCATTGACCGTTACGAAAGGGCGATGAGAAAAGTAGAGGACGACTATTTCCACTATATGGACGATTTTCGGAATGGGCAGAAAGTCAGCCTGGCCCTTCCTCTGGCCGCCGGCCAAGGAAGGAAGAAAGTGGACGGGCTCATCGTCCGCAATCCCTCAAGTTTTCTGCTCAAGGAGTGGGCGCGACGCGATGTCGGGCATGCTCCCCTGGCCGGAGGATTCTCTTTTCTCATGACGAATTTCGGCAACCGCCGTTACATCCTTGGCGTTGATCCGGCTCAGGGAATCCACCTTAAGGGCCTGGGCAGCCTGCTTAACCAGAGGGAGGAAGAAAAAAGGGCCGGCGTGGGAACGGCCTTCCCTTTTCGCTGGTACGAAGGCAACTGTCCCTTCTTCAACTACCGGATTATCGACTCCCCTCAGGATGGAACCCTTCTCAGCCACGAAGAGATCGTTCAAATTCTACTCGACTTCGGTGAGTCATCGAATCCGCGTGCCTGATACCGAGTTCTCATTATCTATGTTTCATCATTCATGTTATAATAGACGCGCTAGGCAGTGAAAAAGCTTTACTGACAAAAAGGAGGAGAAATATATTAAAGAAAAGAAATTTTCTTCTGTATTCCCTGATCCTCCTCGTCGCCGCCGTCTTCGCTTTTGCCATGAGCCAGGTTAATCTTCTGACCAAGGCCGCTGTCGGCGATTGGGCAGAGTATTCGGTAACCAGAGAAAACGAGACAATTCCGCTGATGAGTTTCAAGGATCAGAAGCACTGGAGAGCTATCAGCGTGGTGGACGAAAGCGGCGTCCGGATGGATGAATATCTCATGTTTGGAGGCGACCGGAGGACGAGCTTGGGCCGCATCGTCTACTTCAGCAAGCCTTTCGAGCCCATTTCCGGGCTGGCCGAAGCAGCCACAGTGACAATCGTCTCGGAGAGCGCCGAGACTCTGACGCTGGCGAGCAAGAGCTATGCCTGCACCAAGATCCAGCGCAAGATCAACCAACCCCTCAACGATGAGAAGTTACAAACCAAGTGGGTTGGAACATCGACGATCTGGATCTCTCCTGACGTCCCGCTGGGAGGACTGGTCAAGATGGAAAACACCTACGAGGAGCAATTGAACTCCTCCATCGAGGCAAACAAGATCGTCGAGACCTGGGTGCTCACTGACTTCGGGTTCAAAAACTGGAAAGAATGACCCAATTCATGGGTGCTGGATGCTTCGGATTCTGAGGCTCCTCCCGAAATAGAGGCAGAAGACGCCGCGCCGAGTGTCCGGCACAAAAGACGGCTGGCGAACATGGGGATCGGCCGATGACATGAGGCCGTACGAGCGCCCGTCCTCGAGAGCTTCTTGAGATAACAAGGAATGGCCTTCTCTTTTGTCTGGTCCGTAGCCAACTGCCCCTTCTTCAACTACTGAATACCGACTCCCCTTAGAATAGAACGCTACTCAGCGACGAAGAAATCGTGAAAAATCTGGCCGATCTCAGCGGAGGTTTGAACCGGGCCGGTGGATGACAAAGACTTCCACTCCTCCTCTGGCGGGCAAGATCGCGGCGCTTGCCGCAACTTCTGCGTAGGCTTTGAAATCGGCAGG
>CAZKBY010000002.1:0-35954 GCA_964550915.1 uncultured Eubacteriales bacterium | reverse complement strand
AGTCAGATCACGACCACCCAGATTTACACTCACATCAGCCGGGCAAGACTTCGTCAGGTCTACGAAAAGTACCACCCTCGCGCCTGAGGCCCGGTCCGGGCTTTTCACGAGATTCGGTTGAAGACCGGAGCTTGTTGGCCCTGGCGAACGGCTACGGGGGGGATGGGAGATGGGAATTACAGTTTCTATAGATTGTATAAAAATTATATATTTAGTAGATTTTTCCCGCCGGGCGAGATGCGGAATGATCGTGAGTTTGACTTCGACCTCATGGGAGTGGGAAGAGAAGATTGTCTGCTGCTGCCTGAGCGTCCACCTTTGATTCTTCCAGGTCCAGGAATAGGTCTTTTCCAGGCGGCCAGTGTAGATGTCAGCTTCTTCAAGGGCAATGCTGTTAGATCCCTTGGTCACGAAGTTGTTGTAACTTATCTCCTCATGGCGCTGGCTGTTCTCCGCTGAAGAGGGGAAGAAGAGGAGGACGCTTTCCGGGCCTTCGGCCTGGGGAATGACGATCCCGTTGACGCTAAAGTCGAGATGGAGTTCATGGCCCTTCCGGAAGATGTAATTGAAGATGAAGGAGGGCCTGTCCTTGAAGTCACCTGTCGTATAGACCGTGACGGCATTCGAGGCCCAGGCCGTTTCTTGCGCGTCCCAGGTGCTGAGGTCGCAGTCCAGGGGATAGAGAAGGTAGTCGTGGTCGTCGCGCTCCATTGAGCCCTGCCAAAGGAAGGCGCAGGTATAACTGCCCGAAAACTTTCTCTCTCTTGTCTCGAGCCTGTACTCGCCGTGCGTCTTAAGGCCCAGGATGATTTCCCACCACAGAGGAAGATTCTGGGCATAGCTTGGTCCAGTCTTCGTAACTGCCCGGATGAGAACAAAGGCGAAAGCGAGCAGGATGGGCAGAAGATAAAAGGCCTTCCTTTCTGTTGTCACGTCGTTTTTCCCAGGCCACGAGTATTTTACTTTTTTGTCCGGCCCTTGACAAGATCGAAAAACTCTGCTATTTTATTAAAATTATACTTTTTAGTTTATTTATTGAACTTTTCAGTTCTTTTAATAAACCAATAAGTTGAAATAAGGCAGGAGAAATGCAAAAAATCGACATCAGGCGGGAGCGGGAAGAAAGGCGGCGAGAAGAATACCGCTGTCTTATTCTCAAGGCGGCCGAGAAGGTCATCGTCGAGAAAGGCACTGACGCCATGACCATGGATGACGTCGCCCGGGAGGCGGCCTTTTCCAAGGCCACTCTCTACCACTACTTCCGGTGCAAAGGCGAGCTCATCCTTGAACTCCTGGATAACCATTTCGAGCAGTTCAGCCGCGAGGTGCTGAAAATCAAGGCTCTCAAGATCAGCGCCAGCCAGAAGCTCAAGCGGGGCATTCAATTTTATTTTCGGACAAACCAAGAAAAAGAGAACATTTCTCGTATGTTAATGATGGGTCGGTCGTTTATGGAGAAAATGAGAATTCTCGTCGGTGATGAGAATCAGTCGGTTTCGAAAAAAGACAGGCAGTTTATCGATCGCCTCAAGGCTAGGCGGAGAGAAATTCTCGACAGCGTCGCTGACATCCTGAGAGAGGGCATCGCCTCCGGAGAATTTCGAAACATGGATGTCGGGTGGGCCGTTACTTTCTTAGAAGCCGCTATCTGGGGTTACTGTCACGTTCGTTTCTGGCGCGAAAAGGAATACAGTGTCCAAAAGGCTGCCGACTTCATCCATAATTTTATGCTTCAGGGACTTGAGAAAAGAGCTGACAACGCGAAAGGAGACTGATGATGAGAAAGATCGCTGTGACGTTAATCACCTGGCTGCTGATTTTAACAGCCGGGCCGTTCGCCCACACTCAAGAGAGGCTGACACTGACTTTGGAGAAAAGCATCAGCCTGGCTCTTTCCCAGAATCCTTTTTATCTGGCCTCGCAGGACAGGGTTGAGGCTTCCCAATCCAGGCTCAGGCAGGCGGCTGCCCAGTTTTTTCCAAGCCTGAACGCTTCCGCCCTCCAGAACCTCGACGAAAAAGTCTTTGTCCTTGAGTTCCCCTCGTTCATCCCCGGCGGTCAGCCGCAGAGAGTGGCCATCGACTTCACCAAAGATTACCAGCTCTCCCTGTCGTTTACCCTTCCTCTTTTCACCGGGGGCCGCCTGACCTCAGGCTACAGGCAGGCCAAGTACAACGTTTACTCCACCCAGGAATCGGTCAGACAGACAAGCCAAGACACGGTCCTCAACGTCAAGAGAGGTTATTATGGCTACCTGCTGGCCAAGGAGCTCGTCGAAGTCTCGGAGGAAGCCCTCAGCTTGGCCGAGAAGCTCTCCCAGAATGTCAGGAACATGTACGATGTCGGGATTGCTTCCCGGCTGGACCTATTGCGGGCTGAAGTCCGCGTGGCCAACCTGAAGCCTTCTGTCCTCCAGGCCAGGAATAACCTTGCTGTGGCCGAACTCAACCTCAAGACTCTCCTTGGCCTGGACCTCAGCCAGCCCGTTGAGATCATTGGCGAGATGACCTACCAGCCAATCGAGATCAGCCTGGAGGAGAGTCTGGCCAAGGCTCTGGCGAACAGGCCCGAGCTCAGCCAGGTCAATTACCAGAAAAAGATGGCTCAGGAGATGGTGAAGATCGCTCGGGCAGCCATCCTGCCCACTCTCGCCGTCTCGGGGAGCTACAGCTATTGGGCCGATTTCTTCAATTTTAAAAAAGACAACTGGCAGAGCTTCTACTCGTTCAACCTCGTCCTGAACATCCCCGTTTTTAACGGCTTTTCTGCGTCAGCCCAGGTTGCCGAATCGGAGGCCATGATCCGGGAGATCGAACACACAGAGAAAGGCCTTATTGACAGGGTCAGGTTTGAGGTGGAATCGGCTGTCCTGACCCTCAATCAGGCCAGGGAGTCCCTCCTCTCCCAGGAAAAGAATATTGAACAGGCCCGGGAGAGTGTGAGGGTGGCCGAGCTTAATTACGCCGAAGGCTTGGCCACCATTCTCGATGTTGACTCGGCCCAGGTGGCCCTCAGTGAAGCCCGGATCAATTATTCGCAAGCGTTGTATGAATACACAGTTTCTCTGGCCCAATTGGAAAGAGCGATGGGCCAGGGTTGGAAACAGTCCGAGTGAGTCGGAAGAACAAGGAGATGAAGATGAAACGATTCAAAAGCTTAAGCATCATGTTGGTTGTATCTGCGGGCATGGCTGCCTTGTTGTCCTGCCGGCCGCAAAAAAAAGAGGAGGCGGCTGCGGAGACTTTCGGGGCTGCGCCGGTCAAGGTGTTCAAAGTCCAGAGGCAGAGAATATCGGAGAAACTCTTCTACACGGGAACTCTCGAAGCCTGGCAGAAAATTAACATCACTCCCGATACCGGGGGAAAAATTGCCCGCATCTACGTCAATGAGGGCGATCGTGTGGCCAAGGGTCAGGTCCTGGCCGAGCTCGATACCCAGGCTATCGAGCTTCAGCTCAAACAGGCTGAAGCTGCTCTGGCTGTGGCCCAGGCCCGCTACAATGACTCACGGACCAACCTGGACCGGATGGAGCGCCTGTACAAGGAAAAAGCGGTTTCTGACCAGCAGGTTGAACAGATCCGGCTGGCCTTTGAGGCTTCCAGAGCCCAGCTTGACCAGGCGCAGGCCGCCGTCAACCTGACCAGACACAATCTTCAGGTAGCCATCATGCAGGCTCCTTTTGGCGGGATCATCGCCTCGAAGAATGCCGACGTCGGGGATGTCATCAACCCGATGATGGGTTCATTCTCCGCGGCAAGCGGCGTCCTCACGCTCGTCGATTTCTCGCGGATCAAGATTCGTGTTGACATATCGCCGTCCGATATTATCCGCATTAAGAAAGGACAAATGGCCATCCTCAGGGTGCCTTCCCTTCCGGGACAGGAGTTCCGGGGGACAATTCATGTCGTCAACCTGGCAGCCGATCCGCTGACCAAGAAATTCGGCATTGAAGTCGCTGTTGACAACCCGGATCTCGTGCTGCGACCAGGAACTTTTGGCGAGATCGTCCTCGAAATCAGCACTCACGAGGATGCCCTCGTCGTTCCCCAGAAAGCCATACTTTCGAATAAATACGTTTTCATCGTTGAGGACGGCAAGGCGGCCAAGCGAGAAGTTGTTCTGGGCCTTCAAAACTCAACGATGGTCGAGATCACCATCGGCCTGGTCGAAGGCGACGAGGTTATCGTCGAGGGCAACTTCGGCTTGGAAGAGGGAGCAGCCGTTGAAATCATCGGAGAGGTCAAGCCATGAAGCTTCCAGAATACTCAGTCAATCGCCGCGTGACGACGTCCATGGTCGCCATGATCTTGGTCGTCGTTGGTTTTATCGCTTTTTCCCGATTGGGCCTGGATTTCTTCCCCGACATCGAATACCCCACGGTTTCCGTGATCACCACCTACCGGGGGGCCTCCTCGGAAGACATCGAGAAGACCATCACCAAGCCCGTCGAGCAAATCATCAGCTCGGTCAACCGTGTGAAAAAGGTTTCTTCGACGACTCAAGAAGGCGCATCGGTGATTTCGGTCGAGTTTGAGTGGGGCACGAACCTTGATTTCGCCGCCCAGGATATCCGTGACCAGATCGGCCTGTACGAGAATTACCTTCCCGCAGAGGCGAGCGATCCGCTGGTCGTCAAATTCAACCTAGCCCAACTGCCTATCATCTTTTACGGCATCACGGGCAACAGGCCGACCTCCGAGATCCAAAAATTGATCGAGGACGAGGTGGCTCCCCGGCTGGAAAGGATTGACGGAGTTGCTTCGGCCCGGGTTTTCTCCACCGAAGTCAGGGAGATCTTAGTGGAGATCAACAAAGCTTCGCTCGAAGCGCGAAACCTCTCCATCGACCGCGTCCTGGCTGTTCTGGCCCTGGAGAACGTAAACCTGCCGGCCGGCTACCTTGTCGAGCGCCACTCTGATTATCTGGTCAGGACGCTGGGCGAGTTCGAGTCTCTCCAGGACATCGGCCGGGTGGTCATCGGCAACACCGCCACGGGAGAGCCCATCTTCCTTGCCGATATTGCCGAAATCAAGGACACGATGAAGGAAAGCCGCTACCTCGGCCGGATTCAGAGACAGAAGGGGGTTTTTCTGATCGTCAACAAGCGTTCGGGCGCCAACACGGCGATCGCCGGCAATGAGGTCAAAAAGGAGCTTGAGGAGATCAAGAGAATCCTGCCGCCCGACGTCGAGTTTTTTGTCGCCATGGACCAGGCAAAAATGATCACCCGGGTGGCCGGCCGGACAGCCAGCAATGCTCTCCAGGGTGGAATTCTGGCTATTCTCCTCATCTTCCTTTTCCTGAGGAATTGGCGGCCGACGCTGACGATCGCCATTGCCATCCCCCTCTCCGTCATCACGACTTTTATCGCTTTCTACCTGGCCGGGTATACTCTGAATCTGCTGACACTCGGAGGTTTGACTCTCGGCGTCGGGATGCTCGTCGATAACGCCATCGTTGTCATCGAAAATACGTTCCGCCATATCGAGGAGGGAAAGGACAGGAAGAAGGCTGCCATCCTGGGCGCCTCAGAAGTCGGGATGGCTATCACCGCCTCGACCCTGACGACAATCGTCGTCTTCTTTCCCGTCGTTTTTGCCCAGGGCATCACCGGGAAGCTCACCCGCGGCCTGGCCCTGGCCATTGCTTTCTCTCTTCTGTCTTCTCTCTTTGTGGCCCTGACCATCGTACCCATGCTTTCATCTTTTCTATTTAAGCCCCGGAGGGCGAACGACCCAAGCCAGCAGGCCGGCTCAAACTCCAAAGGCATCCGCCTTCAAAAACGCCTTCAGTTTGAAAAAGCGAAGGAGCTTTATCGCGGCTGGCTCACTCGGGCGCTCCAGCGTCGCTGGTGGGTTCTGGGCGGGGCGCTGGGCATTCTTGTCATCTCCCTGGCAATTGTACCCTTTTTGGGTACAGAGTTCATGCCGAACATGGACCGGGACATGATCCTCCTTAAGGTTAAAATGCCTATCGGCACGGCTCTTGAAGAGACGAACCGCGTGCTCTCGCTCGTCGAGAACTTGATGATCCAGCAGCCAGAGATCAAGATCGTCACGGCTCAGGCCGGATCCGCGGCCGAAGAAGACCCAGCCGACATGGCCTCGAGCTTTAGCAACGCTGGCCCAAACGAAGGAATTCTTTGGGTTGGGCTGGTGGACAGGGAACAAAGAAGCCTCAGTGATATGGAAATCCTCGAAAAAATTCGCCGGCTGCTCCCACGCCTGGAAAACGTTAAGTTCGAAGCTTTAGACATGAGCCAGATGATGACAGGCGCTCAAGCTCCCGTCGAGATCAAAATTTTCGGAAAAGAGCTCGAGACGATGAAAGAAATCGGCGACAGCATTGTGGCCAGAATCCAGGACATCGAGGGGCTGAGGGACCTGACGCACAGCTTGTCCCAGGGCAAGCCCGAGTATCAGATCAAGGTCGACCGGGAGAGAGTGGCCAAGCTCGGCCTCATGGTCAGTCAGGTCGCCAACGCCGTGCAGACAGCAACCCTAGGGCGTGTGGCCACCCGCTACCGGGAGGAAAGCGAAGAGATCGATGTCCGGGTCCGCTTCGGGGAGGAATACAGAAACAGCCTGAGCGAGATTGCACGTATACCCCTTATCACGCCGCTGAATAAAGTCGTCTACTTAAATCAGGTCGCAACGATCACCAGAGGAGAAGGGCCCATCCAGATCACCCGGGAAAGCCAGTCGCGCCGCATTTCCGTGACGGCGAACATCGCTGGCCGCGACCTCGGAAGCGTCGTGCGGGACATCAAAAAGCGGATCGCGCCGATCGAAAAACAGCTTCCTTCAGGCTACTTCCTTGAATTCGGCGGCGCTTACGAGCAGATGCAAGAGACTTTTCTTATCCTGGCTGGAGCCTTTGCCCTGGCCACCCTCCTCGTCTACATGGTCATGGCTTCGCAGTTTGAGTCTTTCCGTCATCCTTTTGTGATCATGTTCACGATCCCGCTCGGCATCATCGGTGTCGTCGTGGCCCTTCTCGTTAGCGGCTGGGCCATCAGCCTGCCCGTGCTCATCGGGGTTGTTCTCCTGGCCGGTATTGCCGTCAACAACGGCATCGTCATGATCGATTATGTCAATCAGCTGAGGCGCCGGGGACTGGCTGCAGCGGAAGCCGTCGTCCAGGGGGCGACGACCCGTCTGCGAGCCGTCCTACTTACAGCCCTGACGACCATTTTGGGGATGTTGCCCATGGCGTTAAGCACTTCTGAAGGGGCTGAGATGAGAGCGCCCATGGCCATCGCCGTGGTCGGCGGGCTGGCCGCCACGACCTTCCTGACGCTGTTTGTTATTCCGATTATTTATAGTCTTTTTGAAAAGATCTCTTTTAAGAAGGCTGCCTAAAAAATTATCTTTTGAACCTCAGGAGGGCGCCGATTTTCCCGAAGCGGTCGAGCCGCGAGGGCGGCGTGATGTAACGGACCTGGCACTTTTTGTCCATGGCTCGATGGACGCTTTCGTGAATGATGTCCTGAACCTTCTCTGTTGCAACGGTGCAGACAGGACACCGGAGCTCGTCGGTATAGAGAAAGCCGCATTTGGGACAGGCCCTTCCTTCGATGGCAAAATTTCGGGTCAGGACCAGAGTCTGGACTTCGGCATCGTTCAACTTCCGGAGGACATCTCTCACACCTGAAACGGCGCGGCCTCCCTTTTCAATCTCGGTGACGAGCGTCATGACCAGGGCTTTCTCCTCCTCGGCTTTCAGTATCGCTTCGATCTCCATGGAATGTTTGAGAATCTTGTCCTCTGAATCATTCGAGTTCGTTCTGAGCCAGCCTTTCAGGCGTTCCCGCAGGTAGGGATGGAGGAGGGGCTCGATGTCTGGCCGGTACTCCTCCTTCAAGCCAATAAAAAGCCAGTCGAACCTGTCTTTTTTGAACAGCTCGAAAGTTTTTTGGGTTGCCCTCTTGAAATGCTCGCGAAGATGGGCGTCGATGTGCCTTTCGATGCGCTTCGATTCGTACCCCTGCCAGCCTCCTTCCCTGACCCGGCTAGGGACATCACTGGTCAGAGATTCAAGGAGGACGATTTCTCCCATGAAAATGCCGTACCAGCGGGCCATTTGGCGGTCCAGGAGAAAAGCACAGATGTGGTGGTATTCATCCATGATCGAAGAAAGAGGCCGGACATAGGGAGCACGATCAAAGAAGATGTGGTTGCGCGGTGCCCGGGGCAGGGAGAGCTCCTGCCAGAAATTCTCGCCGGCGCAAGAAAAAAGTGCCAGCCCGGGAGCTGTATGGGCTGGCATGACCTGGGTCCCAAAGCGGCTGATTTTTTCCAAATCCTCGGCCAGCGAGTCTTTTTTCCTTCTGTCGGCTTCGAGTGTTTCCAGCCGTGTCCGGCCTTGATGGAGCAGGTTCTTCAAAGATACAGAGATTTCTTTTTTGGTCAGCCGGCTCTTGTCGGTGTCAAGAAAAAAGGATGTCGTTAAGAAACAATCGCTCTTGAAACGGAGGAGATCCTGGATCTGTTTCCGAGAAGAGAATTTCATCAAACCTCCTTTATTTTAGCCCTGAAACCGGGCCACTCGGGAAGAAAAGCACGCTCTTTCTTGATGTCCCTTAATTTATACGTTCCCTTTTTCGACCTGGCTTGAACGTTTGAAAAACGTCTTCACGCACCCTTTAAGATAAGAGCAGAAGCCGCTTTTGTCAAGCTAAAGGCAAAATCGAACGGCCTTATGGCTGGCTCCAGGATAGACTCGTCCGAACCTGTGCCCGAGAAAACATCAAGACAATCACCGAGGCCAGGCAAGTCCTCCGTTTCGAAGTCGACCGCTATAACAATCACCAGGTCCATAGCACCACAGGAGAGATCCCTTCCCTACGGTTCCAGAGAGCCCGAGAGGAAAAGAAGTCCCTCTTTCGGGAGTTCATGATTCCTCCACCGTTCAAGTCCACCAAAGATATCTTTTGCCTGATGACCGAAAGGATCGTTAACCCTTATCGGAAAATCTCATTCCACAACCTGGAGTTTAAACTCTCTGGAGTCTCGGTGCGGGATACGATCCAACTCCGCATCGTGCCGCATTTAGATAAGGGAATAGCTGAGATTCGCTTCTGGTGCGAAAGAGACTTCTTGGGGATTCAGAAAATCCGTCTTGATGACATCAACCTAGTCCACTTTTAAAATTCAACTAACAGACAAAAACAATTGAAAAAAATCAAACGGCCGGGCGAGGAAATATCGAAGTAACGCCAAGGAGATTGACGCCAGCTTGCTCCCGCCCGGGGTCAGAGCTTCGGAACGTGGCAGCCGAGAACGGCGCTGACGAAGGAAACCGTGCCGCCGAGGACGCTGCCCCAGATGAGGTCCACAACCGTTACGACGATAGGCCAGTCTTTCAGCGTGGCCAGGTTGCTCAGATCATAAGTGGCATAACTGATCAGGCCAAAAAGGGCGCCGAAGAAAAGGGCTCTGAGCGGTTCCCCGGCGATCAAGGCCGGCTTGATGACGAAGACGAGCAGGCCGACGATGAAGAGAAAGTAAAAAAGCAGGGCAGCCCCCCAATTCACTTTGGGGCTGAGCACCGGCAAGAGGTGCCGCCGGTAGAATCCCCTGGCCACGACACCCAGCCAGATCATGTCGATTAAAAAAAAGATGGCCAGGGCGATAAGATACGTTATGAGCATCTGTTTCGTTGTCATCGCAATCTCGCAATTGATCCTGTCTTCTTCTCTATTGCTTGCGTGTCATCTTCTGCCAGTTTCCTGTCAAGCTCACGTTCGGATTGAAGCTCGGGCTGTCGCTGAAGATGTAATCCGTGCCGTTCGTCCAGGCATTGTCGTACCCCGTCGGGAGATCGACGTTCCAGTTATTGACCGGGTCCACATAGGTGTCAACGCCGCGCAAAGCCTGCGAATAGTTGTCGAACATCCGGTCCTCGGCGGCGCTGCGGTTCTGGTAGGTCTGCCAAATGATGTCATTGCACTCCTGGAGGGTTTTCCGGATCTGCTGGTAGCGAGCGAAGATCGCCTGCTGCTGGCGAAGATGCTCGCGCGTTACGACGGCGCAAAGCCTCGTGTAGCTAACGCTCCAGACGGGGTTGATGAAGCGAGAATAAAGGGCAATCTGGAATTGCCGGATCTTGGCCGGCATCTCCTCGGCCGGGGCGCGGAAGCTGCAGATAGTGGGCGACCAGCTTATGCCCTGGGCATACATCCCGGACAATGTCGGCGTATTGGCGATGAAGTAGGTGATGACGGCCGTGAAGTCCTCGATCATCAGGCGGCCGTTCTGGGTGTACTCGACCTTGACCCGGCCGGCGTCGGACCGGGTCTCGTAGGGAAACGTGAACGGCGATATCTGGCCGAAGATGTTGAGCATGAGGTTGTTCTCGGCCAGGGCTTGCCGGGCCGCGGCTGGAAGAGGCTGCGTTTCAATGACTTTTAGGTCGCTCACACCCTGCCTGACCTGGGGGATGAAGAGGCCCTGGAGGAAATTGATCGCATCCAGGGGCTGCAGGATCGTGCTTCCCATCTGAGCGAAGGAATGTTGATGCTGGGGATCTTGCGACCAATACATGTTCAGGTGGGGAAACGACTGGATGGCCGATTTCCCGTCGGGGCTGGTGACTGTATAGATGATGAACGCTTCGGGCGGAGACTTGGCGAAGTTCCAGGTAACACCGCCGTTAAAGACCCAGTCCTTTGGGACAAGGAGACGGAAAGCCTCAAGGCCGAGCCCCTGCTGGTCGAAGACGACGCGGCTGCGGAAGACAAGCGGTGTTCCGCTGGCCTGGCGGGCGTGGAGCGCCAGGGCAAAAATCAAGGCGCTTAAAATAACGATAAAAGAAGCCCCGATAACCAAGAGTGTTATAACGCGCTTCACGGTTTGCCTGCTTTTGACCTTGAATTCGCATCTAACCATCGTGAGCAAGCGTAAATTACGACTCAAGAAATGTCAAGGACGACTAAACATCTTTATTTATGTGATTCAATAGGGTGCAGGAAGCTGCCCTTTGGCCCCGCGCCCCGGGGAACCGGTCCCGTCGGTTTCCCCATCGGGAAAACCGATGGGTCCCCCCTTCGCTACGGGGGCTTCAGGGCAGCCCCCTGCACCCATCATAAAAATCACATAGTAGAAGATGCTTCCAAAGGATGGCAGCAAAGTTCTTCAGCTAAAGCGTCGGCCTCAGGCTGGGAAAAACGGAAACCGCAGCCAGTATGTTCTCGCAGAGCGCCAGCCTGCACAGTTCATGACAGCCACGACTAAATAATTGAGATAACATTAGATAGAGGAGATCAAGGAAGATGAAAAAAGACAGGATCAAAAGCCATAAGAGAACGGCAGGCTGGCCAGAAGTGACTGTGGCCGTCCTTCTCTGCCTTATCGCTGTTTCCGGCCTCCAGGCCAGGCTCCGCTTCGTCGGCCCCAACCCTTACTACTCATTCTTGACTTTTCCCCAGGATTCGCAGCTTTTTAGCCTTCATTCAAGCTTCTCTTTCTTTTACTTCAGGACGAGGGGCTGGATGGGCCATCTCGACATGCCGGAGATCTCGCCCAGCCCCACTTACGTCAATACACAGGAGTCAGTCGAGGGAAATCTGGCAGAGGGAATGAATGCCCGGGCCGGTTTCGAAGGTAGCTGGGTGTCGCCCGAGGTCATGACAGCGCCGTACGTCTTCGAATTTAAGTCGATCCGTATTGTGCCGCTTCTCTCGGCGAAAATGGACACTTTTAGTCTTTGCTCTTCCGGTCAGGCTGTTCCCTACGAGATGCCCGCTTCGCTCATCCCTTTTTCTTCCGAGCTCGACCAGAAAAACAGAGAGGTGTCTTTGGCTTTTCTCGCCTCCTTCCATATTAAACGGACTCCGGTCGGGGTGATCGTCAATTATAAGTCTTTGCGCGAAGGGAGGCCAAGCGGCTATCTCCAGTATGTCAAGGAGGGCCAGGAGATGCGCCTGAACAGGTACAACTGGGGTTGGTCAACCGTGCAGGGCTGCAACCACATCTTCGGCACAAAAACGAATATCGACGCTTTCTGGCAGGATGCCTACACTCGATCAGAAGCTTCTCAACTTGATGTTGTCCTCGGTGCTGATGTCAAAGACCACAAGATAGGCTTTCGCTTCCGCCAGGTCAACGAATACGGGGATGAGTTCAGGTATTCGGCGAGTCAGAATAATTACATCCAAAACTCGTACGAGAAAAAAACCGGTAAAACGATCCTCCGCTCTTCTAACCTTTTTAAAATCCTCGCTTTCAGAAACGCCGACTTTCTGTGCTGCGTTGTGGGCGAGGGAGATTTTCTTAAACAGCGCTACCTAACTGAAGGGACAGAGCTTCTGGATTTCTACCGGGAAAACGCCTATGCGGTTGAGTTTTTGCCTATCATCCATTTTAGCCTGGATAGGGGCGGGTTTTTCCGCATCGGCACTTCGGCAAGCTTTTTTTGGAAAGACTACGACTACAGAGAGACTTGGGGAAAACAGGAGGTCCATGCGCCCGGCTGGGCCAATTTCGGCTGGGAGACGAGCTGGGAGCGGTCGAGCTACGGCAACGCCTTCACCTTCATCAACTTCGCGGAGGCTGACCTGGAGATGCCACTCCTCGAAACATGGGATTTGCTCTTGAGCCTGGATGTTTGGAGCCATCAGGTTTTTTCCTGGACCAGGAGGTTCTACGGCGACAATGTCGCGGACGGTGATATCTATCGTTTTGTGAAGAGTGCCGAGCGGGAGAACTTCCTGAGAGAATCATGGCTTGGCGGGACATTCGGACTGATGGCCGGGAAGAAGCTCACCGTCGGCTTGTTCCTCGACCTCCCTGTTTATTATGACAAGGCTGTCCGCACTGAGCTCGAGAAGGAAGGCGAACTTTTCAAGGCCAGCACAAACGCCCAGCCGGCGGTTCGCAAACCCGTCTCCCTCTGGGCCCTAATCATCATGAGATGGTAGCTTAACTCTTGGAATTCTTTATTTTTAGGGGGGGGATGGCTATAATAGAACTGCTTGCGCTCGTGCGGAAGTGGCGGAATCGGTAGACGCGTAAGCCTCAGGAGTTTATGGCCGCAAGGCCGTGAGGGTTCGAGTCCCTCCTTCCGCATGTCTGGGGACGCTTTCCAAAAAGAAACCGTCCCCTCCTTTCTTCAATCAGTCCTTTTATAGAGATGTTCTTCTTTTTAATTGTTCCATTGCCCAGGAGGCAGCGCCGATAAGGCCGGCGTCATTACCCAGGCTGGCCTTTTCGATAGACGAGCAGGCAAAAGATGCTTTGTAGGACCGAAACCGGGCTTCCTCGATAGCCCGGGGAAGAAGGAGATCGCCGCTTTCCATTATCCCGCCGCCGAGGAGGATTTTTTCCGGATTGAGCAGGTTGATGGCCGAGCCGAGAGCGATGCCTAAATAAGTGCCGGCCATCTCATAGGCCCGCCTGGCGCTGGCATCTCCGCGGCGGGCTTTTTCGGCGATTTCCTCGGCGGTGAGGGGCTGCCGCGTTTCGGCCAGCTTTCGGTAGTTCCGGATGATCGGCCCGGCCGCAGCCTCCGTCTCCAGGCAACCACGCGACCCGCAATTGCATCTTTCTCCTTCTGGGTTGACCACGAGATGGCCCATTTCGGCCGCGAAGCCGCACATCCCGTGGAGCAGCTCTCCGTCGATAATGATACCCGAGCCAACGCCTGTGCCAAGGGTGAGGTGGATCAAGTTCTGAACGCCCCTGCCCGCGCCTGCTTTGAACTCGCCATAAGCGGCCATATTGGCATCGTTATCAAGCCAGAAGGGGATGTCGATGAAGCGGCCGAGAGCGGGGCGGAGGTCGAACCCATCGAGCGCAGGAACGTTGGGTGATTGAATGATTTTCTGCTCCCTCAGGCTGAAGATGCCGGGGATGCCAAACCCGACGGCTATAATTTTCGTTTTCTCTTGTTTTTTCAATTCCTCCCAGATTTCGGCAAAGAGCTTCAACATGTCTTTGATGCCGGGCGGCGTTGGCTTCTTGTCCCTGAAAACAAGGGCGTGCCCTTCATCGAGCAGGCCGTACTTAACCTGAGTTCCGCCGAGGTCAAACCCAGCATAAAGCGGCATGATTATTTTCTCCTGGCGATAACAGCGTAATTCGGGGGTGCAAAGAGAAGCTCGTTCAGTCTGTCGATATTTTCGTTGAGGATGGACGTGCGCTCATCGGCTCCGGGGAGATTCTTGAGCTTTTCTCTGTCCAGGCTCATAAAATACTTGATCTCGATGTCCTCGAATCCCGCGGCTTCTAACAGGAATTTGATCGCCTGGGGATGGACGGGCTTCTGGTGGGAGAGGTAGAGGTAGTAGATCTCGACCAGGGCAAAGACGGAAACAGGGTTGATGGTTTCCCAGATGAGAGTGCCTGAAGAAACGAGCTTCCGATAGGAGAGCTCGACCAGGCTTTTTAGATAAGATGGCGTCAGGTGCTCGATGACCTGGGAAGAGAAAATTCCGTCCAGGGATCCATCTTCCCATTCAGATAATGCTTCTAAGAGGTCAGCTTTATGGCAGAGCAGACCCTTGTCCAGGCAGGCCTCGACCATCTGGCTGTTGATGTCGATTCCCTCAGCCGCAACTCCGTTTTTGCGGAGAAGTTCGAGGAATTCGCCCCGGCCGCAGCCCAGATCGATGACCTTCCCTCCCTTAGGGAAATAAGAGACATAAACTTCGAGCTGATGCTTAACCTCTTCGGCAGAGCCGCGGAAGCGGTTTTCAAACCCGGCATAACGCCAGTCTTCAAGGGGCTCAATGATTTCCTTAACCGCCGTTGCCTCGGGCAGCCTCTTTTCCTCAAGGACGGTAAGGAGCCTGCTGAGCTTCTCCCTAAGGAGGAGGAACGTTTTCATCAGCGCCTTGACGTCCTCATACAGAGCGGCGAGCTTTTCGACGCGCCATTCCATGCTCTTGAAAATCATCCCGACATGGTTACTCCCTAATGCGTCCCATTCTCTGTCTCTCGCGTCCATAAGCGAAGACTGAAAGTCGATCAGGTCCATGAGATCTTCCAGAAGATCGCGGGCAGAGGCCGCGTCCGGGCGGCGTTTCTTGAAGCGAGGGAAGCCCGCAGCTTGGTCGAGGGAATGAATCTTTTTTCTTATCTCTTCAAGTTTGAGGGCGAACGCTTTTTCTTTTTCCTGACGTTCCTCGGCCAGCTTTTCGAGCGTCCGTCTCATTCTTCCTTGGCCGGGGGCTGTGGCTTTTCAGAATTGGACCCCGCGTCTTTGTCCTTGCCGCTCATTGACTTGCGGAAATTCTTGATGCCTTCGCCCAGGGATTTTCCGAGCTCGGGCAGGCGGCGGGCGCCGAAGATGATGACAACGATGAGAAGGATAAGCAGGAGCTCAGTCGGGCCGATCGGTCCGAATAAAAACATGGAAACCTCCTTTGAGGAGTTCTCCGCAGGGCCTCCTCAATGGGCCCAAATATTGTCGATCCTACAGGCAAAAATTACTTTACTTGGGGTGAAAAGTCAAGGCGGCACCAACGGACATTCCCGCTGTTTGACTGGGGGGAGCGTTTCTGCCATCATACTTTCCCGATGCAAAGAATCAGGAATTTTTCGATCATCGCCCACATCGACCATGGCAAATCCACTCTGGCCGACCGCTTTCTCGAAGCGACAGGCGCTCTGTCAGCCCGTGAATTAAGGGATCAAGTTCTTGACACGATGGAGCTCGAGCGGGAGCGCGGCATCACGATCAAAGCCCAGACGGCCCGGCTCCGTTACATTCGGCCGGCGGGCGGTGAGTTCGCCCTCAACCTCATCGATACACCGGGACATGTCGATTTCTCCTATGAAGTTTCCCGAAGCCTCGCCGCCTGCGAGGGGGCTCTTCTTGTCATCGATGCCTCCCAGGGTGTGGAGGCGCAAACCCTGGCCAACACCTACCTCGCTCTTCAGAATAACCTTGTCCTCGTGCCGGTCATCAATAAGATTGACCTCCCCCAAGCAGACCCCGAGCAGACTCTCCTGCAGATGGAAAACATCATCGGTTTGCCCCGCCAGGAGGCGATTCTGGTCAGCGCCAAAAAGGGCACGAATATCGGCCAGGTGTTAGAGTCGATTGTTGAGAGGATTCCGCCGCCGCGGGGAGATCCCCAAGCTCCCTTGAAGGCGCTCCTCTTCGATTCCTGGTTTGACTCCTACCGCGGTGTCGTCGTTCTGTTACGCCTCATCGACGGACAGGTCCGGGTGGGGAGCCAGGTCGAGCTCATGTCAACTGAAGCTGTTTACGAAGTTGAAGAATTAGGCTACCTTACTCCCAAGCCGGTCAAGGTGACCAGCCTCTCGGCCGGGGAGGTGGGCTACATGATCGCCGGGATAAAAAAGCTCAGTCACGCCCGGATCGGCGATACGGTCACCGAGAGAAACCGGCGGGCGGCCGCAGCCCTTCCCGGCTTCAGGGAGGCCAAGCCCATGGTTTTCTGTGGGCTTTATCCAGCCGGGGAAAGCAGCATTGAAGACCTGCGGGAAGCACTCGAGAAGCTCCGGCTCAATGATTCCTCTTTCCATTATGAGCCGGAGAATTCGCCGGCCCTTGGCCTTGGTTTCCGGGCCGGGTTTCTCGGCCTCCTTCACCGGGAGATCATCCAGGAGCGACTGGAGCGGGAATTCGGGCTCAGTCTAATCAGCACGGCGCCCAGCGTCGGGTTCAGGGTGGTGCTCAAGGGAGCTCAGACGCTCGAGATCCGCAATCCCTCCGAGCTTCCCGGGCCGCACGAGGTGCTAAAGATCGAAGAACCGGTCATCGAAGCCATCATCCTGACACCAGATCGCTACCTTGGGGCTGTCCTGAAGCTCCTCGAGAGCCGTCGGGGCTCGCAGAAAAAGCTCGAGTACATCGGTTCCCAGCGAGTGCTCCTGACTTACCTTTTGCCTCTGGGCGAGGTCGTCTTCGATTTTTACAGCCAGTTGAAGTCGCTATCCCAGGGATACGCCTCGATGGATTACGAATTCATCGGTTACAGAGAAGCACCGCTCGTTAAGCTGGACATTCTCATCAACCGGGAGCAGGTTGACGCCCTCTCGCTAATCGTCCATCGCGATAAGGCTTACGCTCTCGGGAAGTCCCTGGTGGAAAGGCTGCGCCGGATTATTCCGCGGCAGCAATTTGAAGTCTCGCTTCAGGCGGCGCTCGGAAAGCGGATCATCGCCCGGGAGACGATCAAACCTTTCCGCAAGGATGTCATCGCCAAACTCTACGGAGGCGATTACACCCGGAAAATGAAACTATTGGAGAAGCAGAAGGCGGGAAAAAAGAGAATGAGGGTCATCGGCCGGGTGGAGATTCCCCAGGAAGCTTTTCTTGCCTTGCTTCAGATTTACTAACGAGGAGCGTCATGTTGCCGACGATCGCCTGGAAGGACGACAGGGTGGTCATGATCGACCAGCGCCGACTGCCGCTTGAAGAAGTCTACGTGGAATGCCAGCGCTCGGAGGAGGTTGCCGCGGCCATCGAAAAAATGGTCATCCGCGGCGCACCGGCCATCGGAGTGGCTGCCGCTTTCGGCCTCGTTCTCAGCATTCTCAATCTCAAGTCCACTGAAGACGCCAATAGAAGGTTTGAGGAAGCGGCTGAACGTCTGTCCAGGACCCGTCCGACGGCCCGCAACCTTTTCTGGGCGTTGGAGAGGATGAGAAAAGTCTTTGCTGAAGCGAAATCTGGTCGTCTCAGCGCACTCAAGAAAAGGCTGATCAGCGAAGCCCTGGCCATAGAGAGAGAGGATATCGAGACGAATAGACGGATCGGCCGGAACGGGAAGAACCTCATCAAGGACGGCGATTCGATTCTGACCCACTGCAATGCGGGTGGCCTGGCCACATCCGGCTACGGGACAGCCATCGGGGTCATCCGGGCAGCCCATGAGGAGGGGAAGAAAATCCACGTTTTTGTCGATGAAACGCGGCCCTTTTTCCAGGGCTCAAGGCTCACAGCTTGGGAGCTCGACCGTCTCGGAATTCCATTGACTCTCATCACTGACAGCATGGCTGGCTGGCTGATGAAAAAAGGAGAGGTTAACCTCACCATTACCGGCGCCGACAGGATCGCTTCGAACGGCGACGCAGCCAATAAAATAGGCACCTATTCCATCGCCATCCTCGCTCGCCAGCATCGCCTTCCCTTTTATGTGGCCGCGCCGCTCAGCACGTTCGATTTCAGCCTGCGGAAAGGGGAGGAGATTCCGATCGAGGAACGGCCGGCTGAGGAAGTCAGGCAGGCCGGCGGATGCCCCGTCACTCTGCCTCATATCAAGGTGAGAAACCCGGCCTTTGACGTCGTCCCCGGCCGGCTTATCACCGCTATCATCAGCGAAAGGGGTATCGCTCGTCCGCCCTACCGGCGGAGCCTGGCCGCCTGGAGCGACCGAGGCAATCGTCCATGAAGCATGTCCTGGGAATCGAGACATCCTGTGATGAGACGGCGGCCGCCGTCCTGACGGGCAACCGCAAGGTCCTGAGCAGCATCGTTTTGTCTCAGGATGAGATCCACGCGCCTTACGGCGGCGTCGTGCCCGAGCTCGCCTCCCGGCAGCACCTTGCCTCGATCAACTTTATCGTCGGCGAGAGCCTTCGCCGGGCAAACCTCACACTCGACCGTATCGATGCCTATGCGGTTACCCAAGGCCCCGGGCTCATTGGCTCTCTTCTTGTTGGTCTTTCTTTTGCCAAAGCTCTGGCTTATTATTTTAATAAGCCGCTTGTCGGCGTTGATCATCTCGAAGCCCACATGGAGGCGGCCTTTCTCGAAAACCCAGGCCTTCCCATTCCGGCTGTCGCCCTTGTCGTCTCGGGCGGGCACACGTCGCTTTTTTTCCTGAAAAAGAGGTTTCAGTACCGTCTTTTAGGTCGAACCAGAGATGACGCAGCTGGCGAAGCTCTGGACAAGATTGCCAAGTTTCTCGGTCTCGGCTACCCGGGCGGGCCGGTGATCGAGAGAATGGCAGAGTCGGGAGACCCGGAGAAATTTTCTTTTGCCCTTCCGAGGATGAAAGATTCAAGCTTAGACTTCAGCTTCAGCGGGCTTAAGACAGCCGCCCTCCGGCTGATCGGCGAGACGAAAATGTCGGCTGACCATTCCCACTTGGCGGATTTTCTGGCGAGCTTTGAAGAGGCGGTTGTCCGCGCCCTGTTAGATAACCTCAGCCGGGCCGCCGAGAAATTCAACCCGGTCTCGCTCATTCTCTGCGGCGGGGTAGCGAGAAACAAGAGGTTGAGGCAGCAGTTCGAGCAACTGGCCCGCTCATCCGGGCTTGTGGGCTTTGTGCCTTCACCCGCCCTCTGCACGGACAACGCAGCCATGGTGGCAGCTCTAGCCATCGAGAAAATGAGGGCCAAGAAAAAAGTAAGGCTTTCTCTCGAGCTCGACGCCTACCCCCGCTTCAGCGCTACCGGGGAATGACCTGGAAAAGATAGAATCTTTATCAATCTAAAAGAAACGGCTGGCCGATACGCGGATGAAGCCGGGGGCAGTTATCTTGTAAACATTCGCCACCCGCGCGAGCTGGACATAAGGCACGTTCCCCAGCACCCTTGCCTGGTCGATATGATGGCGGGCAATCTCTTCGTCCTGAAGCTTGGCCTCGAACAGGCACCAGGGTTTTCGGTCGCGCATGATCAGGAAGTCGGTTTCCTTGCCGTCCTTGGTCCGCACATACATCAGGTCGAAGTCGCCGATCCCCTTGTCGTGCCAGAGATCAATCATGATTTTGAGCTCGACCGCGATGTAGTTCTCAAAACACTTGGCTAAATCGCGGCAGCGGCCCCAATCGTAGAAATAGCCCTTCTTCTCTTTCTTGACGGCGCGGGCAATTTTATGACTGAAGGGTGACAGCAGGAAGACGGCGTAGGTGAGTTCCAAGGCCCGAACCGCGTTCCTGACCGCCGTATAGCTCGTCTCGACGTCTTCCTTGAGAGCATTCAAGGAAAGGGGTGAGCCGACTCTCTCCGGCATGAGCTGCATCAACGTCGCGACGTGCTCGACGGCCAGGATTCGGGTCAGGTCGCGGACGTCTTCCCTCGTGAGAGCGTCTACCATTTCCCTTTGCCAGCGACGATAAAACGCCTCATTCGCCTTGAGAAACGGCTCGGGGAATCCGCTGTACGTGAGTAGCTGTTCCAATAGAACCTGTTCCGGGCGGCCGGTGTCCAGTTTCCGCTCGATGAATTCCCAAGCGGACTCATCCGGCCTCGGCTCTAAATGCGGTCTTCCAGCCGCCTCGGAAAGCGACAAGGGGTTCAGGTGGAAAAGAAAGTAACGACCCGCCAGAGAATCCCCGGCCCTTCGAAGCCACTCGAGCCGGGCGCTGCCGGTGATGATGAAGCGGCATTCTTTTTCAAATTTGTCATAGATGCCCTTGAGGATGTTCTTCCATTTCGGCATCTTGTGGATCTCATCAAAACAGACCCAGGGGAAATGACCCTTCAACTTGACGTCACGCATGGTGCTTTCGAAGAAAGATGGGTCTGAGCGATAGGCGTCCCGGATTTCCCTTAAATCCCAGTTATAATAGAGAGGCCGGGAATCATTCTTGGACAGGATGTGACGGGCGAGTGTGGTCTTGCCGGCCTGTCTCGGTCCGGCAATCAGGATCATCTGGCGGCCGATTTTGGGATCGGAACAAATCTTCTCGAGATGACGATCAATCATATGACCATTTTATCTGATAAGAAAAAAAAGTCAAGGCAAATTTGTCTTCATAGATAATTTTGCCAAGATATTTAGGCGAAAACGCAAGCTCATTTTTGAGTTTGAGGTGGTTGATGATGCGAATGACCACCTCCTTGACGATCGGACTGAAGATGTCGTACTCCTTCTCAAAGCTGCTCTGGTAATCGGAGATGAATCGGTCGAAGGAATGAAGTAACACCCGGCGTCTTAGCCTCACCGGGGAATGACTTGGAAAAGATAGGGGTCGAGGAGCATGGATTCTGAGGAATGATGGTTGAGGCTGAGGCTGATCTCATAGAGATAGAGGTTCTTAAAAGAGTAAGCTGCGACGGGCTCGACGAGGACTTCTCTCGTCTTAAAGGCTGTTTTCCCGTCGAAGAAGGGAAGGTCGAATAGCGCCAGACGGACACTGTAATCGCCTTTGTCAGACCCGAAGACAAACCGCGCTCTATCCAGCCTTGTCCTGGAGCCGAAGATAAATTTGTAGGTTCTTTCAGCATGTAGGTAGAAATCGCCGTTTTCTCCTGAAACAACCGCTTTTCCGATCGGAAAAAGGTAGAATCCCAGAGCTTTTTGGGAAGAATAGCGGATTGTCTTGGCCGGATAGAGAGGCGGCCGGGGATAAAGCACCCAGAGGAAAAAGCTGGCCGTGAGGCCGAGGAAGACAAGAGCTGGTGGAAGCAAGCGCAGCCAGGCTTTTTCACGGCAAGGGAATAGATACAACAGGACAAAGACGACGATGGCCAGAATCCAGACATAATTTGGCCAGTAGCGGGTGTTGTCCACTTTGATGAATGAGGGAAGGAAAGGGGGGAGAAAAAAATGCATGTTGCTGAGATGGATGAAGAGATCGGCCGGCCGGGAGGTGTATTCATGAGTGGTTGGCTGGTAAAGAAAATCGGGTTGAGCGAGAAGCAGGCCGGCGACAGCGTAGGCAGTAGCGGTGGCGAACCCAAAGAGGAAGGAAAAAATCTTGCTGCGGTTGTGGACGAAGAAATATCCGAGCGCCACAGCCGCCATCCAGGACAGGGGCGTCAGGACCCGGCCCTGGGGAGAGGCGCCCTGGCGGTGGGTAAAGAAGGCGTAGTTGAGAAGAAAAGGAAGGCCGATGAGAAGAAACGACCAGAAATCCCGCCTGCGTCGGCGGAAGATTTCGACTAAGCCGAGAAAGGCAAACGCGTAGAGGGGAGAATAGAGGAGAAGACCGTCGCGCTGGTCGAGGAAGTAATCCAGGAAAGCGTCGATCCTCGCCTGCAGAGGAATGGCCAGGACCGTCTGCTTAAATGCCTCCACCTGCTCCGGTGTCATGATGCCTTCATAGACGGCTACGGGCGAGAGGGTGCCATACAAGTTATAAACGAAAAAGTAAAAGAGGAGGGTGGAGGCCAGAGGGAAGGCCAGAAAAGCGACAAGCACCTTGATCTTGGCCCTATGCTCTTTGAGAAGGAAATACACTGAGACCGCCAGGAGCGGCCAGAAGACGAAGTTGTACTTGAGCCCGAACCACGGAAAAAGGCCGAGGACAAATCCGAGAAAGAGAACTTGACGCGCTAGCAAGATCATGGAGGTCGTGACTTTTCGGAAAATATAGAGGGAAAAAAGCGCTACGGGAACCTCGGGGTAAAGATGGACTGCATAGAAAACGATGGGGGAAGTGAAGGAAAAGAGTGCCCAGAGGCCGAAGGCAACTTTCTCTTTTTTCCAGAGCTCTTTGGCATAAAGATAGAGCTGGACACCTAAGAGCGCCGCCCAGGGAGAGAGGCTCGCCTTAAGGATAAAGGTGAGCCAGCGGCCGGAAAAGAACTGGCTCAGCCAGTAGAAGGGAAGCATCAACACGGAAATTCCTGGGAGATTGATGGGATAAATATAGTCTCTCCCCTTGCGGCCGAAGCGGCCATAGATTCCCAGCCTGAGGCGAGGATTGTCTTTCTTCGAGTAGAAAGCAAAATAGTCCTTTTGGGCGTAGTTGTTGGCCAGGTTGATGTCTCCATCTTTGAGGAGACTGTGGGTGGTTAGTAGGTAAAATGGTTCGTCGCCCGTGAAAGATGTCCCCTGGACGACGAGAAGGCCGGCGGCGGCTTGATAAATGAGGAAGGCGGTGATGAAAAGAAGGACGAGTTTCCGGCGATGGGAAAAGGCCTGGAATCTTGCCATTGCGCGATCAAGCAAGGAGGGCTTTTTTCTCTCGAGGCGGGCATAACTCCACAGCTTGGAGAACATGACAGCGGAAAGAACGAAGAGGGCTAGGAGACGGAGCCTGATTCTGAGGTCGTCCCGGGTCGTGTAGAAACGGAGAAGCCAGGGAGAGAGGAGGAGAAAGGCCAGGGGAAACGAGGTCAAGAATCCTGCCCAAAGCCGCGAAGCCAAAGGGAGGGAGAACCGCCTTGCTTCCCATCGCGCCAGAAAAATCCAAACTGAAAGAAGGAGAGCTGAAGCACTGACCCAGAGCAAAAAAAGGAAGACGTCAAACTGGAAGCCATGATCAAGGATGGTGAAGCGGCGGCTCTGGAGATAAAGGCTCACGAAGAGGGCGAATCCAAAGGAAAAAACAAGAAAGCCTATGACAGCCAGGCGGCTCTGGAGCTTGTTCATTGCCATGAGTATGAAAAAACTCAAGCGGCGCTGTCAAGAGAATAGCACCGGCAGGGAGCATTTCCTAAATGCTATTGTGTGATGGGCGCATCGGAAACTGCTGGCTAAGGAGAGCCTGGCGATTTATCGGGATAATTGACTTTGTAAAGAGAGACGGTCGTATCCCAGACGGGGAACCGCCGGTGCAATCTGAGGTTGGCCGCGATATCCGGAAATCGCCTCTGAATCCAGGCGAGCTCACCTCCCCAGAACTTATCGAGGACGAGGAGGTGAGTGGGCCGATATTGGGTGAAGGGATCTTTATCGTTAAACCAGCCGGGGAAGGAAACAAAAAACCTGAACTGCGTTTCCAGAGCCAGCCGGGGAGCCTCATTTCCCATAATCACCGATCCGGGCGGCAGAAGACGAAGCCGCCGGGCGGCCGACTCAACCTGGTAAGTGGGCTGCCTGTAAAATTGAAAATAGTAAACAAACAGGGAGGCAAGGGCAAGGGAGACGAGGATATAAAGGCAGGCTGCTTTTTCCAGCCGGCGGGTCTTCCTCAGCCACAAAACAAATATCATGGCCAAAGTTAGATAGAGGAACATCCGGAGAGCGATGTGATTGAAAGCGAAGAAGGCTGATGGCGGCCTGACCAGGCCGATCCAGAACTTGTAGAAGAGGACTCCGAGGAAAATAAAAATAAAGGCAACAGGCTTGGCATTGGCCTTCAGCCAGTCTCTACTCTTTACGGTTAGCGATAGGGCAAGAATAAGCCCTGGCACGATGACGAGGTAATAGCGCAGGGGCTGGTAATTAAGAATGGCCATCTGGAAAGACGTTCCTGTGAGCCACAGGAAAACAAACACCTCGAGAACATCCGGCGGAGGATTTTTCTTCCACAGCCTGACAATGACCATGGCCGAGAAAAGGAGCCCGGCGATAAAAAAGAAGGGGATGAGGCTCATGTAGCGAGACAGGTTATTGCGGTAGAGGTTATAAAAGAAGATGCCTATATTCTCGGGCCAGGAAAGGTCCATCCAGCCAGACCCGATTTTCCTGAAGGCCGAAGAAAGCGGGAGGTAGATGGAAAGAAACCACACTAAGAGGACTGAAATGAAACCCGCTAAAAATTGGACAGCGGGGCGCCAGCGTCTCTGACTCCAGGAATGGTAGAGCACGGCAAGAAGCGCGGCCGGGAAAAAGTAGAAGAACAGATACTTGGAAAGAACGGCCATGGCCACAGAAACGCCGACAAGGATGAGATTGCCGCCCTTTTCTTTCGATCTTGCGATAAAATAAAAGCTGATGATGAAAAAAAGCGTCGAGAAATTCTCGAGCAGGCCGATCCGGTTGTACATTGTCCAGTAAAAGTCAAAAGAGAAGAGAAAGCTCAGGCCGAGGGCATAGGATTCGGAAAGGTAGCGGCGAATGGCCAAATAGACAAAGACGATGCCTAACAGGCCGAAGAGAATATTCGTCACTTTGACGGTGACGATGCTTATCCCGAAGATTTTAAACCCGACATAATAGATCCCCGTCAGGACGGCGTTGTAGAGGATGGGGTTCCAATCGTCCAACATCCATGTGCCAAAGAGAATCTTGTTCCGGGCATTATGGCAGTACATCGCTTCATCGAAATAGATGCCGGCGCTCCGGCTGAGATGGACGAGGAGCGGGGGAGGATCGGCTTTGAGGTGCTGGAGGCGAAGGGCGGCCGCCAGCGTCAGGATGAAGAGAAGGATGGCGATCGAGCGAGCGGGAGGGAATCTCTCTTTCAATTTTCGGAACGCGGCCCTATCATAGGAAAATTGATAAGCGTCGTCAAATCGACCGCCGCTGCGCCAATGGCACTTTTAGGTGATGGTCAGATGGCAGCGTCGATACGGAAAAAGAGAAATTTCGCGAAAGATTAACGAAAAGAGCCTCGCTAAACTGTTAAGCGTCGCATATCAGCCCGGTCCTCTTGCATTTAATGACTGTCGCGACAGACGTTGAGCAAGCAGTCGTGTCAGTATCGGCAAAAAGGATCTGGACGACGTGAGGGCCGGCAGCCAGCGTCCATTCCTTGGTGTCTCCAGCGCCGACAATGCCATAATTAATGCCGTCGATTAGGATCTTGTAAGCCCTGCCAGATTCGGACGCGTTTTCCACATAGAACGTCCCAGTGTTGTTCTTTTCGCATTCCTCCTGAAAAAGGTCGCAGGCTGGCAGAAGTGAAAGAAAGACCAGGATTACAGCGAGAATGAATCCTTTCCTAACCATCATGGCGAACCTCCTCTATCTCAAGGAGGATGATGGTAAACAAACGCGGTTTTTCTGTCAAGGGCCGGATTGCTCCGGATAGCCTCTCTATTTCTGGAGTATCGTCAAACGGGAATAGGGATAAAAGTTGATTTCCTTTTGATCAAGCCTTATCCGGGCGATGATCTCGACGGCCCGGCCGCCTTCGTGTTTACCTTTAAAGAGAACAGTCAGCTCAGGTTTAAGTTCGACGGGAGGGACCGGCTCTACATCGTCCTTTTTCTTCAGGCTCTTGATGAGCTCGTTGATGATGGCGGGGATGCCGAGGATGGGAAAGGTGTTCGGAATCTCCGGCTTGTTCTGATAGCCAGGTCCCCAGGGGTCATAAATACCGGTCGGCTTCGGCAGGTCAATCTTTATGGGCGGTGTTGAGGGCGGCGGTTTTCGGCTGGACGCAAGAAGGTCATCGCCGAGGAACAGTTTCAGGACGTATTCTGGACTCTTGGCGGAAGGGTTCTTGTCACTGACAGTGCCAAAGGAACTAAGGCTGACCACGACAGTGAGTTTCCTTCTGACGATGAGGTCTCCAGCCTTGAGCTCAAGCGTATACATTTGGGCTCCTGATTCCCGGAAGAGTTTGCTGGTGTCAAGGCTCACCGAGTTATGTCCTCTCCTGAACTGGCCTCCGCCCAGCACGTTTTCTCCCTCGAAAAATTTGAAGTAGGCTTCGTTGGCCATCTCCAGGCCGAGGACGAGTTTGGCCGGCGGAGAAGGGGCGGCCGGCTTGGCTTGGGGCGCGCTCGTCTCGACGAAGCCGATCTTGAGGACCCAGGGATACCGGAGAATCCAGTCCCGCAGGTAAGAGATGATGGCATTCTGGGTCGAGAGCGGCAGAAAATGGTAGACAGCATCAAGGGGTCCGTATTTTTCGAAATATTCCCCCAGGAATCGGTATTCACCCTCCTTGTCGCCCAGTCGATTGTAAATAAAAGACAGCAGGCCAAGGGCTACCGGCTTATCTTCGTCGCTGAGGGATGACAACTGACGATTCAGATACTTCGCCGCAGCCAAGTAGTCGGTCTTATCGCCGAAAAACGCGGCTACCTCCAAGCGCCAGTCAGAGGCAAAACATGAGCAGAAGAGAATCAGGCCAAGGAACAGGCGAGCGCTTGTTTTGATCATTGTCTGAAGAAAACGAGGGAAATCTCCAGGCTGTCAGCCGGAAAATCGTTGGGAAGCTGGGGCAGCGGTGAGCTCGTCTCGATGGCCTCACGCGCGGCCTGGTTGAATTCTTGGTCTTCTGATGAAGAAACGACTTCGATGAGCGTCACAGCGCCGTTTTTGAGGATGACGACGGCTATCTCAACCGAGGCTTCTGCCGGGGACTCCAGGGCTTCCGGGACAGCCCAGTTTTTCTGGATCAGTTCAACGACCGTCCTGGCCCAGGGCGAAAGGTCGATCTTGAGGACGCTCGGCGGGACTGCGCGGCTTTGAGAGGGGCTGTTCCGGGATCGCCTTCCTGCAGGGATTCCGATAGAGACTCCCGAACCTCCCGAAGGATTGCCGTAGGCATATTTCCGAAGATCGCCAGCCTTGGGGATCAAGATAGCCTTGGCCTTGGTTTCGATCGTTTGCTGTTTGCGTTCGGGGACAGTCAGGCGTAACCCGTTGCCCGATATTCGAGCTTGCTCCTCGGGCTGTCTGTCCAGCCTGAAACCAGAGGTGAACTTCGGGTCGAGAGGAAGAGCCGGGGAGGACGCCGGGATTTCTTCGGCTGGCGTCAGCGCTTCGAATGCCCCCTCAGTCGGCCTCGCTCTCCGCCTCCGGGTGGGGATGAATTCGAGCAAATCGGACTCGCGCTCGGGAAGTTCCGGAAGCCGGCCTTCTATTTTCGGGGCTTCCAGCCTTGGCCGGGGCGCGATGATGACGTTGGTGACCTGTTCTTTGAAGTCGATGATCTTGACTGAGACGAAATGGGCGGCCATGAGGTAGAGCAGAACAGCGTGGATGACCAGCGAAGCCAAAAGACTCAAGGCATGTTTGAGCAAGTCATTCTTGGGTCCGAAAATCTTTGGAATCATCTCTAAATTATAATATATCTTTGCCCGTTATATAAAAACAGGGTTCTCCCCCCAGAGTTGCATTCTCTTTTTTTCCGGCCGGTGACCGAAAGCAGAGCCGGAAACCTAAAAGGGTCTAAAAAGCAGGTCCCTTGATCTTAGAACCATTGGCACCGGGTCTGGTGCTTCTCCGTCGTCTCCAGGTAGGCCGTGTCGTTTTTAGGCCCCGAGCTGCTCTTTTTGTTGAAGTGCACTTCATGGGTGACAAAAGCCACGCCGTCAAAGGCGTTCTGGCCAACTCCGTGGATGCCGATGGCCTGGCCGAAAAAGATGTTGGCCGTCCTGAATTCGAGCGTTGCTCCCTGGTCATGAGCTTTTTTCCAGAGGTTGGCGCTCGCCCCGCCTCGCACTTTCTTGTAATCAGGCGTTACGACAACGGCTCTTCGTGCTTCGAGAAATCGGGCCAGATCGACGAACCTCTTAGCCTGGTAGAGCCTTTTCATTTCTGCGTATTCCCTCTCGATCAGCAGCCCGAGCGTTTCGACCTTGTCCTTTCTGGCGATCCTTTTGGGTTTGTCCCTCATTTTTTCCCTCCTTCCTTAATTTATGCGATCGGCTCTACCCCTCCAGGTCAGAGAGGGTAAGAGCCAGCTACAAGCTCTCTACAATCCGCCAAACTTTCTTGAGTTATCATCATACCTTATCTTCTGCTTCTCTAAGATCTCGATGAAGCGAAGGTCGTCCCGCAGACTGTCGTAGTAATAGCTTGTGGCCAGAAATGGATATTCGTAGAAATATTCCTGGGTTTCCTGGAATCCTCGCTCGATGGCAAGCCCGATGTTCTCCAGGGCTTCTTCTTTCATCCCGAGAAGGGCGAAGACACGGGAGAGAAGATAACTGTAGAAGATCGGGTTTGTCCTGGCCGGCTGGACGAGAAATAGCGCTTTTTCCCGGTCGCCCATTGCGGCGAAAAGAAGAGCCTGACTGAGACGAAGATCAAGAGAGCCGGGATCGAGCTTGGCGGCAAAGGCGATCTCCCTCTCGGCTTCGGATAGCCTTTTTTGGTTTATGAGCAGGCGAGCCAGAAAGAGAGAAGCCCCGATATTATCCGGCTCTATCTCGAGAAGGCGTTTTGCATCCCCTGCGGCCTCTTCTGGTCTGCCCAGGCGCTCCAGGCAGGATGCCCGCAGCCAGTAGCTCAAGAAAGACAGCTCGCCAAGACTGATTGCCCGGGTATAGTGCTTGATTGCCTGTTCGGGCAAACCGATGCTTTTGAGGAAGGAGGCGGCGTTGAAGTGAATGGAGGGATTGCTCGGCTCCAGCTCGAGCGACCGCTTGAAATAGAGATAAGCTTTATCGTTGTCGCTCTTGAGGAAATAGGTCCAGCCCAGGCCTGAATTAGCCCCGGCCAGGTCGGGAGCGAGTTGGTAGGCTTTCTCATAATAACCGAGAGTAAGCTCGAGGTCTTCCGGCGCTTTGGTCTCCACATACCGGCTTTGATACAAATCTCCCAATCCCCAGTAAATAAGAGCAAAGTTTGGGTCTTCAGCGAGAGCCCTTTCATAAAAGGCCAGGCTCTCCCGGAAAGTCTCGTCTTTTCCAGCCTCCTTGTATTTTTTTTCTGCTTGACGGCCTGACTGGTAGTATCGGTTGGCATAGATGGACGGGGTTGAAATTTTGGCAGGCTGAGCCTTGGCTGGCAGGCTGAAGCACGCCAGAATCTGTCCGGCCATGTCATCGGTCATCCGGTCGTAATCTTTCTCTCCCTCGCCCTCCACGCGGCCGCTCGCCATGAGCTCATTCGTCTGAACGTCCTTCAGGTCGAAATAGATTCTTGACTTAGAGAATGTCCCTGTCAGAACGCTCTTAACTCCCGCTTCTTTCCCCACGGCCTGGAGGTCCTCCGAAGAATAACTCCACGTCGGGCTGAGGCTTAACTTTCTGAGCAGGCCTCGGATCGTGTCGGCGCTGAGAACGACGATGTCCTCGGACGAGCGACGGAGCTCCCAGATGAGGTTCTCGGCCAGGGCCTCCTTCCAGACATCCAAGTCCCTGTCTCCCGTGTTATTCTTGAAGAACAGGACGGCGAGCGAGGGCTTGGTCGAAGGAGGGACGACAGCTGCTTTTTTCGGGAAGAAGCGCCAGGCCAGGATGCCCAGGAAGATGACCATCATGGCCCCCAGAGCCGGCACAGTGATTTTTTTCAAAGGAGGATGCTTGATCAATTTCTCCAGGCTGGATAATCCTTTCTTTGGAAGTATCTTTCTTTCGACCGGGAAAGTTTTCTCCAGTTTTTCGAGCTCAGAGCAGAGCTCTTCTGCACTCTGATATCTCTTCCCTTCTTCTTTTTCCAGGCATCTGAGGATGATCCGCGACAGGGGCTCGGGAACTTGAGGGTTGATATGTCTCGGATCGGGAGGCGGCTCTGTTTTGTGTTTGAGGGCGATGCTCAGGGCCGAGTCTCCTTCGAAGGGAATCTCGCCGGTGACCATTTCGAAGAGGATGATGCCCAGGGAATAGATGTCCGAGCGGCTGTCCACTCTTTTCCCGTCCACTTGCTCTGGCGACATGTATTCGGCCGTCCCCAACACGACCCGGCCGGCGGTGATTCCCTTTTCCTCAAGTGAGCGGGCCAGCCCGAAGTCCATGATCCGGGCGTTCCCCTGGCGGTCGATCATGATGTTTTTCGGCTTCAAGTCCCTGTGGATAATGCCCAGCCTGTGCGCCTCGGCCAACCCCGAGCAGATCTGTTTGCCGATGGCGATCGCCTGACCAGGGCTGAGCTTGCCCATCATCCGGATGATGCTCTTAAGGTCTTCTCCGGGGACGTATTCCATGGTGACGTAAGAAATTCCCTCTGCCTCGTTGATATCGTGCATCCGGCAGACGTTCTTGTGAGTGATTTTTCGCGCCAAGCGAACTTCTTCGCGGAAGCGCTCGAGAGTCTGGGGTCTTGAAGCGAGCTCTGGCCTGACAAATTTGAGGGCGACGACTTCCCGGATTTTGGTATCAAAAACTTTGTAAACCCTTCCCATGCCGCCGCTGCCCAGCTCTTCCATGACCTCATAACGACCGGCGAAGAGATGGTCTCGCTTGAGATCCCAGGGGACTCCCGTTAAGGTCTGGGTCCGTGATTCCTCGGCCGATTCGGCGGACGTTAGGGGAGAGGCGCAGTTGGCGCAAAAGCGGCTCTCTTCCGGGTTGTCGAAGTTGCATCGGCGGCATTTCATGGCGGGGTTCCGCTCCCTGCAGGGTAGTTGAAGAATAGTCCCATCTGGCTGAATTGTCAAATTCCTTGTCTTGTCGAGTTATTCGCTGATGGGTCCGGCGCAAGATCCTTCGACGCCGTCCGTCCGGATGGCTGAAATGAGGTAGATATAGCGGCCGACCGACTGGATCCCCGGGTCGAAAAACTCGAGGGGTGATTTGATCAAAGCCACAAAGCGGAACTGGCTTCGTGGATGGTAGCGATCCTTCCTGTAAACCTTGTAGCCCAGGATGCAGGCTGGGTCGAATATCTTGGGGTTTTCTTTCCAGGCGAGATACGTTCCCCAGGAGGAGCCGGTCGTGAGGGAAGGTTTCTTGGTTGGCCGCCCGATGATAATCGTGCCGCGACGGCTGAGGAAAGCATTTTGGAAGGATTTGCTGGTTATCACGATTTCAACGGGAGGGAAGGGGATAACTTTGATTTCGTTGAACCACGACTCGGCCATGACCTGATAGCCCTTGGCGCTCGGATGCTTAAGGTCGTTAGAGAGGACGGCCAAGAGTCCGCCGTCTGAGGCCGGGTAGTTGTTGAAGATTTCATACATATCAACAAAAGAAACGGGAAAATCGGCGGCAATCTGGCGAATCGCTTGGTTGAGTTCGATAATCCTGTTGCTATAATATTCTATAACTCCGTACGTGTCTTTACGCGGCAAGATTGTGGCGAGCAGGGGATAAACCCCGGCTTGAAGGCATCTCCTGACTATCTCCCGGAGGTTGTTCGCCGATGTGGTCATGGCAAGACCTGGAGTGATGATGTCGTTCGTTCCCTCCATGATCAGGATGTACCGGCCTTGCTGGCTGGCGAGGACGCTATCGATGCGGGCCAGAGCGAGGATGGTGTTTTCGCCCCCGATCCCCAGGTTGACGGAAAGGGTGGGGCCATAATTCTGCTTGAGAATGGTCTCAAGACGCGGGGGGTAGCCTAACTCCGGATAGGGTTCGCGGTCGATATACCCGTAAGTAATGCTGTCGCCGAAACAGAGGTAGACATTTTCATCCAGAGAAGGGTTAAAGAGAAAACCGGCCGGAGAAGCAGGGGTGGATGAAAGCTCAACCCGGTCATCGAGAGGGTCTTTGATCGGGCTGGCCTTAATTCCCTTGAATGATTTCCAGACTGCGCTTATCTCTCCACGGCTTTCCAGCAAGGACGGAATCATCATCTGGCTGTCGGGAGGGGAGACGGAGGACTCATGTTCCAGCCGTCCGTTCTTGACCGAAGCAATGTAAACTTGATGGCCGCTCTCGGCCGAGCGGGTCCAAGTGACGAGCAAACGACCGCCGTTTCTTCCGTTGAAACTAATAGCCGGGAAGGTATCGTTTTCTTGATTATCCGTCAGCCTGACCTCTTCCTCCCAGGCAAAGCCGTTCCAGCGGGCAAGATGAAGTTCGTAGTCGTGACCATCAAAACTTGACCAAGTCAGCCAGATAGAGCCGTGAACATCAACGGCCACATCAGGGTTAAGAGCAGGATACCCGGCTTTTGACCTTAAAATTTGCCGGGGCGACCAGACAGCCTGACGAAATACCCGCCAAACAATCACCCCTTCATGGCTGGTCTCGTTCCAGAACGCCCAGACGTTTCCAGCGCGGTCAAAGACAAGCCGAGGGCTGGTAATAGAAGCCGAGTTTGAAGCGCCAAGACGCCAGACCAATCCTGATGAGAGCTCCTGGACGAAAACTCTGTATTCCCCCTTAAAATAGTTCACCCAAATAAGCCACAGAGAATCGTGGCCCTTTAGCGCAAGACGGGGCGAGAAGTTGAATCCTGCCTGGCAGCCGAGGTCCTGGAGAGATGCGACCTGTCCCTCCTCGAGCCGGGCCAATCTCAGCCGGCTGGCCTGGCCTTGCCATTCCTCCCAGACAGCCCATGTTTGCCCGACATCGTTTTGGCAGATCGAAGGAAGACACGCCGACTCCTGAAGGGAATCCTGATTGAGCTCTTTCAGGGCCCTCAAAACCCGGGCGAGCTCATCAGATGGGGAGGCTTGATCTGTCTGCTCCTCTGCCGGGCGAGAAGCGAAGCCCGCCAGGAGAAGTCCGGCCAGGGGGATGATCAGCCAGGTTCGCCGACGCCGGTTAGAGTTCATATGCTTTGACTGGAACGAAGATAACAAAAATGGCTTTTTATTTTACCAGAGAAAGGTTGTTTTCAACAAGGTTTATCCTTCGGAAACATCAGAAATGCTGATTATTTCTTTTATAATCAACAAGATAGAATTATTTTGAAGTTTTTTAAAAAAAATGCAGGATAATAACCATGCCGCCCCGCTTCATTTATTAACTTATTGAAAATAAAAGAGTTAGGCTTGCATTTTGGCCGGCCGAGAACTCGTGACCGGGCCATTCTCCCCTGATAGAGGCGTTTGACTGAGGCTTGATCTTGTGCTATAAGGTTTGAGCTTCCCCAGAACTAATACCGGGGGATGAAAACCAAACCAAATTGCCTGGGGCAGAGGCCTTTTAGCCCTGCGGGCCAGGGAGGTTTCGGTCATGAAGCTCCTGATCAACGAGTGTGACCTAAAGAAATTCAAAAGGCGGGCCAGTCGGGCCTATCCGCGGGAGGTCTACGGGATTATGCTGGGCAAGAAGCTGGCCAACCGGACTTATAAAATCAGCCGGATCATCATCCCTCCCGTGGTCGAAGCGACTTACGATTATGTCATCCCCGACTACGGGACGATCGGCAAGATCGTCGCTTCAAGCGAGCTTCAGTATATCGGTTCCATCCATTCTCATCCTCAGGCGCCGCCCACAATCTCTCATCACGATTACCAGCATTGGGATGGAGACAGGGTCGTCGGAATCCTGAGCGTCCGCAAGCGGAACAGCTATAAAGTGAGCGAGCTCAAGTTCTGGCGGCGAAACGCCGCCCTTCCGGTGAGGTTCAAAACGTTCAAGCCTGGAGAAAACGGTAAGAACAGGTCGTGAAAGAAGCGCTCTCCGGGATCTCCATCGAACCATTTCGCGGTGACCTTGAGGGCCTGGAAAAAATGGCCCATTCTTCCTGGCGTGATGAGTACAGCCTGTCCTCTTTCCCGAATTTTTACCGGCCGGCTTTTTTTGAGTTTCTGTTTGGACGGCTGGAGCATAAGGATCATCTTGTTGCCGCCTACCGCGGCGATGAAATCGTCGCTTTTCTGGCCAATATTCCCCACACCTTCGAGTTCCGCGGCCGGACCTTTCGGAGGACGCTGAGTTGCCTGCTGGTCACGAGAAAGGAATGGCTGCGGCGGGGGCTGGCTCTGGCCGTGATTCGCGAAGCGCTCCGACTAAACCAGCACTACCGGTACGACTTTGCCCTGGCGACATTCGAGACGGGTCACCGTTCGACCTTGATGCTGCGCAAGCTTCAGGCCGAGGGCCATCGTCTTGAAAGGATGAAGAAGCTCCATGTCATCGCCCGCGTTCTCGACCTTGATCGCGCCGCCTCGTCTGAGGGGGCTCAAGAAGTGGGAAATGGCCGCCATCCGGCTCATCGGCGGAAACCGGTGGGATCGGAGGGCGAGAAACAGGCTCTGTGAGAGAATTCAGGCCCGGTGATCTCGATGATTGTCTTCAGTTGCTTAATTCCTACCGGGAAAGAATTGAGCTGGCCAGGCTTTGGCAGCGGGACGAGCTGGCCTGGGAGCTGGCCTATCCCGGAGTTTCCCAGACTCTTGTCTATGAAAAAAATGGCCGGGTCGAAGGCCTTCTCAATTTCATCATCCACGATCATTTGGGCCGGACGACGGAGCGCTGGGCCTGGATGAACCACGTCGCCTATTTCAACCTTTCTCCAAGGGAACGACTCTCTTTCATCCGGGCTTTTTTGCGATATGTTCAGGGAAAAGACTGCCTGGGCGCCGGGGAATGGACCAAAAAGTACTATCCCCAGGGAGCCTTCTACCGCGCTCACTTTTTTCCCTATTTCCGGGCCGTTCAGATGTACTCGTGGACGTTCAACGCAGAAATCTCCCTGGCAGGTATCCGCTCATCGAACGAAATCCTGGTCTGACAGCTGAAGGCTTCGAGGGCGGCAAGATCCTCATTCAAGAAAAGTGCTGAATGTGGTATAAATGAGAGCCCAAAGCTCGCCAGCATATGAAAGATCGCAAGAAAAAAGTCATCGTCGTCATGCCCGCCTACAACGCCGAAAAAACCCTCGAGCGGACCTACCGTGACATCCCACGGGAATGGGTGGATGAAATTATCCTCACCGATGATGCCAGCCGTGACGGGACTGTCGAGGTTGCCCGGAAGCTCGGCCTCCGCGTCCTTGTCCACTCGAAGAACCGGGGTTACGGCGGCAATCAGAAAACCTGCTACCGCGAAGCCCTCAAGTTAGGCGGCGACATCATGGTCATGATTCACCCCGACCACCAGTACGATCCCAAGATTATCCCTCAGTTGATCTTGCCGCTGCTTAACGAAGAATGCGATGCTGTGTTCGGCTCCCGGATGTTGGGCGGCCGGGCGCTCGAGGGCGGGATGCCGCGCTGGAAATACCTGGCCAATATTTTCCTCACTGCCCTTGAGAATGCGGCTTTCGGCATATCCCTTACCGAGTATCATTCAGGGCTGCGGGCCTATTCCCGCCGGTATCTTGAGACGGTCAACCTGGAACTGAATTCTGACGATTTTGTCTTCGATTCGGAGATCATCGCCCAGGCCGCCATCCACGGCCTGCGCATTCAGGAAATCCCAATCGCGACCAGGTATTTCGAGGAAGCCTCCCAGATCGGCTTTCTGCGCAGCGTGGTCTATGGGCTTTCGATCCTCAAAACTCTGGCGAAATTCAAACTCCACAAGTGGGGCATTAAAAAATTTGAGCAGTTCAGTTAAAAATCGACGCTGAAAAGGAAAGGCTGAAGAGAAGTCTGGACTCCGGCGCCCTTTCCCAGGTCCAGGATCAGTTCATAATAACTTTTCTTCTTCAGTTTGTAGCACGGAGGATCCTGAAGTTTCACGGCCATGATTTCTCCGGCTGTTGTCCCGCTCGAAAATGCCTCATCAAAAATCTTTAGCCTGTATTCATAATCGCCGGCTTTTGAGCCGAGAGAAATTTGCAGTTCCTCAACGGGTTTCTGAGTGACGAAAAAAAAGCGGTAGGTGCGATTGTCTTCGCGGAGCTGAAACTTCCCCGGGCCGACAAGCCGGGCCGATCGGGAGACAGAATAAAAG
>CAZKBY010000001.1:0-36384 GCA_964550915.1 uncultured Eubacteriales bacterium | reverse complement strand
GAGCTGTGCCAAACAGGACGATGTTTTGAAAAGTTCCCTCGGCCCCGCAGGAGACGTGCACTTCTTCCATCAGGAAAAAGGCTTGGTCCTGCACCCCGTTTAACCCATAGGCCATCAGGATCAGGAGCTTGGTGTTCAGGCTTGGATTTTTTCCGGCCGCTTTTATGGCCGGTTCAAGGCGCTCTTTGTAACGACCGGCGCTCAGATAAAATGCGTGTAGGTTTTGGATAAGCATTTCGTTTTCTGCTGCGCCGGTTGAACGATCGCTCAAGGGCCAATATTGCTCCCTCCTATCGTTGGGGATGATAAATCGGAGCGTAAGTAATGAAATAACACCCGATAAATGACAGTCCGCTCAGGATGTCGGAGATGGTACACTCCGGCCACAGCAAGATTTCTTTATTGAGAAACAGGTTAGCTCGCTTGAAGCACGCTCTCTGCTTAGGCTATCTATGATCAACGGAACGGTCCTTCCTGAGAATTGTTCCCTTCTAATATCGCATTATGTTAATGAAGAAAGATACTTGCTCAAGCCGACGGTCGTGACAAGGTCCAAGGCTTCCTCTTGGGAGACGCCGCTGTTCTGGCGGAGGGATTCCAGGATGCGGATAATGGATAGAGCCACTTCAGCCGTCTGGCCGGCTTCCTTTTTTTCTTTCATGAAGGCGATAGCGTCATAAAGGACAGCGTTGGCTTCGCCATAAGATATGGGCTCGCGCACGCCGTACCGGCTCACCCAGGCCGGCCGGCTCAGGATGTCGTTGACGTGCGACTGGACTAGATAGGTGGCCCGGCCGATGAGCTTGAGGTTACTGGGGCTGACGTTAGTCATGGTATTGCCGATGACCTTGCCCAGCCGGGTCATGACCGCTGTCGAGTGGGCATTGAGGAGAGTTTTTAACCCGATATGGCGGTTGACGCCAAAGGGATCGTTTCTTTCCGACAAAGAAAGCGAGATGCAAGGTCCTCTTGCTCCCGGAATGAAATCGCCAATGCTTTTGGCCGGGCTCTTTCCGACGACGATGAGGGCAAGACTGGCCCCGCTCCGGAGACAAAGGTCGGCAAAGCGGCGGCAGGGAGAATCCTCTCTTTTGAGCTCTTCCTCCTCGGGCGAGAAAAGGATCATGACGGCCAGGTCGCCTTTTTTCGGCCCGCGCTTCTTGATGTTGTTTTCGCCGAAAGAAAAGTCATAGAGTGACTGCTGGTCGTCGCCCGCCTTCTTCAGGCTTTCAAGCGCTGCGGCCCTGAGGTATGGGTCATCGATTTCTTCCTCGAAATGTTTCTGGTAGAAAGAGGCGGTGAGCCCCCGGAAAGGCCGGCCCAGAAAGGACTGCCAGGCTTCCGACAGGCTGGCGGCCGGTGTCCAGACCTGGATCCAGCATTTTCTTTTGGGCTCTTTTGTCGTGTCTAAGGGATAGAGGCGGAATGTCGGGCTTCGCTCGGTGCTATCGATGAAGACGGTGATCAGGGCTCTATCGGCGAAATAGGTAGAGAAAGAGCTTTCCTTGTAGGTCTGCGCCTCGAGGGCGGTGAACTCTGTGATGGCCGGGATGTTCTTCTTTATCTCATTCAGGATGGAGGAAAACTCCCTCAGCCTGTCTGTTAGCGGGGGAGGGTTGTCGAACCCGACCCGGGCCAGCTCTTTTTTCGTGAGATAACTTTTAAGGACGCGGAGAGTCGCTTCTTGGAGAGCCTGCCCGATAACGAAGGTTTCGATGGTCGTGGCCTGCATCCGGGTTGAGCCGGTAATCGCCTGCGGGCCGGTGGTCAAGTTTATTTTGGTGATGCCCGGCTCTTCCAGAACAAGGCGGCTCCGCAGGAAGGGGAGGAGCCTGTCGTCGGGATTGTTGTAGACGAAATAAAGATGCTTTCGGGTTTCAGTCGGGTCGGAGAGGCCGGCCTCCTTCCATTGGTTGAGGGCAGCCAGGATGGTCCCGATGACCGACGAGGTTTCGCCGCCTTCGGTGACGCAGATGACGACGTCTCCCTTTTTTATTCCCCGGTCAGCGAGCTGAAGCCGGCCGATGAGCTGGAGGTCTTCGAAGCCTTCAAGAGAGCTGATCAGTGCCCGGTCGGCACCAGTCATCTCGCCGATGAGCCTGTCCTCGATTTCGGCCGTGAGATGGGGCTCGAGCTTGGCCCAGATTTTCTCATCAGCCTTAAGGCGCCGCCAGAAGGGCCGCCAGAAAGAGCTTTCCATCTGCTTGGCCAAGCGTCCCGTAGCGCCGCAGCCGTAAACATAAATCTGGCGGCCGGAGAGGATGGCTTCCTCGAGCGCCTCGGCGAGCGATTCGATTGCTCCCGGGTCGGCCGCCAGGGCTTGCAGACGCGTGATGATGTCCTCGTCCACTGAAAAGAGCATTCGCAGGCCGTCGGCGACATCGGTTTCTATTCGCTCGCTCAGGTTCCAAGTCTTGGGATGCCGCTGTTCGGTGAGAAGCGTGTGGAGCTGGAACTGGGTTTTGTTCTGGACGTAATCGATGGATTCGGGAGAGGGAGTGATCCCGAGGAGCTGGAGAAGGTTTACTCGGGCTTGAGCCTGAGTTTCCTGGGCGGACAAGGGGGCAGCGATATATATTATTCCTATAGAAAATATAGAAATAATAGAGATTAACCTGAACACGGACGGTGATCTGCCAGTCACCCTATCGGGGCGAAGACGGGACCAGCCAGGCAATATCTTCTTCCTGAACCGGGACCTTCCCTCTTCCGTTGACCGCAGGTCTGGGCGATAGAGAATCATTTATTTTGTTCCGGCTAATTGAAGTCGTTTTTTGATGAAAATTTTCTTGCCTTTTTTCGTTGGCCGTCTCCAAAACGGGCAGAAGCGCCTTTTAGCCCGCTCATCCGTACTGGTGTTTGTCGTCGAGAATGTCGCCCCTGGTCCAGTCTTCGGTCCAGCGTTTGACACGAAAAACTTTCTTCTTTCCGGAGGCCGTCGAGCAGATGATGCGGTCGAGCCCGGCATTGATGATCATCTTCTTGCAGATAAAACAGGGGAAGGCATTGATGGGCTGGCCTGTTTCGTAGATGAGGCCGTAAATGTACATGTTTCCGCCGAGCAGGCTGACCCCGGCCCGGGCGGCGTTGATGATGGCGTTCTGCTCGGCGTGGACGCTCCGGCAGAGCTCGTAGCGTTCGCCGTGAGGGATTCCCAGCCTATCACGAAGGCAGAAGCCATGTTCGAAGCTGTCCTTTGTCTTCCGGGGAGCGCCGACGTATCCGGTGGAGATGATCTCGTCGTCCCGGACGATGATGGCGCCGATGGAGCGCCGGAAGCAGGTGCTCCGCCGCGCGACTTCCTTGGCGATGCCTAAGTAATAGTCATCCTTGGAAATGCGTTTTGGTTTCATAGGAGTGCCTCGACTTTCCGGCGCAGAGAAGCCAGCGACCCATCGTTGAAAATCCTGATATCTGCCATGGCCATGACCCGGCTGAGTTGCTGCTCGGCTTGGCCGCCGGATAGCTCCTCCCTTTCCTTGGCCACAAATTCTTCAAAAGTGGCCGCTGACTCCAGGCGTCCGCGCCGCTTGACTCTCTTGTACCGCAGCTCGACTGGCGCATCGACAGCGACCAGGACAAATCCTTTCTGCCTGCGCAGGTAGGCTGCCTCGCTTGGGTTTCGAATGCTGTCGATGACCGCCTTCCCCTTTGCCTTTTTCGCCACCCATCTGGCCAGGATGTCAGCCCCGAATCGCCGGCGGAGAGAATTTCCTCGAGCGATCAGGCTGTCCCGGGTGATCTCTTGTCGCATTTTCCGCAGTTCTTCCCGGATCTCGTCGCTGAGCGAAAAATAAGCGTATCCTTTCTTGACCAGGTAGGCAGCTACCTCTCCCTTGCCAGCGCCATTGGTGCCGGTCAGTCCGATGAGCCGGGGAGCGCCTGTCGGGCGAGGGGATTGCGGGCCTGGCTGTTTTGTCTTTTTTCTCATTTTCTTCTTTGTCTTTTAGCCGGCGACATCCTCACCAGGTTTTTTTCTTCGTCTCTTTCTTTCCTTGCCAAAGAAGAAAGCGATCAAGATGCTGACTCCGTAGAGAAGGAGCATTGGGACGGCCAGGATGCTCTGGGTGACCATGTCCGGCGTGGGCGTGATGACGGCGGCGATGATGAAGATGGCCAGCACGGCGTACTTAAAATTCTTGATCATCCAGCGGGAGGTGACGATCCCCATCCGGGAAAGGAAGAAGACGAGCGTGGGAAGCTCGAAAACGAGCCCGATGCCCAGGAGGATTTTTATGGCCAGGCTGAAGTAGGCGTTGACCGTGATGACGGGCGTGAAATCCTCGCCCAGGTGGAGGAAAAAACGGCAGGCCCAGGGAAAGACGACGAAATAGCCGAACAGGGCACCGGCCGAAAAAAAGAGAGTCGTCAGGAAAACGAAGGGAATGACATATTTTTTTTCTTTCTGGTAGAGGCCGGGCGCAACGAAATACCAGAACTGGAGGAAGATAAAGGGAGACGTCACAAAAAGCGCCGTGAGGAGGGAGACTTTCAGGTAGAGCATGAAGGGCTCGGTCAGGCCGGTAAAGGCGAGGTTGGTCCCTTCCGGCAGATACTGAGTGACCGGTCTGGCCAGGATTTTGTAGACATCCTGGCTGAATATCCAGGCGGGGATGACAGCGACGAAGATGGCGATAAACGAATAGAAAATTCGCTTGCGGAGGTCTTCGAGATGTTCAAGGAAGGTCATCTCGTCAGGAGATTTTCTTCCCTTCCTCATTCTCGGTGACGTCCTTTTTAAGCTCTTCCTTGATTTCGCGGAATTCTTCGGCTTGAATTTCCTCCTCGATTTTTTCCTTGATTTCGTCCGACGTGCGGCGGAATTCTCGGATGGCCCGGCCAATCGAGCGGCCTACTTCGGGGAGTTTTTTGGGCCCGAAAATAAGCAGGGCAATGGCCAGGATGATGAGCAGCTCGGGAAAACCGATGTTGCCGAACATGGACTCGTTCCGTCAGCGGATGACACAAGAAATATAGCCCTTAGCCGGCCTTTAGTCAAGGCAGCCCGATAGCATCACCCGACGGGTCCTGTCGCGATTCACGCCCGGCGCCCATTCGCGGCTGATCTTGTTCATTATCAAGCCGGCAGATTAACGGCATCAAACGCTCGGGTCGGCGGGGGGCCCCCGAACCGCGCCACCCATCGGGTGTAGGCATTTTGTGCTTGGAGCTGTTGAAAGTCAAACATTTTTGGCTGATGAGCAGCTTCTATCGGGGGGATTCAGTGGCTTTACAACCGCCGGACGGTTTGCTAAGATTAAGCCTCACGTGAGCCGATGAAAAGAAAGATTGCGCTGGGCTTTCTGGTAGCTATTCTCCTCGCTAACCTCCTGGCCAGGGATGAGGATGTCTGGGGAGAATCCCTGGAAAAATATTCCTCGCTTCTTTCCCTGATTGAGACAAATTACTACAGCGAGGTGGATCCCGAGGAGCTCGTCTTCTCGTCGATAAGGGGCATCGTCGAAACGCTCGATCCTCACTCCTATTTTCTCGACCCCGAGAGCTTCTCCCGGATGCGTGAAGAATACACGGGAAAATATTACGGGCTGGGGATCCAGATCCAGAAGCAGGGAGACAACCTGGTCGTCATTTCGCCGCTCGAAGGGTCACCGGCCAGCCGGCTCGGTATCCAGCCCGGGGATATCATCTCTCATATCAACGGCGAGAGCACGAAGCCCATCTCAAGCTTTGAGGCCATGCAGAAACTTCGGGGCCCCAAGGGGACTAAAGTCACCATCACGCTCGTCCGTGAGGGCTTGGATGCTCCTTTTGACTTGACCATTGAACGGGCCGAGATTCCCTTAAAGAGCGTTCCTTATGCCTTCATGATAACTAAAGACGTCGGCTGGATCTTCATTCGAAATTTCGCCGAGACGACGACCGAAGAGTTCGAGGAGAAGATGGCCAAGCTCATCGGCCAGGGAATGAAGGGCCTGATTTTAGACTTGAGGAACAACACCGGCGGGCCTTTTTTCCAGTCGATCGAGATCGCCGACATGTTCCTGCCCAAGGGCTCTCTCATCGTCTCCATCAAGGGACGGAACAAGCTCTACAACCGGGAATTCAGGGCCCAGCGCGACGGACAGTACGAGCACGTCCCCCTGGTTGTTCTGATCAACCGCGGTAGCGCCTCCGCCTCCGAGATCGTCAGCGGCGCGATTATGGACAACGACCGCGGCTACATCGTCGGCGAGGATTCCTGGGGGAAGGGCCTTGTCCAGACTGTTTTTCCGCTGGGCGAAAACCTGGCTCTGGCTCTGACCACGGCGAAGTATTATACTCCGAGCGGCCGATCGATCCAGAGAGACTATGCCCATATCGAAGACTACCTCCTTTACAAGAAAGCTCCAGAGGATGAGCGAGAAGTCCGGTTCACGGCCAAGGGCAGGAAGGTCCTCGGCCAGGGCGGGATTTCCCCGGACTTTGAAGCGGCTTCCGGCCGCAAGCTCTTCGTCCTCGAACTCATGAACAGGGGAGCGTTTTTCGGTTACGCCCGCAAGTTTGCCGGCCATCAGACTCCGCTGTCCAAGACGGCTGTTTTTCCGGGATATGAAGAGGAAGGGACAGGCCTGGTCATCGACTCCACGATCATCGATGATTTCAAAGCTTTCCTCCGATCGAACAAGATTGCTTTCAGCGAGGAGAGATTCGAGGAATCCGAGGAAGATGTTAAGCGAGAGCTTGAGCGCGAAATTTATTCTTCCCTCTGGGGGACGGAGGCAGGAGTCAAGGTTTACCAGAAGAGAGATCCCGCCGTGCTCAAGGCCTTGGAGGTCATGCCCGCGGCTTCCAGGTTCATTGCCGACAGCCATTCTCCCTGATTACTCATAAATCTCGGACGGAGAGACGGGAATGAAAATTGCCTTGGCCTCTGATCATGCAGGCTATGAGCTCAAAGAGGGGATCCGCGCCTTCCTGGGGAATAAAGGAATTGCTTTCCTCGACTTCGGTTGCGGTCCCGGCGAGACTGTTGATTATGTCGACTTCGGCGTCCGGGCCATGGGCAGCATGGCTCGGAGAGAATGCGACCGGGCTATCCTTTTTTGCGGGACAGGGCTGGGGATGGCCATCGTGGCCAACAAATTCAGAGGCATCCGGGCCGCCGCCTGCTGGAACCTGTCGACGGCCGAGATCAGCCGGAAACACAACGACTCTAACTGCCTCTGTCTGGGCGGCCGTGTCCTAGACCTGATCGAGGCACAGGAGATTGTCAGCGCCTGGCTCAATGCTAACTTCGAGGGTGGACGGCACCAAAGACGGATAGATAAGATTGCCGACCTGGAAAGAAAGAACCTCAGATAGGGAGGAAACGAACCGATGGCTTCTCTAACTGAAAAAATTCTTCCTTTGGCTGCAAAAATCGAGCAGAACAACCGTTGGCGGCAGGCGGAATCGTTCAACCTGATTCCTTCCGAGACGACGCCCTCGCTCTTGGTTAAGCTGTGTGAGATCTCTGACCCCGCTGGCCGGTATGCCGAGCACCGGACGATGAAGGGCGAGGAAGTCTATTTTTATCAGGGCACGGATTTTATCCGGGAGGTTGAAATCGAGGCCCAGAAGGAGCTGGGCCAGTTCTTCCGATGCTCTGATGTCGAGTTAAGGCCGATCAGCGGCCAGATGGCCAACGAAGTCGTGTTCAAAGCTATGGTCCGTTTCGTTAACCGCAGCCGGCCAGAAGGCCAGCCGACACGCAAGCTGCGGCTGGTCATGAACAACGACCTGACCAAGGGCGGCCATCTAAGTTCCCAGCCAATGGGAGCCTTGTTCAATTTCGTTGAGGAAGACCCTAAGACCGGGAAGGAAAGAGTGGTCAGCTTTCCTGTCTCTAGCGAGAATCCTTACAAGACAGACCTCGAAAAACTGGGAGAGCTATTAGATGACAACCGGCCTGAGCTCATTATTTTCGGCAAGAGCATGTTCCTTTTTCCGGAACCAGTGAGGTTTGTGGCCGGCCTGGTTAAGGACTGGCCGGACCGGCCGGTCCTCATGTACGACATGGCCCATGTCTTAGGGCTTTACGGCGCCTTCCAGGAACCGCTGGCCGAAGGCGCTGATGTCGTCACTGGAAGCACCCATAAGACGTTTTTTGGCCCGCAGCGAGGCGTCATCGCCGGCAATTTTCCGTCCGGCTCGCGACTGAGGAACTTTTGGCTGGATGTCAAAAGCCGGGCCTTCCCCGGTTCAACGAGCAACCATCACCTGGGAACTCTCCTGGCCCTCTTGATGGCAAGTTACGAGATGAACACGTTCAAAGATGAGTATCAACTAAAAGTCAAGCAGAACGCGAAATCATTTGCCAGATCGCTTAAAAGCCACGGCGTCCTGGTCGAAGGGGAAGAGAGGGACGGGTTTACGGAAACACACCAGGTCTTGATCCGGGTGAGGCCGTTCGGGCCGGCCCAGGAGATTGCCCGGCGTCTCGAAGAGAGCAACATCATCGCCAATTATCAGGCTCTCCCCGACGACGAGACCTTCTTGGATTCGAGCGGAATCCGGTTGGGCGTGCAGGAGATGACTCGCTTCGGCATGGGAGCAAAAGACTTTGATGTCCTGGCCGGCTTTATGGCCGACATCATCATCCGGAACAAACAGGTCAAGGAAGAAGTTCGGAAGTTCAGGCAGAATTTCTTGGAGATGAAGTTCTGTCTGCCGGTTGAGGAGGCCCTCCCTGCAGCAACAAGGATCCTGGCGAGCGCTTTCCCCCGGCCCGGGCTTATCGAGGGGCTGGCCGAGGAGATCGAGAAAAGGATTCTGCCATGAAGATCCTGGTCGTCGGTTCTGGAGGGAGGGAGCACGCTTTAGCCTGGAAAGTCGCTCGGAGCCCGCTCGTCGAAAAAGTCTATTGCGCGCCCGGCAACCCGGGCACGTTGAGCATAGCTGAAAACATCCCCCTCGCTGATTCGGATATCGAGGGTCTGGTGGATTTTGCGGGCAGGATGAAAATCGACTTGACGTTAGTCGGTCCAGAGCTGCCGCTTACCCTGGGAATCGTCGACGAATTCGAAAAGCGCCACCTGCGTATCTTCGGGCCGACGAAGAAAGCAGCCGAGCTGGAAGGGAGCAAAATTTTCGCCAAGCAGTTCATGGAACGGCACCGGATCCCCACCGCCCGGTTTAAGGTGGCCGAATCAGTGCCCCAGGCGCTGCGGATTCTCAAGTCCGGCGAGTTTTTCTTTCCCCTGGTCATCAAGGCCGACGGTCTCGCAGCCGGCAAAGGGGCCATCGTCTGCCCGAGCCTCCGCAAGGCAGAAGATGCGGTTGACATGATCATGGCCAAAAAGCAATTCGGGGAGGCGGGAAAAAGGGTTATCATCGAGGATTTCCTCAACGGAAAAGAGGTCTCTTTTATCGTCATTTCGGACGGAGCCAAAATCCAGCCCCTGGTGACGACGATGGACCACAAGGCCGTCTATGACGGCGACAGAGGACCCAACACGGGCGGAATGGGCGCTATCTCTCCTTCGCCGTTCATTACATCCCGACTCTTCTCCGAGATCATCACGACGATTGTCTTCCCGACGATCAATCGGATGCACGAGGAAGGCCGAAGATACACGGGCGTCCTATATGTCGGGCTGATGCTGACCGAGGAGGGGCCTAAAGTTCTCGAATACAACTGTCGGTTCGGCGACCCGGAAACGCAGGTTCAGATGCTGCGGCTGGAATCGGATTTGGTCGACGTCTGTCTCAACGCCCTCGAGGGAAACGTCCTGAAAGCAGAAATGCGCTGGAGCAAGCAAGCTTCGGCCTGTGTCGTCCTGGCCTCGGGCGGATACCCCCTTGCCTATGAAAAAGGCAAGCCGATTACAGGCTTGAAAGAAATTTCCGCCATCCCAGGCATCGTTGTCTTCCATGCCGGGACAAAATATGAAAATGGAGAATATTTCACAAGCGGGGGCAGAGTCCTCAACGTCTGTGCCTCGGCTGACACGCTGAGCGAAGCGTTAGAAAACATTTACAGCGCCATCTCAGCCGTTTCTTTCGAAGGGATGCACTGCCGCCGCGATATCGGAGCGATGAAGTAGGAGGAAACATGGACGTCGCCATCTTCATCGGCAGCGAGTCGGATTACGACATCATCCGGGAAGCTCTGGATATTCTCAAGGAATTCGGCGTCAGCCACACTCTTGAGGTGACCTCGGCTCACCGCTCCGCCGACCGAACAAGGAAACTCGTCTCAACCCTGGAGGAAAAAGGCGTCAAGATTTTCATCGCCGCAGCCGGCAAAGCAGCTCATCTGGCCGGCTTCGTCGCCGCCCATACGACGTTACCAGTCATCGGCGTTCCCGTCGAAAGCGCCGGATTGGGCGGGCTGGATGCCCTTCTCTCGACAGTCCAGATGCCCAAGGGAATTCCGGTAGCGACGATGGGACTGGGCAAAGCTGGAGCCGCCAACGCAGCTTTGCTCGCGGTCGAAGTCCTGAGTTTAAAGAATCCGCGCTTAAAAAAGAAGCTTAAAGAATACAGGCTGAAGCTGGCAGCCCAGATGGAGGAGGCCTCAAGAAAGGTCAGGCAGAAGACATGATTTCCCTGGCCATTCAGAATTTCGGCTGCCGGGTCAACCAGGCTGAATCCTTCGCCTGGGCCCAGGAACTCGCCAAGCGCGGCCTTAAGACTGAGCAGGACTCGACGCAGGCCGATATCATCATCGTCAACACCTGCACCCTGACCAGCCGGGCAGACCGGGATGTCCGCAAGTTTATCCGCCGCATTGGCCGCCAGAACCCCGGTGCGAGACTCGTCCTGACAGGTTGCTCAGTTGACTCAAGAAGAGCCGAGTTCGAGGAAATTCCGCAGGCCTGGCTTATCTTATCTAACGCCGAAAAAGACGAACTAATAGACAGGATTTGTTCAGAGGTAGAGCCGGGCGAGCCGCGGCTTACCCGGCCTTTGCGCTCCCGCGCCCTCCTCAAGGTCCAGGACGGTTGCGACTTCCGGTGCGCTTTCTGTGTTATCCCGAGAGTGCGGGGGAGGAGCAAGAGCCTTAGCCGGCGAGAGGTCATCGATCGGGCGAAGACATTCATCGGCCAGGGCTTCAGGGAAATCGTCCTCTGCGGGATCCATCTTTCTTCTTACGGCCATGACCTCCAGCCTAAAAGTTCGCTGCTCGAGCTTCTCAAGGACTTGAACAAACTGGAAGGCCTCGGCCGGGTCAGGCTGAGCTCGCTCGACCCCCGGTTTTTGGATGACGAACTCGTGGAGTTTATCGCGGCCAGCCGGACAATCTGCCCCCATTTCCATCTTTCCCTGCAGCATGGCTCAGACAGGATTCTCAGGCTGATGGGCAGGGAATCGAGGGCGGCTGATCATGGCCGAGTTCTCTCCCGGCTGCGCCAGAATATGCCCGAGGCCGCACTGGGGGCAGACGTCATCGCCGGTTTTCCGGGGGAGACGGAGGACGACTTTGAAACCGGACTTCATTTTTTAGAGCATTCGCCCCTTTCCTATATTCATGTGTTTTCGTACTCGGCCCGGCCGGGGACCTCTGCTGCTTCGAGGCTCCAGGTTCCGGAGGATGTGAAAAGCCAGAGGTCAGCGTGTTTGAGGAAAATGGCGCTGGAGAAATGGCTCTCCTTTCGCCAGAGCTTCGTGGGAAAGAGGATCGAAGGAGTCGTCATTAAAAAGAAAGGCGGGGAGGCTGAAATTCTGACGGGGAATTATATAAAAGTTAGAGTTCCCCGCTGCTCTTTCGACCCTGGCCAGGAAATAGAAGTCGAAATCACGGCCGTGTCTTCTGGAATGGCCGCGGGAGAAGTCGTAGCCTAAGGCAAATTTATGAACAAAATCCATCCCCTGCCGGCTGAGGTCTTTGAGAAGATCGCGGCCGGCGAGGTTATCGAAAGGCCTTTCTCCGTGGTCAAGGAGCTGGTGGAAAACTCTCTTGATGCCGGCGCTTCAGAAATTCTGATCGAGCTCCAGGAGGGCGGCAGGAAATGCATCAAGGTCCAGGACAACGGCTCGGGCATGAGCCGCGATGACGCCGCCCTCTGTTTTGAGCGTCATGCGACGAGCAAGATCTCGACTGAAGCCGATCTCGAGCGAATCGCCACTCTGGGCTTTCGCGGCGAAGCTCTGGCCAGCATCTCAGCCGTCTCCAGGCTGACCTTGAAAACCTCGGACGGAGAAGGAGAAGGCGGGACCCGGGTGGAAAGAGAGGGCGGAGAGCTCCGTTCCATCCAGGAGATCGCTTTTCCGCGGGGCACGACTGTCGAGGTCAGGGACCTGTTTTATAACCTGCCGGCCCGCCGGAAGTTTCTGCGCTCCGAGAAGTCCGAGTTAGGACTTATCGTCCGGTGGGTGACCGGAGTGGCGCTCGCCTATCCTCGAACCCGGTTTTCCCTTGTCCACTCGCGGCGGGAAATTTTAAACTGCCCGCCGGTGGAAAGTGTCCGGGAAAGAATTTTCCAGCTTTTCGGCAAGACAGTGTTCGAGACGCTCCTCAAAATCGATTTTGAGGATGGAGAAATCCGGGTCAATGGCTTTAGCTCGAGACCCCCTCAGGGCCGGCCCGACAAAAGCCACCAACTTTTTTTCGTCAACCGAAGACTGGTCAAGAACCGCGTTCTTCAAGCCGCCCTCAATCAGGCCTACCGGGGATTCCTGGAGAAGGATTCCTCCCCCCAGGCCTTTCTTTTCCTCGACGTTCCTCCAGGCGACGTGGACGTCAATGTCCACCCGGCCAAGGCAGAAATAAATTTTCGCGATTCCCGGTTTGTCTTTTATGCTGTGCTCAAGGCCGTGGAAAAATCAGTCCTCAGCGACAAAGGGGTGAAGTTGGTTTATGCTGTCCCCGATTATGAGCGGGCTCAGCCGCGAGTCGAAGAGCCTAAAAGTCGCGGCTCCGTCGTCCCAGACGGAAACATAGCAGCGCAAGCACGTGAGCTTTTTCCCCTTGGGGCCGAAGCAGGGGAAGGAGGGCCAGAGCAACGAGTTTTGGGACAGTATCTCGGGACTTACATCGTGGCGGTCGATAAGGAAGGACTGCTGGTCATCGACCAACACAACGCCCATGAAAGGGTGCTTTTTGAAAAATATAGGGAGATCGATTCAGAAAAGCGCTGGCCGCAGAAGCTGCCTCTGATTCCTCTTCTCTTCGACCTTGCTCCGTCGCAGGAACTGAGCCTCGAAACCAACCGCGAAATTCTGGAAGCGGCCGGGTTCAGGGTAGAAGCCATGGGGGGAAGGACGTTCGCTCTCAACGGCTTTCCCGACATCTTTGACCAGGAGGAAGCGAAGCACGCGCTGTTTATTCTGCTTGAAGAGATGGGCGGAGAGGAAGCGTCGGCAAGGCGGGAAAAGTTGCTTGCCACCCTGGCCTGCCGAACCGCGGTCAAAGCGGGCGAACGTCTCGACCGGGAAAGGATGGACTATCTCGTCGAAGAACTTTTCAAAACCTCAAACCCGTCGCTCTGCCCGCACGGCCGGCCGGTCGTCCTCAGGATTGAGAAAGCCCAGATCGAGAAAGGCCTCAAACGGCAGGTCTAAAAAATCGGGAGCGCGCCTGGAGGGACTCGAACCCCCGACCCGCTGCTTAGAAGGCAGCTGCTCTGTCCTGCTGAGCTACAGGCGCCTCTCTTTTCGTATCGCATCAGCGGGGAAACCAGGCTGCCTGCCAGGAGGCAGTATCGGGGAGATCGGATTTGAACCGACGACCTCCTGCTCCCAAGGCAGGCGCGCTAACCAGGCTGCGCCACTCCCCGCTGTTTCAACTTCGGAATCTTCGATGCGGCGATGGAGCGGTCGACATGAATTGGGCTTAGATAGCTCGGCCATCTTAGCAAAATGGTCATTTCTTGTCAATTTGGCGCAGGGGGCAGCCCTTGCCGGCTATACCCCTAACCCCTCCAGGTGAGGTTCTCAAGGGGAATTTCACCTTCAAAATCATCCCTATGGGTGATTGACCCTGTAAGGGAGGACCTGCCATCATGGGACCGTTCTAACGCACCTGCCCTCCTGAGGAAAAAGTTATGTGCGCAGATGGAGATAACGTGACTAAGAAAAGCGTCCTTTTATATGAATGCGACCGGAAAAATCGACACAGTTGGGCCTGGATTGACAAATTTTGGCGAATCGGCTATGGTATGGAAACTTTTCCAACATGGGATCAAATTTAGGCGAACTACTCCTTAGGGAAAAAGTGCTCACTCCCGAGCAGCTTAAATCTGCTCTGGACATGCAGAGGGAAAAAAGCATCCCGCTCCAGACAGCCATCGTTTCTCTCGGCCTGGTCTCAGAAGAAGACATGGCCCAGGCTCTGAGCCGGCAGTTAGGGTATCCCTATATCGACCTTGATCAGTTCGAAGTCTATCCCGACGTCGTCAACCTCATTCCCGTTGACATCGCCAAGAAATATCTGATCATGCCCATCCACCGCATCCGTTCCTTCCTGACCCTGGCCATGGTCGACCCAACAGACCTGGAGGTCATCGAAGACATTCGATTCCGGACAGGGTTGAGTATTCAGCCAGTGATTGCTTCAGAGTCGGGAATCATGAACGCTATCAACAAGTACTACGGCTCCTCGAGCGCCTTGAAGGTGAAGAAGATTATCGAGGACATCGAGCTGGCTGAAGACACAAGGGTGAACATCATCGAGGAGGAAAAGGAGGACTACGACGTCGAGGAACTCGTCCATTCCACAGAAGAAGCGCCTATCATCACGCTGGTCAACACGATTTTTGTGGACGCGATAAAGAAAGGCGCCTCGGATGTCCATTTTGAGCCCTACGAGCAGAGTTTCCGGGTGCGTTTCCGCCTGGACGGCATCCTTCATGAGATGATGAACCTGCCGATGAAATTCAGGAGTCCAGTCACCTCGCGCGTCAAGATCCTGGCCAACATGGATATCGCCGAAAAAAGGCTTCCCCAGGATGGCCGGATTAAGATGAAAGTCAAGCTGGAGAACGGCGGCCGAAAGGAAGTCGACATGCGGATCTCCGCCCTGCCGACGATTTTCGGGGAAAAGGTCGTCGCCCGAATCCTCGACCGGCAGATGCTGAAGCTCGACCTGACCGAGTTAGGATTTGAGGAGGAATCTCTGGAGAAGTTCAGCGAGGCTATCCACAGGCCCTGGGGAATTATCCTGGTCACGGGTCCGACGGGAAGCGGCAAGACGAACACGCTCTATTCCGCCGTTTCCACGCTGAATTCTTTAGAGAAAAACATTCTCACGGCCGAAGACCCGGTCGAGTTCAACATCGCCGGCATCAATCAGGTCCATATCAAGGAAGAAATCGGGCTGGATTTCCCGCGGACGCTGAGGTCCTTTTTAAGACAAGACCCTGACATCATGCTCGTAGGCGAGATGCGGGATTTCGAGACCGTTGATATCGCCATCAAGGCCGCCCTGACCGGGCACTTGGTCTTTTCCACCGTTCATACCAATGACGCAGCGAGCACGATCGTCCGGCTGGTCAACATGAACGTCGAACCCTTTCTGATTGCCGATTCTGTAATCTTGGTCGCGGCTCAGAGGCTGGTCAGGCGCCTCTGCCAGAAATGCAAGGTGCCCCATAAGCTGCCTGTCAAGGCCCTTCTCGACATCGGGTTTACGGCCGAGGAAGCAGAAAGGGTGGATATCTGGAAGGCTCAGGGGTGCGATTATTGCAGCAACACCGGCTACAAGGGCAGGATCGCCCTTTACGAGGTTATGCCCGTCGATGATGATATTCGCGAGCTCATCCTGACCAGAGCGCAATCGCGGGAAATCAAGAAGAAAGCCGTAGAGAAGGGCATGATCACGCTGCGGCGAAGCGGCCTGATCAAGATCAAGAACGGCATAACCTCGGTCGAAGAGGTGCTCCGGGAGAGCGTTAAGGATTAACAAGGAGAAAAAAATGGCCAAAACAATTCAAGAGCTTTTGGAAACAGCCGTTAGAGAGGACGCCAGCGACTTGCATATCACAACCTACATCCCGCCCCGGATCAGGGTCCACGGGATTCTGAAATCGGTCGACCATCCGCCCCTGACGCCGTCGGAGACAAAGCAACTGATCTACAGCGTCCTGACGGACAGGCAGAAAAAGCAATTTGAGGATAAGTTAGAGTTAGACTTTTCTTTCGGCATCAAAGACCTGGGCCGGTTCAGGGCGAACGTTTTCATGCAGAAAGGAGCGGTGGCGGGCGCCTTCCGCCGGTTCCTGCCGTCGATGTGGAGTTTCGCCCAGCTCGGCATTCCCCAGAGGATCGGCCAGCTCTGCTATCTGCCCAGAGGCCTCGTCTTGGTGACAGGGCCGACGGGTTGCGGAAAATCGACGACCATCGCCTGCATGTTGGAACACATCAACCACGAACGGGCTGTCCACATTGTGACGATCGAGGACCCGATCGAGTATTATTTTATTCCTAGAAAGTCGATCATCAACCAGAGAGAGCTGTTTGTTGACACCCTGTCCTACACGAATGCCCTCCGCTCCGTGCTGCGGGAAGACCCTGACGTCGTTTTCGTCGGCGAGATGCGGGACTATGAGACGGTGGAGGCAACTCTCCGGGTTGCCGAAACGGGCCACCTGACTTTTTCCACCCTGCACACCAATTCTGCAGCCGAGTCGATCTCCAGAATCATCGACATCTTTCCTTCCCAGTACCAGGCCCAGGTAAGGATCATGCTGTCGATGAGCCTGGAAGGGGTGCTAACCCAGGCCCTTCTGCCCCGGGCCGACGGCAAAGGCCGCGTCCTGGCCATGGAGATTCTGATCCCGAATCCCGCCATAAGAAACCTCATCCGGGAAAACAAGGTCCATCAGATCTACTCGACCATGCAAATGGGACAGGAGAAATTCGGGATGCAGACGTTCAACCAGTCGCTGGCCAGCCTTTATTTCAAAAGGCTCATTACCTTAGAGACGGCGATGAGCGTCACGTCCTTCCCTGAGGAATTGACCGATATCATCCAGAGACGGGAGGGGCTGAAGAAATCCTCTGTCAGCCTCGCTCAGGGCTCTGCGGGAAAATAGAAAGGGGTGAAGCATGGCTGTTTATGTCTGGAAGGGAAAAAATCGATACGGCGATCTTGTCAGCGGCGAGCGAGTGGCTACCTCTTCTGAGGAGGTCACCCGGGCTCTGCAAAAAGAACAAATTACCATCCTCAACATTGCGGCGAAGAGAGAAGGCCTCCGGATTCCTTTTCTCAAGATGGAGAAAGTCAAACTCAAGGAGCTGGCCGTCTACAGCCGCCAGCTTTCCGTTCTCATCGACGCTGAGCTGCCGCTCATCCAGAGTCTGACGATCTTAGCCGAGCAGGCCAAGAACAGGTATTTCAAGAGAGTCATCACGAGCGTCAGGGAGGATGTCGAGGCGGGCTCGACCCTCAATCAGGCCAAAAGGAAATTCCCCAAGGCCTTTGATGACCTCTACTGTAACCTCATTGCTTCGGGAGAGCAGAGCGGGTCGCTGGACATCATGCTGCGGCGGCTGGCTGAGTACATCGAAAAAGTCGTCAAACTGAGGGCCAAGGTCAAACAAGCGTTGATTTATCCATCGGCCATCATCACCTTCGCCATTTTGGTCGCCATCTTCTTGCTGTGGAAGGTGATCCCTATTTTCGCCACGATTTTTACCGAACTCGGCGCGCAGCTTCCCTTTTTGACGGCGGCGGTCATCCGGCTGAGCCATTTCGTCTCCAGTTATATTGTCCTGATGTTCGTCGGGCTCATTGCCCTCGTTATCGGGTTCAGATATTTCCGGAGGACCGAGCGCGGCCGCTGGGTTGTCGACCGACTGATCCTCAGGCTGCCCCTTTTTGGCGAGTTGATGCGGAAAGTCTCCATCTCAAGAGTCACGCGAACGTTAAGCACGCTGGTTGCGGGTGGCGTGCCGATGTTAGAGAGCTTGCGGATCACATCGTCCACGGCGGGAAATGTCATCCTTGAATCGAGCGTCATGGACGCCCGGAAGATGGTCGCCGAAGGAAAAACCCTAACAGACGCCTTTCGCGAAACGGGGCAATTTCCCTTTATGCTCACTCAGATGGTGAGCGTGGGCGAAGCGACGGGAACCCTGGACGAGATGCTGACCAAGCTGGCCGACTTTTACGACGATGAGGTTGATGCCTCCGTGTCTGCCCTTCTTTCCGTTCTTGAGCCCGTTCTCCTCATTTTCGTTGGCGCCATGGTCGGGTCTCTTGTTGTTTCCATGTACCTTCCCATTTTTGCCTTGATGCAGCAGTTCTAAAGCCGGATGAAAACACAGAAGAAGCACATCCTCTGGTTCATCCTCATCCGCTTGATCGCGGTCACCTCGATCCTCGTCGCCGTCATCATCATCCAGTCCTCGACGACGGATTTCATCCCGCTTATTCCTTTTTATTATCTTATGCTTCTGACCTATCTTCTGTCATTGGTTCATTTGTGTCTTTACTGGTGGTCGAAGAGCTATTCCTTCCAGGCTTACCTTCAGACCTTTTTTGACCTCCTTCTGATCACGGCCTTGGTCTACATATCCGGGGGATTAACCGGCGGCCTTTATTTGCTCTATGTTTTCTCAATCATCGCCGCGAGCATCGTTCTTTCGAGCCGGGCGACCTATATCACGGCCGGCCTGTCCGCGGTCCTTTTCGGGGTTCTGGTGGACGGTCTTTATTTCGGGCTGATCCCGTATTTCAGCCTTGATCAGTATCGGGAACGCTCGCTGGGCCTTGTCCTTTTTACCATTCTCGTGGCCTGGAGCCTGTTCATCCTGATCGCCGTCCTGGCGGATCGCCTGACGAGCAGCCTCCGGCGGGCGCGCGAGGAGCTTCTCCTGGCCCAAAAGGAGTTAGAGGTCAAAGAACGGCTGGCCACGGCCGGCCGCATCGCGGCCCAGTTGGCTCATGAGATCCGCAACCCTCTGGCTGCGATCTCGGGAGCAGTCCAGTTCCTCAAGAACGAGATGCCTCTTCATGAGGACGAGAAAAACCTCATGGAGATCGTCCTCAAGGAGTCCGTCCGTGTGAGTCAGTCGATCGAGCAATTTCTGGATTTGGCCTCCCCGGGCAAGAGGGTTTTTTCAGAGGTGAGGCTTTCTGAAGCCCTGGAGGAGACGCTGGCTCTGCTCAGGGCGAGCGGCGAACTCAACGGGAACTACCGCCTGGCCGGCAATTTCTCATCTTCAAAGTTGACCTATTACGGGAGCGCCAATCAGCTCAAGCAGGTTTTCTGGAACCTGGCCAAGAATGCGCTCAAAGCGATGCCTGAAGGCGGGACTCTGACGGTCGATTTTGTCCGGGAAAACAAAAAAGAGATCAAAATCAAGTTTGCTGATACAGGCCGCGGCCTCAGGGAAGAGGAAAAGAAGCATCTCTTTGAGCCCTTTTTCACCCGTTTTGAGAACGGCCGGGGCCTGGGACTGGTCATTGTCAGGCGGATCGTCGATGACTATAACGGAAGAATCGAAGTCCACTCTGAGCTTATGAGAGGAACAGAGATCATCCTGACGCTCCCGGTGCGCGGACCGCGGGTGAGAGAGACGGCTTCTGACTCCAGGGCTGGTGCGGTGAGCTGACGTATTTGCGAGATGAGATATGGAAAACATCCTGATTGTTGACGACGAAAAGAGTTTGCTCGACCTCCTCAGTGTTGTCCTCAAGAAGGAAGGCTACCGGATTAAAACCTGCCTGGCGCCTTCAAAGGTCTTTGAGCTTACGGAAAAAGAGAGTTTCGACCTCGTGATCTGCGACATCAAGCTGCCCGAAATAAGCGGCATGGAGATTCTGAAATACATACGCGAAACCAGGCCCGACATTCCCGTGATCATGATCACTGCCTACGGGAGTCTCAAGCAGGCCGTGGAGGCGCTCAAGGCCGGAGCCACTGACTATATTCTCAAGCCCTTTGATGTCGAGGAGCTGAAGATCATCATCGCCCATGAGCTCGAAAAAAGGAGGCTGCGGGAAGAAAACATCCTCCTCAAGCGGAATCTCAAGGAGAGATACTCCTTTGAAAACATGATCGGAAAGAGCAAGGCCATGGAGGAGGTCTACGGGCTGATCGAAAAGACGGCGACCACCGACTCGACCGTTCTCATCACCGGCGAAAGCGGGACGGGAAAAGAGATGGCGGCCCGGGCGATTCATTTCCTCAGCCGGCGGAACGAACGGCCGTTCGTGTCCATCAATTGCGCGGCACTACCCGAAAACCTCCTGGAGAGCGAGCTTTTCGGCCATGTCAAAGGCTCCTTTACAGGCGCCGTGGCCGATAAAAAGGGGATGTTTGAGGTAGCGACGAAAGGAACTCTTTTTCTGGATGAGGTCGGGGAAACGTCCCCCTGGACCCAGGTGAAACTCCTCAGGGCGCTCCAGGAGCGAAAGGTCCGGAGAGTCGGAGGCACCGAAGAGATTTCCGTGGACGTCAGGATCATCGCCGCGACAAACCTCGACCTCAAGCGACGAATCGAGGAGGGGAAATTCAGGGAAGAGCTTTTCTACCGACTGAACGTCATCTCCTTCGAGATGCCGCCTTTAAGGAAAAGAATTGAGGACATTCCGCTCCTTGTCCAGCACTTTCTCCAGAAGTACTGCCAGCATATGGGAAAGAAAATGAAAAGGCTGGCGCCCGAAGTCATTGGCTACCTCGAGGCCTATGCATGGCCGGGGAATGTCCGCGAGCTCGAAAATGTCGTCGAGAGGGTCGTGGCGATTGAAGATAGGGAGACGATTACGGCGGCGAGCTTGCCCCGGGAAATCGTCGCCCCGCCGAGGAAAGCTACACCGCAGCCGCTAATCCCGCCGAACTTTAATTTGACCAATCACCTTGATGAACTTGCTAAGGGATACATCACCGAGGCCAGAGTGCTGGCCGGGGGAAACCTGCGCAAAACCGCTTCTCTTTTAGGCATCAGCTACCGGTCTTTGAGGCACTTGATCAATAAGTACGGGCTGAGGGGGAGTGAACGGGCGAGGCGAGAAACCGAACGCCAGGAATACAAGCCTGCCCTGTGAAGCTTGCCTTTTTTTGTCAAGGAGCGACAATTATTGTCAATTTTGTTGTAAGACATAAAGGCTTATGTTGCTTAATTATATTATAATGAGCAAGTTATATTTTAGGGAGTTGGCACTGATATTGCTAAACATTAAATGCCTAAGCATTTAGGCAAATTTTACCTTGTTGACGAAAAGTCACCAAGGAATTTAGGAGGTTTTAATGTTAAAAAAGGTTAGAGGTTTTACGCTGATCGAGCTGCTCATCGTTGTCGCCATCATCGGCATCCTGGCTGCGCTTCTCATCCCCAACGCCCTTTCCGCCATCCAGAAAGCCAAACAGAAGGGCACCATGAAGGACATCAACTCTATCTCCACGGCGATCATGGATTACGTCACTGACAACGGAACGGCACCGACAAGTGCTCCGGACGGTCCACTGGTAGGCGGAACCCAGTTCTACACGGACTTGAGCGGATTCTATCTCAAAGTCCTACCTCAGAATGACCAATGGGGCACTGCGTTCCAGGTATATTCTGGAACAGATTGTGATAGCGTTTATACAGGCGTTACCAATTGCGGAGTTGACGATTTTCTAGTTGCTTCTTATGGTCGAGACAAAAGTTTTACTGCCATCAACTTTGACCCCCTGAACCCGACCTCAGCGTATTTCACGGTCACGGCGATGACGAGCTTCAACCAGGACCTAGTAAGCTGGAATGGCAACTGGATTCACGCTCCCAAGTCGGCTCAGCTAGGAAGTTAAGTCGAGTGATCTCAGGTGAGTAAAGAAGGTTGTTGAGCGCGAAAATCAGATAGTAGACCTCACATGGGGGCGATAAGGGACTGCTTGTCGCCCCTTTTTTTCAAAGACGATAAAGATCTCCATGGCAAAGCAGACAAGAGGATTCAGCCTGATTGAGATTCTTCTGGTTTTAGTCATTATTGGAATTCTTGCTGCCCTCCTTCTTCCAGAGTTTATAAGCTCTATCCAAAAAACGAAACAGAAAGGGACAATGCAAGACATGAATTCCATTGCTAAAGGGATAATAGACTATATAATGGATCACGGCTTTGCACCTGAACAAAATGGACCGTTAGTGGCGAATTCAAATTTTAGCTTGATGATGGGCTCGTTGTACCTCAAAGTTCTTCCTTTGAATGACCAGTGGGGAAGTGCGTTTTATATATATTGTGGCGCTGAGGCGGTTTCGGGTGCCGGAATCGCGGGCGTCACGGCGACTGGAGAAGATGATTTTCTGGTCATTTCCTACGGCAGAGACAGGCAGCAAACAGCCTTTACGTTCGATCCTATGGATCCGCATTCAGCCTATTTTCCGCTAACCAGCCTAACAAGCTTTGACCAGGACCTTATCATCTGGAATGGTTCCTGGATTCATGCCCCTAAGACTTCTCAAATAACAAATTAAAAACTTCGTTTTTTTCTATTCCTAACCTCTTGTGCCGATTTCTTTTTTTGACAGGCACCTATACTTTTGATAAAAGTACGGAAAAGTGCCCGACATCAGGTTTCTTTTCTGGCAATGAACGAGCCGAGAAAAATTAGGCTTATTTTCATCCTGATTCTGCTGGCGGTGAACGCGGCCGTTTTCTTGCCTTCAATGAGGGGAAGTTTTCTCTGGGATGACAAGTATTTTATCAGCGAAAATCAGAATCTCCTAAGTCCTCGCTTTCTCAAGGATTTTCTATTCAGCCCCTTCGGAGGCTATTCTGGGATCGACAAATCCAATCGGAGGGCTGATCCAAGCCTTCAATTTTATAGGCCTCTGACTTCTCTAAGCTACTGGCTTGATTTTAAAATATGGGATTTAAATCCGGCAGGTTTTCACCTAACGAATATCCTTATTCATTTTGGCAATTCTGTTCTTATCTTCAGCCTTCTCGTTAGCCTCAGGTTTAGCGCGATGGCCTCTTTTATGAGTGCCTTGCTTTTTTCTGTATTTCCGCTGCACTTCGAGAATGTAGCCTGGATTTCCGGCCGGACAGACCTGCTCTCCTCTGCTCTGGCTGCGCTCTCAATTTTGTTTTTTCTCCGTTTTGTCGCACAAAAAAAATCTCTTCACCTTGCCGTTTCTTGCCTGTTTTTTCTTGCCTCTCTTTTGGCCAAAGAGAGCGCGGTCTTTTTGCCGGTATTATACCTTTTTGGCCTCTCCATTAAGCGATTCAAGGCCAAAGACATGGCTTTACCTCTTGTCTTCTTTGGTTTTGTTCTTGCTGTCTGGCTAATGATGAGAAAATTCGCCCTTGGCTCCTCTCTATTTATTTATTCGGGAAGACCGCTTATCGACCTTTTTTCGACATTTGGTTTCTACACATGGAAAATCATTTTCCCGTTTAATCTGAGCATGACAATCGACCCAGTTTCTGTTTTTGACAATCGTCTCTTCCTGTTTTTTGGTTTTGCACTAATTGTGTTTCTGGGAATATCTTTCTTTCTTGTTCTCAAAAAGATAAATAAAATTTGGCCCTTTTTCTTTTCCCTGGCTTTCTATTTTTCGCTCCTGCCCGTGCTGGTTGTTAGCTTTTCTGCGGCGACAATTTCTCTTATCGCTTGGAGATTTTTGTATTTTCCTTCAGCAGTGTTTATTCTATGGATTGTGCAAATAACGACCCAAAAAATAAAGCCCCAAGCAATCTGCATTTTTCTCCTGGTCGTTATTGCCATCGTCTATACAGTCGAGATCTATCCAAAAGCTAAACTCTATGGCCAGGACGAGACGGATTTCTGGCTGAGTATCAAGAAAATTGAACGCGAAGACCTCATCGCAAAATTTAATATCGGAATTCACACTCTTCCGCTAGACGAAAAAAAAGCTTTGGGTTTATTCGAAAGCCTCCTTAGCCGAAAGGACCATCCCCTTTATCATATGTGGAAAACCCGAACCCATGAGGAGCTGGCGATCTATTTTACGTTTAGGAAGGATTTTCCCAGAGCTGAATATTATTTTCAGGAGTTGAGGGCAAACGATAGAACTTTATCTTTGCATGCAACTTTTAATTATGCTTACTATCTTGCCTTTTCCGGGAAGATATCTGAAGGCGAGAAGATTATTCTGGAAAAGCTTCAGGCTTTCCCCCGAGACCATTTTGTTTTAACTCGAGCGGCGAAGTTTTATCTCATCGTCAAGGACTACAAAAAGGCCGCTGAACTCTATGCTCGAGACTACCTAATTTTTCGCACTAAACAGACCCAGATGTTACTCGAGGAGCTGAAAAGCTTGAGGCCCAGTCCTGAGTGAAACTGGCCCTATTTCCAGACAGGTTTTAGCTTGGCCAGATAATCGTTTTTGAGTCTATTCGAAACGTCAATAATTTCGGGCTGAGAGGGATTAAGACTGAGAGATTTCTCAAAATAGGGCAGGGCCTCTTGGACACGGATGAGATTGCTTAAATAGAAGTAGCCAACCTTATTTAAAATTTCCCAGCTACTAGGATTAGTTTCGAGGATCATGCGGATTATCTTTTCTCCCTCCACCACGTTTCCCTGATAATAATAAAGTTTGGAAAGAAGAAACTGTTGATCAAGGCTAAGATTCGGTAACGTTTTGATAAGGTTGATGGCGGCGGAATAATCCCGATTTTCGATGTAAAAATCCATTTTTTTCTCAAATGAAAGCGTGCCAAATTCTTTTTGCATTTTCCCCGTATCAAGGTGGGCGTAGTAGTTAGGAAATATTTCTTTCATGGTTTTTTCAAAGAGGAGCGCTTTTTCCCACTGTTCAGTGCCGACATAAAGCTCATATAGTTCTGAATAAGCTTCTTTTACGGAGGCGAAGCCTGCGATATTTTCTTTTAACAATCTTTCAGCCTTGTCTACGTCACCTTTTGAAATATGAGCTTTGGCTTTTTTGGAGTTGATCTGGTATCTGATAAAAGGTGCCAGCCTTATATTCGGGTCTTTTTCGAATTCTTCAATGCTGGCGAGCCAGCGGGAAAAGTGATCGTAATCTGCTCGGGCTAATTCAATATCCGCATAGAGCTGGCTTATCATGATGGCTGTTTCTCTCTTCATGGTTAAGGATAGAGAACTATTGAGAGCGAGTTCTGCCGACAAATAATCTTTATTCTCGTAAAAGGTCTTCGCCGCCTGGAAAAGGACATAAGGATCCTGGGGAGAAGCTCTCAAAGCTCTCTGCCAGAAACTTGCTTTATCCTTATAGAAATTTGCATTGAACACAAGGGAAGGAATAAAGGCCAGGAGGATGATGAAGACAAGAACAAATCTTGTTTTTTCTTCGATTCGAGTGAGGAAGATCGTAAGAAGCCAGATCATCGCGAAAGCAGAGACCATCATATAACGTGAATAAATCTGGTAAGGATAGATGTTTGTGAAGATAAGAGGAACATGCCCTGCCAGAAAGAGGGCTGAGATTGCGGATGGCAACAAGAACTTTTGATCCTTTTTGCTCTGGACGAAAAGAAAGAAAAATAAGGCCACGCATAATAAACCAAAACCGATATAAAGCAAACTCGTCATTCTGGAAACAGACAGAAACATATCATAGGAAAAAGGGAAAACGATAGTCCGGAAGTAAAAACCCACTGTCCCCAGCGCTGCCCTAAGGCTCTCAAGAGACAAAGGGTTGTAAGCGATGCTAAGATTCTTGACCTCGATGAGGATATTCTTGAGAATAAAGAAGAAAACAGTAAGGCCAAGATTGGTCAGATGGTAAGGCCACGTCAATTTTTTGTTCTTGATGTATTCGTAGAGGATGAGAATCGGAAAAAAGAGCAAAAACGTTTCTTTGGAAAGCATGCCGAGAAAATAAAAAAACGAAGATCCGACTAAGAAGGCGGCTCTTTTCTTTTCCAGGTTGAGTTCCAGGCAGAGGAAAGTCAGGGCAGCCCAGAGGAGGAGTAATAGATCTCCTCTTCCGACAATCCATACGATGTTATCAATATTAAGAGGGTAGAGCGCGAAAAGAAGCACAGCTATTTCTGCAAAATAAGCCTTTTCATACTGCTTCTTCAGAAATGAATAAAAAAAAGTCAACGACAGAATGAAAATGAGAAGGTTCGCCAATCTTAGCGTCACATTCCTGATTCCCCAGAACCTGTTCTCGATAAGATAGGAAAGCGTAAGGAGCGGGCGGTAATAATGGTCTTGATTATGGACCCCAAGCTGTTCGCTGAAGTAGCCGAATTTGAACGCCGAGCTCAGCGGATGGTTCTCGATAAACAGAAGGTTGAATTTGAAAAAGACCTCATCGTCCCAGATTAGGTCGTAACTAAAGGTTTTCCAATAAACGCCGAAAAGGATGACGATGAGAATGAGAATAAAAGCACCGTCTTTTTTTTGCATGAAGAGTTAAGAGTCTAATTCATTTTTCCCACAAGGTCAAGATAATTCAGAGGTTGACCTGGGAAAAAGGCTCGAAATCGAGTTGACTTGACGGCTGAAAATAACTTAAATTGCATTTCTATGGCAAAAAAGAAAATAAATCTGACCAGTTACTCTTTGCTGCTGATTTTGTTCTTCTTGGCGTCTCTTCTGCTCATCACAATTCTCTTCCAGCGCTTCTTTTTTGTCCCCAAGATCTTGATGATTCTTTTTGTCCTTTTGGTCGTTGCCCTTTTAGGGAAACTAAAAATATTCCTTCAGGACTGGTTTGTGTTTATCGGGTTTATTTATCTTTTTGACAGCTTGAGAGGAAGCATTTATATCGCCACCTGTAAATTTGGTCTACCCGTATATATCAGTTACGTGATAAAACTGGAAAAGCTTTTCTTCGGGGGCATTCCTCCCGTCGATCTGCAAAAATGGCTCTTGCATCCTCGTTCAGCGGCGGATTTTTCTTGGTTTGAAAAATTCATGACCGCAGCTCATGGAAGCCATTTTGTTGCTTTTCTTCTGGTCGGGTTTATCATTTGGCTTTACAGATCGAATCATTTTCGTTTCTTCAAGATTTCTTTTTATCTGGTCATTTTCCTGGGGCTTTTGGGCTATTTTGCCATTCCGACAGTCCCTCCCTGGATGGCAGCAAACGTCTTTGGTCTGTTCCCCCGCATTTTTCGCTTCATTGCGGTTATCTATAACATGGTCATTCCGGATATCAGTTCAGGATTTGATACAAATCCTGTTGCTGCCATGCCCTCATTGCATGCGGCTTTTCCTGTCCTCTGCGGTTTAGTCCTTTGGCGGATTTATCGTTGGAAAGCTTGGGCGTTTTATCTCTACGCGTTATTGATGCTTTTTGTGATCGTTTACACGGGTGAACATTATGTTGTCGATGTTCTGGCCGGAGCTATTCTTGCTGTTCTATGTTATTTTGTGGCTCGCAAGATAAGCGCCATGAAATCTGAGGCTGAGAAAAAACATCCCGTCCCTCGAGACAGACAAGAAAGCGGGCTCGGCAAAATGTCTCGAGCTATGATTAGCGGTATCGTTATCTTATTCATTGGCATAGTTATTGGGTCTTATAATAGGGATCAATTTCTCAATCACCCTGTCGCCTACAATTTATATATGCCGAAATATATCGACTTTATTAAGCACGAAAAGGAATTTCACTCAAGTTATGAGGTTCAGCTATACCTTGGCAGCCACTATCTTTTTAAGGGAGAAGTTCAAAAAGCTATCCCTTACTATGAAAGGGCCTTGAATTTGAGCAAAAACGACCAGGAAAAAGAGCGGGCCGAAGCCGGATTAAACAAGTGCAAGGAACTTATTAAACAGAAAAGTACGAAGTAATTCTATTCTAGGTCGCCTTCCGCAAGACTTTTTGAAGCTCTTCCTTATTGATCTTGAAAACATTCTGCAACTCTTTTTGAAAGATATCCGGATTTTCGTTAATCCATTTTTTTTCAACATAGTCCACATTCAGCTCATAAAGGACAAAATAATCAATATCTTCTTTCTGAATGTTTCTTAGCCAAACGAAAAAATCTCCGGTTTTCTTGTGATAATCCAGATTTTTTTCTTTGTTCCATTTGAGATTCTGGTTTCTATCAACGTTAATGTAAACGACCTTGTACTTCAAGTGTTTATCAAACAATTGAAAATGAACGTTTCGACCCGCATAAGCCAGGTTCGCTCTCGGGAGGCCTTTAAGGTCATAAAAATAGTTCTTCCACTTTCTTATTTCTGGCCTGAGAAAAATTATCGTCAGGCAAGAAATTATCAGAAAGCTGGCAAAAACCGTGCCGTTTTTCCTTAAGCTTTTATAAATGATAAACAGAGTTATAATGAAAAATGAAAGAAAAATGTTTTTTATTGTCGATATGTGTTCAGATAAAAGGAGAAGCATTGCACCTGTAATACAAAGATGAATGATATACTTAAATTCAGAATAATAGAGGATTGAGAGAGACACCAGAAAAAACGCCGCTAAAAATATCAGGCCAAGCCTTAAGGAAAAGTTTAACGCCCTCGCCGTGTTCAGGCCAGTGTATGGCATCATGAGATATTCGATAAATGAGAGGACGAGAATCGCTAAGAGAACATAGAAGTAAGAATTTCTGATGATTTTTTGTTTGATCGTTTTATAGTTAACGAGACAATAAATCCAAATAAAAAGACATATGAATAACCCTACGGATAATTCGGAAAAAAGGATTGGCGCCAGATTTTGTTTTATCCGGTTATAAGTAGACCAGAGCGATGTCGCTTTGGATAAAATTCCATATTTATAGAAACCTCGCAATTTAATCAGGTTTAATAGATTAATATCCAAAGGGAAGACCGGGTTCTTTGTCAGTAGATAGTTTCTCAGATAGAAAAAGCATCCAACTGGCTGCAAGAATATCGGAATCAGGAAGTTGTGCCAGTGGGTTCTCTGCCACAGCTTGCTTTTGAGGATAAAAAAACAGAGAAGAAGAATCGTATAAAAGGCATAGCTCAGGCCTTGATATTTCGTCCCCATCATAAGATTCATCAGCAATAAGGTAAAAAATAGGGATTGCAGATCTGAGGTGGTAAATAACCTGATAAGAAAGTAAATAGCAAACAAGGCAAAAGAAAGGAAATAGAGATCCACATATGCCTCATAGAAATATCCGGATGTAAGAGGTAGGAAAAGAAATAATAGAGACCCTGAGATTGAGACATCAGCTTTCATTTTTAATAAATCTCGCATGATCAGGGATAAACCGAGAAAAATGAGGACGAGAGAAATAAAGTTTGGAAGAGAAGACATCTCGATCCCGTTCGCCAAGAATATCAAGCTGTAAAGAAGTTCTATATCATGCGGATAGTAGGATCCGATAGACACGCCATAATATTGATAGTGACTAAAAATGCCTGTTTTAATGAAGGCCGCTGCCATCGGGAGGTGATAGGAATAAGAATCCCATTTGAGAGGGAAATTGCAGAGCGAGTTGATAAAAATCATTAAAAGCAAGAATAGAACAAAGAGGTTCAGCGGTTTCTTAAGATGATCATTCAGTTTAAGGTTTAGCTTCACAATTTCGTCCTTTAGCCTTATTTTGTTCTTGGCTTTGAGGAATGAAAATATTGCCGCAATGATCAGGACTTTGAAGGCCAAGAAAGTCGGCCATCTAAGATGGTGAAAGATTGCAATTATGATGAGCTCATAGATAGAAAGGAAAAGGTTTAGGATCGTCGCCTTGGCCACGTCAAGGGCGAGGTAATTATTCCTCGAATGGAACAGAATGAGTAAAATATACAAGCACGCGCCTTCTCCAAGAATAATTAATAGAATAGGCATTTTAGATCTTGATATCTATCGTTTCATATGGATTATTCATAGCAAGAATCAATGAGCCACTTTGTACAGCCGCCAGCGGCCTTCTCGAGTTATTGGTGTAATCACAGACTCAGAGCCTAAGGCTCCGTGAAGCTTTTCATCGGCATTAATCAGAGAATAGTCGAAAAATTGAAAGTCGCTTTTTCTGGCCTTTTCGGGAAACCATTCTAACCCTGAGGTCCAGGGAAGCACGCGGCGCTGGCGGTAAACAACGAGACTCGGCCCGAAATCAGCGAAAGAAAAGTTTAATTCCCCTCCTCGCAGGACCTGGCTGTAAGCGAAGACTTGAATAAATGGCCGTCCCTTAACAATGGTGCTCTCCTTGACATAGCTTAAACCGAGCACACGGGGAGCTTCGGGCAATACTGCGAGAGATTCTTCAAGACCCGACATTTCAGTGGATTCGAAGGCGACCCAGTTGAAGGAGGTTAAAACGAAAAAAACCGTAACCATGGCCAAAACAACGGCTGTTAGAATATTTTTCCTGACCCGAAGTTCGGGGAGGCTGAGCAGGAGAAAAGCGAATGCCGGAGGCACCCACCTCTGGCAGAAACGGATCGTATTCGTCTGCTTGTCAGGCAGGACAAGGGCCAGGAGGAAAAGAAGGGCACTGAGAAGCAAAAGCTCTTTATCCGTTTTTGAGAGAAGCGCTTGGCGGTTCTGCAGACATGCTAAGATAACCCAACCGACAAGCAAAGCGAAAAAGACATACTCGAGGGGGCCTCTTAGTCCACCGAAGGAAGCATCGATGAGCCAGACAGGCGACAGCCTCTCGAAAGGTGTCGTTGCCCAGATCGTTTGAGATTTAAATCCATAGGCCGCCAGCGAAGGGTACCAGGCGATCCCTAAAAGACCGAGAGGTGTGGCCACGGCGATTCTGAGGATTAGTCTTTTGAAGTCGCCCTTAAAAATGATATGGCGTGCGACGAGCCAGCCGATGGCCAGAAGAAACCAGAAAATATGGGCCGTATAAAGAACAATGGAAGCCAGGAAGAACACTAAGCCCTCTTTCCAGGGGCTTCGGAATTCAATTTTCGCGAGCAGAATCCATCCGATAAAAAAGGGCAACCCGAAGGCGAACTGGTAGAAACCCCAGTACAAGATGTGACCAAAAAAGAGGACAGAGCCCAGAGAAGCGGCCAGGAGGGGCCGCTTCATCTTGTGAGCCAGCAGATGGAGCATGACAACCCAAAAAATAACGATAATCAGCATTCCCAGGCGTCCGGCGTTCTCCGGGCCAAAGATTAGCCAGCTTCCACCGAGAACCGCATAAACAAGGCTGTAAGGCGTTATCCATTGAATTCGGTATGGGGTGGCGGGATTGCTGAGGGCGTCGGCGAAAAGCCGGACTTGAGCGACATGCTGCGGGAGGTCGGTCAGAGGAGGAAATTTAACGACAAGGAATGGGACAGTTGCGAGAATGCAGCTTAATAGCGAAAGAAAAAATACTTCATTCTTTTTCATCCTCGATCCCCTGTCTCTTCTATCAATCTTACAAAGCGCAACTAAAAGCCTCTCTCTGGCAATACCAGATATAGTTTTCTTTCATCAAAATTCATTTTCTCCATAAAATCAATGATTTTTTTGGCTTCATCCAGTTGCCCTGATTTTTGGTAACAGGAGATGAGCAGATCGAGCATGGTTCTTCTTGTTTCCGGATCATTTTCCACCTGGAGGGCGGCTTCAAAATAAAAAGCGGCCCGCTCGAAATCACGATCGGCCATCGATCGCCTTCCGCGGGAAATGAGCCAGTCTACATTGACTTGGCAGATATCATAATTCCTAAAAAGATATTCCAGGAATTCGCCAAATTCTTTTGAGTAGATTTTGAAAAATAGCTTTGGGTCGGTGATTAATTCAACGCACTTTTTTCTCTTGTGGGCTGATAAAATAGGCTCTCCTCGGAAAATATTTTGGGCCTCCTTCTTTAGGGGGAAAAGCATCCCTTTTTCGATCGTCCCCAGATAGAGAAAAACATCCGATTCAGGAAAACAGAAGAAAAGCTCTGCCTCCTCGTTCATTCTGTCCCGGACATAAATGATATTTGTCCTCAAGTCCGGAGCGTTATAAAGAAAGCCAGCCCCCCATCCGCCTTCATCGGGAAAAGGCTTGGGAGGGCGATTGATAAATTTAAGGATGATGACGGCATTCTTGAGGTTCAGGGATCGTAAGGTATTGTTGAGATGATCATTTGTCCCGGCAAAATTGTAATCATACCGGTCGAAATGCCATCCGGCGTGCGCCGGCCGGATAAGATGGGGAAAGCGATAAAGGAAGGCATAAAGAATAAAAATCACCACAGCGGCGGTGATGAACTTTGAGGCTGCTCTGGGTTTGACTCTTTTAAAGGCTTTGCCAAGAAAGCCGGGCAGTTCTGATAGTCCTCTCGCGCTTAAGAGAAAAAAGAGGGGTAGACATTCGAAAAACATCCGGGCTCCGATAAAAACAAAGGCGCCCCAGAAGAAGTAGAAGCCGACCAGGTAGAAGGCTATTGTGCTCGCCAAAAGCAAGTCTTTTTTTCTATCTTCGGGCCTTATCCTGGCGAGCCAAAGCAACGGCACAAGAGCTAGAAAAGAGGACAGCGGCCAGCCAAATAAATCTGAATTTAAGGCTTTTAAATTATCTCCAAGCTGCGTGACCGCAAAGAGGGGGGTGTAATTGAAGTCCATTGTCGCTGGCCGCCCGAAAATGACAGAATAGCTTTTACCGTAGCGAATGATATAACCCATCAAGAATGGGTTCCCGTTGGCAAGAAAATTGTAAAGGAATAAGAGGCCAGCGAAGGTCAAAGATGTCACAGTGAGAGCCAGGGCGTTTTTTAGTCTTGCTTTTAGGTTTTTGAAGATAAGGGCGGAGTAATATATCATTCCTGGGACGGCAAAAAGAAGAGCATTATATGGTCTGATGAGAAAGGCAATGCCAATACAGGTGGCTGCCGCCAGTCCATTGGCAAAAGTCGGTTGTTTGAGAGAGCGAAATAAGAAGAAAAGAAACAGGGTGTTAAAAAACAGGCTGCTTGTGTGTGACATCATCGTTGATGACATGAGCAGAAACCAGATTGAAACAGACCCCAAGAGAGAAGCAAGGAGGCCAGTTTTATGGTTGTAGATTTCCTTTCCTAAAAGATAGAAAATGATGACGGATAAACTGGCCAAAAGAGGACTAACAAGCCAGGGGACTCCGAAGACAAGACCGAGCATCAGCAGAAAAGGGTAGCCCGGAGGATACATGCTATACCATCGGCCATTGTTGATAATATGGGGAAAATCAAAAAATTCTCGGCATGGAGGTGATGGAGCGTAGAGGCGGCCCGATCTGAATATTTTGGCCTGAAAGAGATAACCGATTTCATCGTTAACATGCGGGATATGCTCGAATATAAAAAAAGAAAACAGACTGCAGAACAGGAAAACAAAGGCTGCAGCAAGGATAACGGGAAGGGGAAGCTGTTGTCTTCTTCCCGGCATTCTTTTTCTTACTCTTATCGACCTTATTAAACAAAAAATACAGGACTGTTGCAAGACAGAACGCAAGCGCCATGAGTTTCTTTATGGAATTGGCCGGGTAGCTGAATTAGGCAAAGAAACCCAATGCGCAATGCGAATGTGGAAATTTATCCCTACTTATATGATATAATCGAGCAAGTTAACCATGAGGACAGCGATTCTTATCCTGATTTACATTATCCTGACGATATTTCTTTTCGTCCTGCTCCTGGTCTTCTGGCCGTTTGGGATTCGCGACCCTCTCCTGGGGATTGCCAAGTGGGCCATGAGCCTCGGGTCAAAGGTGTTAGGGCTCAAAGTCAGAGTCCAGGGCCGGGAGCAACTGGACCGTAAAGCTGCCTACATCTTCATGGCCAACCACCTGAGCTTCCTTGACGGCCCGCTCCTTTTCTGGCTCATTCCTCGGTCGATCCGGGTTATTCTCAAGAAAGAGGTCTTCCGGATTCCGGTGATCGGCGTGGGGATGAGATACGTTGGCTTCGTCCCGATTGACCGCAAGAGGATGCGGGGAGGGAAGCGGAGCATTGCCAGAGCTATCCAGCTCATGCGCAAGCGGGGCTACTCCTTCCTCATCTTCCCCGAGGGGACGAGGAGCCGGGATGGCCGCCTTCAAGCCTTCAAACGGGGAGGGTTCTTTCTGGCCTTGGAAAGCGGGGCGCCGATCGTGCCCATCACCATCAGAGGAACTTTTGAGCTCATGCCGCGCGGCCGAATAGCGACGAAACGGGGGCTCGTGAATGTCCTTTTTCACGCCCCGGTTCCGGTAGAGGGGTACAATCTAAGCAATATGTCCATATTGATCGAAAGGGTCAGGGGCACTATCGAGTCGGGGCTGGGGGATTGACGAGGGCTGTTGTTGATGAGCAAAGCGACCATGAGATTCGAGAAATCTCGGAATCGGGAGAAGATTTGAAAATAATTTGAAGGTGACGGGAGAGATCGTTGGGCTTACTTCGCGATGAAAGAGCAATATAAAATCGGCGCATGTCCCTGATTTCAAACGGGAAATCATAGAGTTGGGCGGGAGACAGCAGAAGGCAGAGAAAACAAACGGGACAACTTGGGCTTAAAATAGGATATAATGCTTAGCTGAAGAAAAGTGAAAGCTAAGGAGTAGCAAATGGATTACGGAGAGGTTCAGGATGAGCTGTATGGGATCATCAAGAGCTTTTTCGAGAAGAAAAGGGAGCTTTTTAACGGCATGGTTGAGACCGTGACGGCGGGGATGAGGAATGGCCGAAAGATCCTTGTCTTCGGAAACGGAGGGAGCGCAGCGGAAGCCCAACATTTTGCCGCTGAGTTAGTGAATAAGTTCCTGAGAGTGCGGAAGCCCATCCGGGCGATCGCGCTCACGACAGACACCTCCACTCTGACGTCGATTGCCAACGATTCCGCCTATGATTACGTCTTCAGCCGGCAGGTAGAGGCGCTGGGGAACAAGGGGGACATCGCGCTGGCGCTGTCGACAAGTGGCACGTCAGCCAACATTGTCAAGGCCCTTAAAACTGCCCGCCAAAAAGGCCTGCTCGCCGTGGCCATGACCGGCCAGGGCGGGGGAAAACTTGGTCCCTTGGCTGATTATCTTCTCGATGTCCCCTCGTCCTCCACGCCCCGCATCCAGGAGGTTCACCTCCTGCTCCTCCATCTCCTGGCCCAGGAATTGGAGGACAGGCTGGCGGATACTTTATAAGAAGCCAAAGGATTTTTTTGCTTCATTTCGTGAGTAATCTCGATTAGTAAAAGGGGGACGGATTGCGTTATTCCTCGCCCAACACGATTTTCTTGATCTCCTCTGCTCCAGCCACTCCGCTGTTGAAGAGATAGAACGTGGCAACGTCAAGCAGCCGGCTGAAAAAAGCCTTCTGGAGCTCCAGTCGTTCTTCGGTCGTCACCAACAAATGAGGGTTGTAGTAAGGCTGGGGTTTGGCCGGGGAGAGGCTCTTCTTTAGCCCAAGAGGTTCGCCAGACTCAAGAATCCGCAGGGCTTCTTCTTTTTCCACCTGGACTACGGCCGGCGATGAGGTGTCATACCGGAGAAGGAAAACCCAGCTCAGGGCCGTCCGCTTGGCATGGGCCGTTTTCCCGCCGATCCAGTATGGATCAAGCATGGCGTGCGCTTCTTTTGAAGCTTTGTAGCAGAAGGGTGAGCCCCGGTCGAGACGGCAGTCGTCGAGCCTGAGGCAAGCCGCGTCCTGGCAGTCTTCTTTGTGAGTGATGACGTTTTCGCACTTGCTTGAATCAAAAAGAGGCGCCAGGCGGGCGAAGCTCTCGACGGTATTCGTCGGCATGTAAAATTTTCTCTCGACGCAGTCTGCTTGAGCTTTTCCGCCAGCGTAGCGGACGAAGATTATATCATTGGCCTGGATTTTAAACCGCTTGTCCTCAAGGAGCTCGAAGAAAAGCTCGGTCTTGCGCGTCCCGGGCGGTCCGACCAAGATCAGTCCTTTCCCGCCGGCGTCTGCCGCAGCGGCCATACCGCGCACGGCATGCGCACCGTAAAGCCTTTCGGTGACATCCATGACCAAACCGAGGGCGAGGCTTCGCAGGGGGCCGTAATTGTCCGTGTTGACGAGGACGCCCGTCTTCGTCTCGGAGTTGTAAAACGCCCTTGGCTCGCGCCCGGCGATCCCGTCTACGGCGTAGATGATACCGTGGGGCTCCAGGTCTGCTTCGAGCTGGGCGGGGTACCAGTTTTCCACCCAAAAATCATAGAGATGGGAGACGTTGGTCCTGAGCTGGACGACGACACCCGAAATATTGGCGTTCCATTCGTAATAGTTCTCCGCAACGAGATGGCCCTCCATCTCGGTCACTAAAGCGTCGCGCATCTTGACCGGGAGCGAAGAGTCAACCGGCACGGCTTTCTTCACCCGTGTAGCCGCGTTATTGAGCGCAACGCGCTTGACTTTCTTCGGCGTCTTGAGTCTCGCGACCGCCTCGATAATCCGGTCCATCCCTTTTTCCAGGTTTTCCATCGAGGTCGCATAGGAAAGGCGGATATGGTTATCGGCACCGAATGAATCGCCCGGCACGATGGCCACTTTTGCTTCCTTGAGCAAATAATAGGCCAGTCCGTAGGAATTCCTGATGAGGACGCCGCCCGCTTCTTTCTCGTAATAAGCAGAAAAATTCGGGAAAAGGTAAAAAGCGCCATGGGGTTTGAAGCAGGATATGTTGGGGATGGCGTTAAGCCGCATCAGGCAGTAGTTGCGCCGGCGCTGGAATTCGGCGGCCATGCGGCCGACTTCGTGCTGTGGCC